>JAGBNO010000125.1 GCA_017634355.1 Lachnospiraceae bacterium
ATTTCTCTTTGATGGTGAGATAAATATCTCCATTCGGCTTCTTAAGTTTGTGCAGATACATAGCATAATGCCCTCCATAAGGGTATTATATCATATACCGCTATATAACGCTATACCTAATATACAGATTATTGACAAAAAATTTCCGCTATCCACAAGGGCTAGCAGTTTATCTATGGATTATTCAACTTCGGAACTCAGGGGTAACAAATTAATGTCCCCAAAAGGGATTTTTTTGTTGAATTTTTTTGAAAACATGCCATAATAATAGTACTCCATAGTACTCTGATTTGAGGTGATAAAGTTATCTTCACAGGTCTTTTCCCATCAATATTACCCTGCTTTCCTTCTTGAATCCGAACTTCTCATAGAATGAAGGAAGCATTCCTTCTTCCGCGGTAATTAAGTGGACCCCGACCATGCCCTTCTCTTTGATATCTTCCAGGCACTGTTCCAGAAGCCTTTTCACAATGCCCTTCCTCTGATACCGCGGGTCAACGGCCAGATCGTTTATTTCAAATGTCCTCCCATAATGAAAGAGCATAGATGTCCCCAGTATAAATCCAACCACCTGTCCATCAGCCACATATTCAAGTCCATAGGCCTGGTCAGAATCCATAAGTTCCCTAATATGTACAATGGCGTCATCAACCTCCCACAAATCGTTCCACGGTTCTTCTGAAAACGCCTCTGCGTAGATTCTTCCATATTCCTCTATGTGTTCTTTGCTTATTGGGTTTATCTTGCTCATCTATACCTCCAAAATATTACTTGCCCTAAGCCGCGTTATGAAGGGACTTCTTCGACAGTGTTGGGCATAAGCAGTCCTAAAAACCCGACACAGGGCATCACAGTTCTGGCCGCTAAGCATCTGGAAGGGTATGCTTAGGAAGTCGTTTTTCAAATGGTCCGCTGACACTGAACGGAATGGAAAGCTCTCTTAGCACTTCGTTAAGGGCATCGGCATATTTGTCCGTCCTGATTACCTGCGGGAGCGTCAGGAAAATCCTGTCATTTAATGAAGTAACCTCGCATATTATGTTTCCTTCTACTATGGCCACATAATCCTCGATATAATCTGCCACTTCTCCCCATTCAGCCCGGCCGGAGTAATTGCACATATATGTATGTCTTCTGGCTTCTTTTCCGCTGGACAAATTATGTTTTGTTGCATATTCCATCTTCCCCTTCAAGCCTTTTATCTTGTCTATCTCCTCATAATAAGCAAACAGTCCCTTTAGCTGGCGGCTGCTTTCGGTGGGATCGCTTTGGATCTGTATCTGCCCCCTTGTCATTGTGCCTAGCTTTTTCATGTCCCATTTTAGCTGCTCCCTCTCGTAATCTATGTATATCGCAGTAAGAAAATCAGAGTGAGAATTGGGAAGCCCTATGTCTCCACATGGATTGTGGCTTATCTTCACTCCAATGACGGGGTGCTTGGGAGCTAACACCCTGTCAAGCATCTTACCGACAATAACGACAAAAAAGGACTGTACACTTGCATCGTTTTTCTTGATGAACCTGACTATATCATCCTGTTTGAAGGTGTAAAAGCGATAGCACGAATAGCTTATAAAAGGATTGAACATCCCATTGATATAGTCGATGTAAGGCGTATATGGATCCTTTGATTTGCCTTTATAGGGGGATTCCTCATCCAAAAGCATCTCCGGCGTGGGTTCAGCGTCCTCTCCTTCTAGCAATTCCTCTCCGGGTTTTCTTATTCCCGGCGCATCGGGCTCTTTACCATATTTATCCTTCACGTACTGATACACATTCGTCATGATCCACGGCTGTACTCCCTTTCCACCGCAAAGGCTATGACTCATATTAAAATAGATTACCTGTTCCTCATATTCGATGAAGCATAGGTGATAGTTCACTTCCTTGCTTCCAAGATCCCTGGTTTTCCCCTCGACTGGCAGCACAGCTATCTCCGCATCGTTCGGTAACAGTACAAAGCCTCCATCATCATCAATCTTCAGTTTTACAGCAAAATAGGGATACCGTTTGATGGCCTCGTTAGCTGCTTTACGGAGGATTACAGGATCCACCTTCTCCCTCATCTTTACGCGCATCCTCATCGAATAGTGGAATTGTTTTTCCTTTAAATATAGTCGGTATGTATCAATGCTATATTTCATAAACTACCTCTATGAATTCATATTTTCTTATCGTGATAAATATATGCTGTTCCGCTATTCTAAGAATAATGCCCAGAGTTGCTCATCTGCTTCCTCTATTCTTCTAGTAACTGTTGGCAATCTTTATCTCCTCCGGCTTTACTTTTTTCACTCAAAGTATACAAAATGCCCTGCGCCACAGGGTGCATGGCCGGAACAAAATATACTTTATACATAGTTAAGTATCCGAATTATTAGAAAACTTCTGCCAGGCTTTTCGCATATAGCCCCGGATACCGCCCGTACCTCATAAGGAGCCTGTCTATCTGCTCCCTGCCATATCCCGCCACCATGCCTATGCGAACCAAAGCCTCCCTCCTGGGCAAGGCCCCCTTCAGCAGTAACCATTATTTTTTCAAAATACTACCATACAGCACCAAAAGCCACAACTGTACTTATAGTTTAATCCCTCGTTGCAACACTCTCCTAAAACCATTATAATCAAGCTATCTATATACCCTGGGAGGCAGACCATGAAATCCCTTAGCAGCAATAATACTATGAAAATAGCCCTTTTGGGCAGCCTTATAGTGGCTATTATACTGATAGCCGGCACCTATCTCGCCGGCAGGACCGCAAAGAGCGATGCAGAGACCGCAGTGCGCAATGTGAGCCTCCTCTACTTAGACGAGCTCGCAGGCAGGAGGGAACAGGTGGTCTCGTCCACCCTGAACGGCTATATAAAAAATATGGATGTCGCCCTGGGCCTCATGGAAAAAGAAGACTATGCGAGCATTGGGGCCCTGCAGGCCTACCAAGTCAGAATGAAGCAGCTCTACGGCCTGGAAAAGTTCGCTTTTGTGGACGAAAACGGCCTTATCTACACCTCCAGGGGCACAAGGACAGACATAGACCAGTACGCCTTCGACTACCTCACTCTCTCAGAACCAGAAATATCCCTGAAAAAGACCAGAGGGGAGTCAAAAAAAGCCGTCATAGCCACCCCTGTGGACAGCCTGCCATTTGAAAACACGCATCTATTAGTCTGCTTCATGGAAATAAGCATGGACAAGCTTATTGAAAGTGTTTCCCTGCAGTCCAACTCCAACAGCACTACCTTCTGCAACCTCTACACCTCAGAGGGAGATACCCTTTCCAATGCTGTCCTGGGCGGCCTTGCAAACGGAGACAACCTCCTTGCTGCCATGCAGGAAGCCCAGTTTGAGGCAGGCTACAGCATAGGCAAAATGACAGAGGACTTCCACACGGGGCGCAAGGGCATAGTCTCCTTTACCTTTAACGGCATAAAAGAGACCCTCTGCTATGTGCCCGTGCACAGTACCAGCTGGATGCTGACCTACTTAATAAGGGAGAGCGTCATCAGCGAGCAGATAAGCGCCATTTCTGACGGCATAGTGGCGAGGGGACTAATGCAGTCCCTCTTAACTGCCCTGGTGCTCATCATTATATTCGGCCTCATGATAAGCCAGATGAAAAAGGCCTCTAAGCTCGCCATGGAAAGGGAGACCTCGGAGCTCATGCAGCAGGAGCTGGAAGAGAGGCTTGCGCTGCAGGACGAGCTATTAGAGCAGGAAAAGGTCAGAAAGCGGCAGGACAGCATGATAACCGCCCTGGCATCCGACTACAGGAGCGTATATTATGTAAACTTAGACAGCGGAAAATCCCTATGCTACCGCCACGGAGCGGACGAAAGCGACCCCTCAGAGGAGGGCGGAAGCTTCGACTTTTCTTCAGTATTCTATGCCTATGCGGAGAAATATGTCTCCGAAGAGTACCGCCCCGCCTTCCTGGACTTCATAAAGATAGAGAATATCAGGACTGGTCTTAAGAATGACCCCATTATCGCATGCCGCTACCTTGTAAATAAAAACGGCATAGAGAGCCATGAGATGCTCAGAATGGCAGATGTGGAAAATACGGACAGCTCCGGCCAGCAGGAAATAAAAGCCGTCGGCGTAGGCTTCACAGACATAGATGCCGAAATGCGGGACTCCTTGTCAAAGAACCAGGCCTTAAGCGATGCGCTTAAGGCCGCAGAGGAAGCCAGCAGGGCAAAGACCGTATTCCTATCCAATATGAGCCACGAGATACGCACTCCCATGAATGCCATAATAGGCTTAGACAGCCTCGCACTCAATGAGGAAGGCCTATCCCCCTCCACCAAGGATTATCTGGAAAAAATAGGCAGCTCCGCCCAGCACCTCTTAAGCCTTATAAATGACATCCTCGACATGTCGAGGATAGAGTCCGGCCGCATGGCCATGAGACATGAAGAATTCGCTTTCTCCAAGCTCATGGAGCAGATAAATATCATTTTCAGCGGCCAGTGCCAGGAAAAGGGCCTGGAGTACGACTGCCATATAAACGGCCAGCTAAATGATTACTTCATAGGAGACAGCACGAAGCTCAGGCAGGTGCTCATAAATATACTGGGCAATGCCGTTAAATTTACTGATGAGGGCGGCAAGGTGGAATTTATCGTAGAAAAGACCGCCGCCTTTGACAATAAGTCCACTCTCCGCTTCACCATCAGGGACAGCGGCATAGGTATGAGTAAAGACTTCATACTGCGGATATTCGATGCCTTCAGCCAGGAGAACGGAGGCAATACGAACCGCTATGGCAGCTCCGGCCTCGGCATGGCCATTACCAAGAATATAGTGGAGATGATGAATGGCCACATAGAAGTAGAGAGCGAAAAAGGCGCCGGAACCACATTTATCGTCACTGTGACATTGCAGAACTCAGACAGGCAGGAGTCGGGAGACCCTGAAGTAGAGATATGCCCCCAGGATATGAGCGTCCTTATCATAGACGACGACCCTGTGGCCTGCGACCATGCTTCCTTAGTCCTCTCCCAGGCAGGCATAGCCTCAGAGACCGCCCTTTCAGGCAAGGAAGCAGTCAGCATGGTGAAGCTGCACCATGCCAGGCAAAAGCCCTATAATCTCATAATAGTGGACTTAAAGATGCCTGAAATGGACGGCGTGGAAACAACCAGACAGATACGCTCCATCATAGGGGAAGAATCCGCCATAATTATACTCACGGCCTACCACTGGGACGACATACTGGAAGAGGCCACGGCCGCAGGCGTGGACAGCTTCATAGCAAAGCCCCTCTTCACCGGCAGCCTCTTAGATGAATTCAAGAGCGCGCTCAAGCGGAAAAACAGGACCTTCGAAGCCAAGAAAAAGGCAGAATTAAAAGGCCGGAGGGTGCTAATGGCAGAAGATATGGCGATAAATGCCCAGATAATGATGAAAATCCTTGAAATGAGGGGCATAGAGGCAGATCTTGCGGAGAACGGGCGCATAGCCGTAGACCTGTTCTCCTCAAAACCTGAAGGCTATTACGATGCCATACTTATGGATATGCGTATGCCCGAAATGGACGGGCTTACCGCCACTTCAACCATAAGGGGCTTAAGCCGTGCAGATGCCAAGACCATACCCATCATAGCCCTTACGGCCAATGCCTTTGACGAAGATGTGCAGCGCTCCCTGCAGGCGGGCTTAAACGCCCACCTGTCGAAGCCCGTGCAGCCGGATGTGCTTTTTGAGACGCTGGAGAACCTGATTTAACTATAAGCTCTACCTCCCCACGTCCGACTTCCTTATCCTCGGCACCTCATCCATGTGCAGGTACTTACTCAAGGAGCGGACAATGAAGTCGTGGTCCTGTACATGGTTTAATCCTGAGACCAGTATGACTCCCACTACTCCGGCCTCTTCCACCCGTATGGGGAAGCCCCCGCCGGCGCAGGCATATATGTCCTCATCCATAAACTTGTCAGCCATGGTCTGGTCATTCTTCTTAAGCCGCATGAACCAGGCGAGGGAGCTCACCTCTTCCCTGTTCACCGTATTGAATTTCCTGTCCAGCCAGGCCTCATTGTCCAGGTTCGTGCCGTCCATAAGCCCCTGGAAGACTATAAGGCCATTGGCCCTCCTTATGCTTATTGCTACTTTCAGTTCGTGCTTCTTCGCCTCCTCCAGCATAAAGCGGCCCAGTTCCAGTGCGTCTTCATTGGAAAAATGCGAGAACTGCAGTATCTCCTCCTGCATCTCCAGTACCTGTATGATATCCTCTACTGTTTTTTCTGAATCCATATATCTTCCCTCCTATATTGCTGTGGTTTTTTCAATATCTGACTATTTGCTGTAAAGCAATTGAGGGCCTAAAAGCCTGTCATGGCTCACCCTCAAAAGATTTTATGGAGAATTCGCTTCCGCTGCCCCTTTTCCTTATCCCCTCCCCCCCACAGGCGGGACATCTGAAATCAGGGCTTCTTTCATACTCCCTGCCGCAGCTGCTGCAGATAAACTTAACGGGGCTATACTCGAAGACAAGCTTAGCCCCCTCGCAGCTATGCCCCTCAGACAGTATGTCGAAGTACATCTGCACACATTCCCCCACCATGCCGGAGAGCTCCCCAATAGAGAGCTTTATCTCGCTTATCCGTGAAAAGCCCCGCTGCCCGCTCTCCCTGTCCATGCAGCGTATGATGTCCTCTACTATTGGAAGCTCATGCATACCATGCCCCTTATCGAATGCCGCGGCCTCGGATGCGCAAAGCGCATCTAAACGGTGCAAAATGTGCCACTGGCACATTTTGCACCGTAGCTCGCTACGGCTACGTTTTCTTCCAGGCGTGTATTTTACGCCGGTACTCGAAAAAATATCCTTCGCAATCTGACTAGTTAATTTGTCTACAGCTCCTTATCCAGGAATCATCCTCAAAATAATCTATCTTCATGGACCGCTTCACAGCGCTCAATGTCTTTGCCGCACACTCCCTTGCCGCCTCCGTGCCTTTTTTCAGTACCTCATAGACAAACGGCAGATCCTTTTCAAATTCCTTTCTCTTATTCCTTATGGGCTCCAGCGTACTTAAAAGCACGTTTATAAGGAATTTCTTCACCTTTACGTCTCCCAGGCCTCCCCTCCTGTAATGCGCTTTCATCTCTTCGAGATTCGCATATTCAGGGCAGAATTCCGCAAAATGCTCATCAGAGCAGAATGCGTCAAGATAAATGAAAACGGGGTTCCCCTCTGTCTTACCGGGATCCGTCTTCTTAAGGTGGCCGGGGTCTGTGAACATGGACATAACTCTCTTTCTAATGTCATCAGGTTCATCAGATAAATATATGCAGTTCCCCAGGGACTTACTCATTTTCGCCTTTCCATCCGTGCCGGGGAGCCTAAGGCAGGCAGCCGCTTCAGGCAGCATGATCTCCGGCTCCGTGAGGGTCTTCCCATAAGTGGAATTAAATTCCCTCACTATCTCCCTGGTCTGCTCCAGCATGGGCTTCTGGTCCTCCCCCACAGGCACATGGGTAGCCTGGAATGCCGTTATGTCCGCGGCCTGGCTTATGGGATAGCAGAAAAAGCCCACGGGAATGCTGGTCTCGAAATTGCGCATCTGTATCTCGCTCTTTACGGTGGGATTCCTCTGCAGCCTAGATACAGTCACGAGGTTCATATAGTAGAATGTGAGCTCGGTAAGCTCAGGCACCTGTGACTGTATGAGTATGCTACAGCGCTCCGGGTCTAAGCCCGCTGAGAGGTAGTCCAGAGCCACGTTCATTATGTTCTCCCTCACCTTCTCCGGATTCTTAAAGTTGTCGGTCAAGGCCTGGGCATCCGCTATCATTATATACATGTCGGACACAGCCTCATCCGACTGCAGCTCTACCCTTCGCCTTAGCGACCCCACATAGTGCCCCACATGCAGCCGTCCGGTGGGCCTGTCGCCCGTGAGTATTATCTTTTTCTTATTATCAGACATTTATTCCTCCTAAAAATCCACCCGCAAAATTTCCTATTATTAACTCCTTGGAGCCTCATGCCGCAGCGCGTTTAAGAAGCTTCTCCCTTATAAACTTAAAAGTCCTCTCCTCCCCCCTTACAGACAGCATTTTCAATAATTTATATAAAAGCCTCTTCGTGTCCTCATGCATGGTTATCCTTTCCATGCTGAAGGCAAAGTACTTTAACGGCAGGTCGTCGCTGTAATTGCCCCTATTGTAGACCTTACTCGCAGAAATCCTGTCCATAAGCATCTCCACCACATATTTAATGGGCATTTTCACAGGGATCAGTATCTCCTCAGCAGATTCCGCCCTGGAGTTGTAGTCTACCCAGTACTCGTAATGGTGCTTATTCCGCCCCTTGTGGTGCAGCCAGGCCGAAGAATAGCCCCGCTCCTCCCTCTCTGCATTATTAGGGCTCCTGTTCCCCTGGTAATACATGGCCCCTACCCAGAATTCGGCAAAGGAGTACTTCGACAGGTCGTGTAAGAGCCCCTGCTGGTAAAGCCCTACCTTGAAGCAGAGCTTCATTACCAAGAGCCTGTGTTCCGTCACGGTCAAAAAGTGCTGGATCGGATGGAAACTGAGCTTTTTCATTAAACACCTTCCTTAGGGGCTTACTTAGTGCCCCGCCACAAAAAACCTGCACTTAGGATCTGTTCAGCTCCTTAAGAAGAAACGCCGCCCTCCAAAAAGCACTGCTTTATCCCATACAGCAGGATGAGGTGCAGGGGATAAAAGGCATAAAAAAAGAAGCGCCACTTCGGGCCTTTCTTCCCATTGTATAAGTAAATGGGCAAAAGCGCAAGGCAGCCTGTAGCCTGTACGTATGCCGGAAAGAGCCTTATATTTATACAAATGGCCGAAAGGCACTTAAGCAGCTCGAATTCCTTCAGGTAATAAAAGCAGACTATAAGGAGCACCCCCGGATAGCGGTAGTCCGTATGGAAGCCCTGGGCAATGAGGCAGATTCCCACCAGTGCCACGGCTTTTAAAAAGCCGCTGTTACTCTCCACTATCACATAGAGGGCAAAAAGCCCTAGGAACAGCGTAAAATAAACATTCTGATGCCCGAAGTCCGGAAAGTAGCCTGAAAAATACAGGTCGAAAGGTACTTCTGATACTATCGCAAAGACAAAAAGCCTGGAAAGGTAAGCCCTCAGGTTCCTCGTATGCCTGAAGCCCTCAGATATTAGAAATGCGTATATGGGGAAGGCCAGCCTCCCAAAGTGCCTCATCCATAGCTCATGCACAAATATTTCAGCCCCCAAGTGGTCTACAAACATGGAGAGCACAGCCAGGAGCTTTAGCGCAAATACAGTCATTTAAGCGTCCCTGTCAGGAGCCGCCGCAAAATCAGGGCCTTTTTCCACAGTCATGAGCACCCTTATGGACCTGCAGTTTACTAAGAAGCTGCTCCCCTCTATGGGGCGCCTCTCATTCTTGAAGCCGGTCAGGGTGGAGAAAGCCTGCACCCACTGCTTCCCCGCTGGGGGATTGGGCAGGGCGAAGCGCCGGCTCTGCCAGTGCATGTTGGAGGCCATGTAGAAATCCCCATCGCAGACCCCCTCGCCATTCTTCTCATAAGCCCCTGCAAAGAGCACTCCTATGTGGCGGAAGAAATTGTCGAACCTGGGGGCCCAGGCCTGGTCCCCGTGGAAGGAAATATCCGGATAGCCACAGGAAAGGCTGTCCATCATCCTCTTCTTCTCCCTGCTGTGAAAGACTGGATGGGCCTTCCTGAAAGAGATGAGCTTACGCACAAATTCCACCATCTCTGAATATTTTTCCACATTCTCCCAGTTCAGGTATGTGATGGAATTGTCCTGACAGTAAGCGTTATTATTCCCCTTCTGGCTGTGGAGGAACTCATCCCCCGCCTTTATCTCCGGCACGCCCTGGGAGAGCATGAGGAAGGTAAAGGCATTCCTAAGCTGCTCCATCCTAAGGGCATTTATGGCCTTTCTCTTGGTAGGGCCCTCCACGCCGCAGTTCCAGGAGTAGTTGTAGTCAGTGCCATCCCTATTGTTCTCCCCATTTGCCTCATTGTGCTTCTGGTCGTAGCAGACCATGTCGTACATGCAGAGGCCGTCATAGCTTGCCATGAAATTAATGAGGGAGTATTCCTCAGGATGCTCAAGGAGATGGAAGGTAAATGGATGCAGCATATCCTCATCCCCCTTCAGGAATTTCCTCATGTCGGTCTGATACGCCCTATTGATCACGGCAATATTCTTATTGCTATGCGTCAAGGCATCCCCTTCAGGGGCATTTTCGAAGAATATCTTGGTTTTGGAGAGATAGGGGTCAGACATTATCATCCCCACGGGCACTTTCTCTCCCATCACCCTGAAGCCGTCCACTCCATATATGAGGAGCCAGTGGTAGAGGCAGAAAAGCACGAATGACGCGCAGGCTTCAGGCGCAAAATAGAAATCCACTATCACCTCTATATCCGCCTTGTGAAATGCCTCCACCATGGCCTTAAAAGAGGCCGGACCGTCGCCGCCTGCCGCATAGCTATTCTTAGGCGTGAAATAATTCCCCCCTGTAAAGCCCCAGTAATTAATGCGCCTCTTCTTCACTGCGCCGGACTTCATCCCCTCCTGGGCCTCTGCCTCAGTCAGATAGACGGGCTCCGGCATGACCTCGTTAAAGTCGTACGGCGGCATGAGCTCCACGGCATTTACTCCCAGCGACTTAATATACGGGATTTTTTCCGCCACGCCCTCAAAAGTGCCCGGATGCTTTACTCCTGAACTCTTGTGCTTCGTGAAGCCCCTTACATGTATTAGGTAAAGTATGGTCTCATTATACGGCCGCCTTATCTCATTGCTATGGGCGCCGAATGTGCTTTCCCCCTCTATTAGGCTGGCATAGGGCAATAGGCGCAGCCCCGCCGCCTCTTCCCTCTTCCTCGGAAAGAGGGCGATAGCCTTATTGTCCCCCCATTTCTCATTTCCGGCCGTCCGCACTGCATAAGGGTCCATGAATTCCTGCCCCCCTGCCAGGAAGCAGTAGCCATAGCTATGCGGATCTATGCCCTCTATGGTCATGGCGTACACATATCCCAGCCCTTTGTCCATGGGAAAAGGCAGGTCCAGCTTTTTGCCCCTGTCCTTAAGGTCGAAAAGCCTCATATACAGGGCTTTTTCTCCCCTGTACTCTATAGCCGCATGTATCCTGCCCTGCTCTGTCCATACCCCTAAAGGGAATGGCACTCCGGGCGTCACTTTGACATCATCCCTTTCTTTCGTAGGCGCACCCCTCCCTAAGCATAATCAGTACCTCCAAAAGCCCTTACATTTATGAAGTGTATTGCCTCTGCTGCATTTATTTCAGGACCAGTTCCACAGGGCAGTGGTCGGAGCCATAGATTTCAGTATGTATCCCCGCCCCCTCTATCCTGTCCTTCAAAGACTCAGATAAGAGAAAATAATCTATGCGCCACCCTGCGTTATTCTCCCTTGCCCTGCCCCTGTAGGACCACCATGAATAAATTCCCTCCCTGTCCGGATAGAGATAACGAAAGCTGTCCAGAAGATGCCCTTCCCTTAAAAGGACCGTCATCTTCCCCCTCTCCTCATCGGTGAAGCCGGCATTCCTGTGGTTGGTCTTCGGATTCTTTAAGTCTATCTCTTCATGTGCCACATTCAGGTCCCCGCATATTATGACGGGCTTCTTTTCCTGCAGGGCGTTTACGTATTTAAGGAATGCATCTTCCCAGTCCATGCGGTCATCGAGCCTTAGGAGCCCGTCCTTGGAATTAGGGGTATAGACCGTGATAAAGTAAAAGTCCTGGTATTCCAGCCTTATTATGCGGCCTTCATTATCCGCCTTGAACTCCTCCATGCCCAGCTCCACGGAAAGGGGCTCCATGCGGGCAAATACGGCCACTCCCGAATAACCCTTTTTCTCCGCATAGTTCCAGTAGTCCGCATAGCCCTCCGGAAGCTTAAGGTCTATCTGCCCCTCCTGCAGCTTAGTCTCCTGCACCGCAAAGATATCCGCATCAAGCTTCGTAAAGGCATCCAGGAAACCGCCCTTGCTGACACAGGCCCTAAGCCCGTTCACATTCCAGGATATGAATTTCATGAGAAGCTCCTTTGCTATTAGGAAATGAATTTATACAGTGACATTCTAGCACAATTCTATGTGATTGACCACTCACCCCCGCAAAAAATCAAGTAAAGCATAGACGCCCGCCGTTACCGGCCAAAAAAAAATCCACTTTTGTTCCAAATAATGTTATACTCAGTAATGGATTCGGCGCAAATCCTCACCGGCAGAGGCTTTGCCGCACTGGCCCATTCGGCTTCACCGCATAAGTAACTGTTCATAAGATCTTATGGATTCGGTGCAAATGACGATCGAGGATGAAGGAAATGGCTTATATTTCATTATATTTCTATATCTTCTTAGCGCTGCTCATGCTCATATACTATTTGCTTCCACTGAAATACAGGTGGTATTCACTACTCCTCGGCAGCATCTCTTTTTATTGGCATATTACCGGACCCGTAAAGCAGGGCTTCCTAATGTTCATAGGCGGGTCATTTTTTTGCTGGATTATATGCCTTCTAATGCAAAAGACGCTAAAATATAGAAAGGCCCTCTTTTTCATTGCCGTGCTTTCTATTGCCCTGCCCCTGCTCGCAATAAAGGAAGCTAAATTTACAGCAGACATTATACTGAGGCGCAGTATTCCGGAGTGGTGGTTTATCCCCGTCGGAATAGCTTTCTATTCCATGCAGCTTTTGTCATATATTTCCGATGTTTATTTAAGGAAAACTGAGCCTGAGCACAATTTCCTGAAGTTCCTCCTTTTCTCAAGTTTTTTCCCCCAGATAATACAGGGGCCCATACCAAGGTACAGCGAACTTTCTCACCAGCTGACGGAAGGGCACAGGTTTGACGAAAGAAAGTTAGTCAAAGGCTTTATGCTTATCCTATGGGGCTTTTTCCTTAAGCTATGCATTGCGGACAAGGCCGGCATAATCGTTGACACTGTATTTGACAATTTTCCTGCATACCAAGGAATGTATGTCATGATAGCCGGAATACTCTACAGCTTACAGCTCTATGCGGACTTTTCTGCCTGTTCCACCCTTGCCCTGGGCATATCGGCTTTATTTGGCATAGCCTTAAGCGACAATTTTAAGCACCCCTACCTGGCCTCATCGGTCAAGGATTTTTGGAGGAGGTGGCACATATCACTTAGCATGTGGCTACGGGATTACATATATATCCCCTTGGGTGGCAGTAAAAATGGGATTTTCAGGAAATATATAAATATCCTGCTAACCTTCACTGTGAGCGGAATATGGCACGGTGGCGGTTTCAAGTTCCTATTTTGGGGACTATTGCATGGTTTATACCAGATTGCAGGGGATTTACTGAAACCATTGAGGAACAGGATAGGCGGCAGGCAGTTTTTCATTAGGTTCGGCGCATTTAGGAGGCTTGCGGGCTCCATTTTTACCTTCCTCCTTGTTATGCTGGCCTGGATAATTTTCAGGGCAGAGACACTTAAGACAGGCATAAAAATGATAATGACCATTTTCACGGTCCATAATTTCTGGATACTGACAGACGAATCACTATTTGCGCTTGGGCTAAACTGGAAGGAATGCCTTGTACTGGTGCTCTGCTTATTGCTGCTGCTGGCAGTGAGCCTCGTCCAGGAGACTTATTTACAGAAAGGCAGTAAGCCCTGTATTGCAGAAAGCCGCAGGGGCGAAATGTTGCGGCCGCAGGCAGATTCCGTTTCTTACAGCCCAAAAAGCAGCACAGCAGATGAAAAGGGAATGGATATAAGGGACAGGATACTGGAATTCAACATACTTATCAGGTGGGCCATTTATATTGCCGCTATATTGTTTATTCTTATTTTTGGTACATACGGCTACGGATTTGACTCGCAAGCCTTTATTTACGGGAGATTCTAGGGATGATAAGAAAAAGGCTCCTGCTTTTCCTGAAGTTCATACTATTTATCATAATAACTTTTGCCAGCATAAGGGCCACAAATGAAATGCTTAAGCCTAAATACTATTTCAATAAGACCTGGTCTCCGACAAATACTTACCTAAATTTCTATAAGCTGAAACGGGATAGCGTAGACGTGCTTTTTTTTGGGAGCTCCCATGCCGTCTGTGCCTTTAATCCCCAGGTGCTGTATGATAATTTCGGGATAACTAGCTACAATATGGGCTGCGAGCAGCAGAGCCTGTTAGTCACTTACTACTGGCTTAAAGAGGCTCTTAAGTACCAGTCCCCAAAAGCCGTTGTCCTTGAAACGTATACATTCCATAAGTACAGGGATGCTTATGTCTATAGCGAACTGAACTGCAGCGAGGCCTCCGTCAGGAAGCCCATGGACAATATGCGCCTGTCGCCCCTCAAATGGGAGGCGGCCTGCGCCATTGAAAAGATAGACCCAAGCCAGGACGCTTTAAGCTATATTTTCCCGAATATCAGATACCATACAAGATGGAATAACCTTACGGAAGATGATTATACCGAGGGCCCAATGGTCGGGCACGACGGAGTTAAGGGCCATACCGTGCTGGGCGGGTCGGATCCGGACGCCATAGATACGGTGATAAAGGACAGTGAGGCAGAAGACGCATACCCTGAGGAAATGGTTTTAATTGCAGACGAATATCTGGAAAAGATAAGCGGCCTCTGCAAAGAAAACGGGATAGAATTAATATATGTCAATATCCCTTACGGGGAAACTGTCGGAAGATATAAGTCCACAAAGGATTATGCGGAAAAGCACGACATTCCCTACTACGACTTTAATGAAGAAAAGCTGTATAAGGAGATACAGTATAAGGTCTCTGAAAATCAGTACGACCACCCCAACTACTTAGGCGCGGAAAAGCTCACTATGTACATGGGCAGGCTCCTTTCAGGGAAATATGGCATTAAAGGAAGGCAGGACAGCTCTTTCGACAAAAGCAGGGAATTTTTTGAGCGCAGAGTCGAGAATATCAGGCTGGAAAGCACTACCGATATCAACGAATATTTTGGAATGTTAAAAAAAGAAAGGTACTCCATATTTCTATTTTTCCCCAGAAAAATAAGCTCCTCAGTAGATGAAAGAATGATGGCCGCCCTCTATTCCTTAGGAATAAAAACCGACCTAAGGCTGGCAGGCGATACTTCCCACTATTTTGCCGTAATTGATGAAGGAAACATAACGGAAAGGCTTACTGATGAAGACATAAACTATTCCGGCTCGGTAAGAAACGGCCTTACGGTTTATAACTTTATAGCCGATACCTCGAAAATGATCTCAAAAGCCCATACCTATTCAATAACGATAGGAGGAACTAATTATGATATCAAGAAATCCGGACTGAGTATCATTGTTTATGATAAGGAACTTAAGAAAGTAGCCGATACAATTAATTTTTCTCTGAGCGATGAGGGGATAGCCGCTGAGAGATTTTGACGCAAATCCAAAGGCTACGGCATCCAACGGGCAGCGCCCCAATAATAAGTGTAAAATGAATATAATCCTTTTTAAAAATACCACCGAATCCCTTGAATTCTTCTCATTTGAGCTTGCCCGTTATTTCACGGAAGCAGGGCATAATGTTTTTTTCTATAACTGCATGGACCCTGAGGATTCTTTCAGAAAAATGCAGGAATTTATAGTTCTCGGCGACACCGCAGCCTTTGCCTTCAATTTTAACGGCATGATGAACGACGAGTGCCTCTGCAGGGGAAAAGAGCCTGTGTTCTGGAATGAATCCGGCATCCCCTATGTGAATATGGCAGTGGACCACCCCTATTATTACCACGAGGAATTCGCGCATGTGCCGGAAAACTACAGGCAGATTTCCATAGATAAGGGGCACAGGGAGTATATGCGCCGCTTTTTCCCTGAAATAAACTCAGAGGATTTTCTGGAGCTTGGCGGCACCGACCTGTCGGAAAATAGGGACATACCCCGTATCCCCTTTAAGGAAAGGAAGTACGACCTGGTCTTTACGGGCCACTATGTCCCTCCCGACTCCTATGAAAAATGCATATCCCACTGCGAAAAGGTGGTAATAGACTTTTACCACGGGCTCTGCCGCCACCTCATATCCCACCCTGACGAGACATTGGAATATGCCGCCGAGAACATGATAAAGGAAGCCTTTGGGGACAGGGCAGATGATGAGTATCTGAAGAAATGCTTTGAAAACATGATATTTATAGACCTGCAGGTGAGGCACTATTTCAGGGGAGAGGCCGTAAAGGCCCTATGCGATGCGGGATTTGAGGTACATGTGTTCGGTTCGGGCTATGAGGCGCTGCCCCTTAAACGTCCGGAAAAACTCATTTCCCACGGTGGCGTGGACTCCCTTAAGTGCCTCGAAGCCCTGGCGCAGTCCCGCGCGGCACTCAATGTGATGCCCTGGTTCAAGGACGGTGGGCACGACAGGGTCTATAATACCATGCTTAACGGCGCCCTATCCCTCTCCGACCCCTCCAGGGCCTTAAGGGAGCACTTCACGGACAGGCGGGACATATTGTTCTTCGACCTTAAGCACATAGATGAAATCCCTGAGGTCTACGGCTCTGTACTGAAAGACCCCGAACTCTTAATGGAGATCGCAGGATCCGGAAACAAAATAGCACGGGAGAGCCATAGCTGGCGCTCCCGCGCGGATGCAATCCTGGAAATCCTAAAGAATGCCATTTGATGACAGGATTTCCATTTACCCCGATTGCGCAGGTCGGGCTTTGGTCACATAGCCCATTCATGGGCCACACGCATAGGCGCCCTCATCCCGACCTGCGGTCTCGAAGAAAAATTCTGTGCGATCTGATCGGCTGATCTCTTTACGCTTACTTAGGAACTGTTACAGAATAACTTGTACATTCTGCTTGTCTTTTTGCCCGATAGAGCTGTTCAAAAATCAGTTACATAGCCCGCTATGCGCCTGATTTTTGAACAGCCCTCTCGGACAAAAATACAGCGCATTATGTA
>JAGBNO010000126.1 GCA_017634355.1 Lachnospiraceae bacterium
AAAGCTTGGCACCTGGGACCGTCTGGATGCGTACTACGAAAAGCCGGATTTCGAGTACCATCATATCCTGCGTTTCATGGACGTACTGGAAGAGAATTATGATCCCTATCTTTCCTGGCTTTACAAAAAGAGCAATAATGCCGTCAAACGTGATCCATCAGTGCTTTATTATGACTGCACCAACTTCTACTTTGAGTGCGAGCGTGAGGACGACATCGTTGTCGACGAGGTGACGGGAGAGATCATGCAGGGACTGAGAAAGTATGGAGCCAGCAAGGAGCACAGGCCAAACCCCATCGTGGAAATGGGGTTGTTCATGGATAAGAGAGGCATCCCCATAAGCATGTGCCTTCATCCGGGAAACACAAGCGAACAGGTCACTGCCGTTCCGCTTGAAAAAGAAATCACAAAAATGCTTGGAGGTGCAAAATTCATATACTGTGCCGACGCTGGCCTGGGATCCTACAACATAAGGAAATTCAACAGTATGGGGGGAAAGGCGTTTATAGTTACCCAGTCTATAAAGAAACTGTCAGATACTCTTAAACAGGCTGTTTTTAGTGATACCGATTATAAGCTTCTCCACAACGATGAGCCCGTTACGATAGAGAGGATGAAAACTTTTGACCGGTTTGACGAAGATAATAAATCCCTGTATAACGGCTTTGCCTACAAATCCTTCACAGCTGACCAGACGTATGACCTTGGACTATACGAGGATAAGGTTCTGAAAAATGGAAAAATAAAAAAGGTGAAAGTGAAGGCTCTCCTTCCTCAGCGCATCATTGTCACTTTCTCTCGCAAGATGATGGAATACCAGCGAACTATAAGGGCGCGGCAGGTAGAACGTGCCAGAAACCTGCTAAAGATCAATGACCCGGAAGAAATAAAAAAGGGACCGAATGATGTACGGCGGTTCATGAAACGCCTATCGAAAACTGAATCCGGTGAAGAAGCGACCGTAACATACGAAATTGACGAAGACAAGATCGCGGAGGAAGAAAAATACGATGGCTACTATGCTATTGCCACAAATCTCGAGGACAGGGCGGAAGACATACTCGGCATATCCCATAAAAGATACCAGATAGAGGACTGCTTTCGTATCATGAAGACGAACTTCTGTGGACGGCCAGTAAACCATTCAGCAACCAGAAGGATTAAGGCACACTTTATGATATGTTATACTGCTCTTCTCGTTTATCGGCTGCTTGAGTGCCAGCTTGACGATCAGCAAACACACGTAACCACGGATAACCTCATAGATACGCTGAAGAACATGAACGTGACAAACGTACACGACGTAGAGTACATGGCATTATATACCGGCAGCAAAACACTGGACGCATTAGAAAAACTAACTGGTCTTGGGCTGGACTTCAAGCACTACCGTCCCAAGGATCTTGGAAAGAAAATAAAGAAAATTTTGCAGTAGGGTAAATATACAACACTTTTGCATATAAGCTATAAGCCGCCAATCCCCTTAGTACGTGGGTTTGGCGGCTCTTTGACTATCAGTAAGTGTTAAAGATGGGATCTTACATAAGCCATGTCAACACTGAAAGGCAAAATTCCAGTAGTGTTATACTATACTGCCAGTCCCGATAACTATCCGGCCTCAGTACACCAGGTTCATTTTTAGCAGTGCCTCGCTGCGCTCTATAATTTCATTATTGTTCAACGAATTGAATATGGTTACTGTTCCATTCTCTTTCCTGTCGCTCTGCAAAAGCCCCTCAACCATGAGCCTGCGTTTAATCTCCCTGGCCGTTCCAGCGCTTCCGTCGATTATGGAAATGCCATCATTGTCCAGGTATGCCTTAAGCTGGGGACGTATGAAGGGATAATGCGTGCAGCCCAGTACTATGGTCTCTGTATCATCTGTGAGATAGGGCGCAAGGTGTTCCTCGAAGTAGCCGTTCAGATCCTTTCCCTCGAAATCCCCTGACTCCACAAATTCCATAAGCCCCGCGCATGGGACTGACACTATCTCCCTGCCCACGGCATAACGCTTCAAAAGCCTTTTGTACTTCTCCTGAGCTATGGTCATGGGAGTCGCCATCACGAGGATGCGCCCGCCATGGCTCATTTCCACTGCCGGCTTCACCGCCGGCTCTATCCCTACTATGGGAAGGCCCGAATAGTTTTCCCTTAGATACCTCACTGCCGCGCTGGTGGCGGTATTACAGGCCACCACCAGCCCTTTTATGCCATGACCCAGGAGTTTTTCAACTACGGCTACCGTAAGGGCGCGTATCTCTTCCGTAGGCCGTACGCCGTAAGGCGCATTCAGGGAATCCCCATAATAAATGTAATCCTCCCTGGGCATTAGCTTCAGCGCTTCACGAAGCACTGAAATCCCTCCCAGCCCTGAGTCCATAAAACCTATGGGCATATCTATGTTCATGCCACCTCTTCCATACCTTCGCTTTCAACTATGCCGGTAATTGATAAGACATCGCTTATGCCCTTTACAGGGATAATAGTAAGCTGCTCCTTTATTTCTTCCGGCACATCCCTAAGATCATCCATATTTTCATCCGGTATGAATACCTTTGAAATACCTGCCCTTACAGCCGCCATGAGCTTTTCGGGAAGCCCGCCTATGGGCATCACGACTCCCCTTAGCGACACCTCGCCCGTCATGGCAAATTCAGGGCTTACGGCACGTCCTGTGACCAGGGAGGCAATGGCAGTCGTCAGGGTAATGCCTGCCGAAGGCCCGTCCTTAGGCGTGGCCCCTGCCGGAACATGGACGTGGAGGTCGTTTTCCTTAAAAAGCCCTGCGCTCTCAGGGAAAGCCGACTTCACAAGGCTCACCGCTATCTGCACGGATTCCTTCATCACATCTCCCAGCTGGCCTGTGATTATTACCTTACCGTCTCCCTTAGTGAATACTGTCTCTATGAATAATATGTCTCCGCCTGCGCTGGTCCAGGCGAGCCCCGTGACTACGCCCGCCTTCTTCTTCTCCAGCACATGGTCATGGCGTACCGGCCTCGTATCCAGGTACTCTCTCAGGTCCTCAGGCTTCACGGTGAGGACCGCTTCCTTATTCTTCACAAGCTCCACGGCTACATAGCGGCAGAGCGTATCTATTCTCTTTTTAAGGCTCCTGACCCCGCCCTCCATTGTGAAGTCTGAAATGATTCGCTTTAAGGTATCATCTCCTATTTCAAGCATCTCTTCTTTGATGCCGGTGCTTTCCAATGCTTTTGGTATAAGGTGCCGCCTTGCGATCTGAAACTTCTCCGTGGCGGTATAGCCATTGAATTCTATGACCTCCATCCTATTAAGCAGCGGCTCCGGTATGGTATCGACCGAATTTGCCGTGCATATAAACATCACATCCGACAGGTCGTATGGCACATTCAGGTAGTGGTCCGTGAAAGTATTGTTCTGCTCTGGGTCAAGCACCTCTAAAAGCGCGCTTGCGGGATCCCCGTGGTAGGAAGAGGCGATCTTGTCCACCTCATCCAGCACCATTACGGGATTATTCACGCCGCTCTTATGTATGCCGTCCATTATCCTTCCGGCCATAGCGCCTATATAAGTCCTGCGGTGCCCCCTGATGTCGGCCTCGTCCCTCACTCCGCCAAGGCTGACCCTCGCATATTTCCTGCCGAGGGCCCTCGCTATGCTCTTTCCTATGCTGGTCTTGCCCGTGCCGGGAGCCCCCACGAAGAGAAGAATGGAGCCTGCCTGTTTCTGGTTTAAGTCCATTACCGCTATCTGCTGCAGTATCCTGCGCTTGACCTTCTTTAGCCCATAGTGGTCTTCGTCCAGTATCTTTTCCGCCTCTATTAAGTCTATCTGCTCCATGGGCTCTTTTTTCCAAGAAAGGCTCGTTAAGAAGTCCAGATAATCGTAGAGCATTCCATACTCAGGAGAATTCTTGCCCTCTTGCTTTATGCGGTTCAGTACCTTCTCCGCCTCAGCCTTTGCAGTCTCGTTCATGCCCGACTCAGATATTTTTATCTCGAATTGCCTTATGTCGGAAACCTTCTCAGGGTGCAGCTCGTCCATCTCCTTTTGCAGGAAAGCCATCTGCCGCTTTATGGCATCCTCCCTGTAGGCCTTCCTGTAGTCGCTCTCCCTGGCATCCTGCGCCTCGCTGTTTAAGCTGGACAGCTCTACATATTCGTAGAGCATGCGCTCTATTTTTTCATTCCTGTCCTTCAGGCTGTCTGTCTCCAGCACCTGGTACTTTTCCTCAGGAGTATTTATGAGCCACATGGACATCGCGGCTCCCACCTCTGCCACTGACTTCCAATGGGAGATGTAGCTGCGCACCACGGCCCCCCACTGGAAACGGGAAGTGAATTCGGTGAGCCTCGTTTTCAGCTTGTCCAGCCGCTTTTTCTCCTCGTCGGGATCTATGTCGTATATATCGCCCAGCATAGAAGCAGTAAGCTCTATGGAATGCCTTAAGCCTATAGCTACCTCATCTATATGCACCCTCTCATTTGTCCGCATTATGACATAGCCGGTATCATTCACTTCCCTTATGCTGCCGGTCACGCCTATGGGATAAAAGCTGTCCTCCGCTACCTGGTCCCTGGAGATATCGTCCTTGCAGAGCAGAAATACTACCCTCTCGTCCGTCTCCGGATCCTTCCCTGTCAGATTCTTGAACTGCTGCGTACCCATGAACACATTGGCGTCAGGCACTATTAACATATTATAAACAGGTACTACTATCATAAGCGCCTCCTCTATTTATATTTCAATTATTAGCACTCTGTTCTGTCGAGTGCTAATAATATACTAGAGACCGCCTTTTCTGTCAACAAATTTAATAGAAATTTTAGATTGATTTCCTATTGCTTTTGAATGTTAGAAATCAATTTTTACGATGTTCTGATAGGGGCTGGATAAATACAAAATACAATCGCGGTTCTTATTCAGGAAAATCCACCCACTCAAATTTCTTATCCGACGCAACGAACATAATATTCTGGCTCTCCGTCGGATTTCTGTTGGGTTCGCAGGGATGCGCCTCCACATAAGGGAAGACCGCCTTAAAAACTTCCATGGTTTTTTGGCCTAATATCGCCCCGCTGCCCTTCAAGGCAGTGATTATATTTGCCACATACACGCCGCCCATTTTTAGGCCGCGCCTAATCTCCCTTGTTGTATCCTCAGAAATAAGCCCCTTGTCAGGCTCTATGCCGTGATAGGCGTCATTTATGATAACATCGTAATGCTTCTCGTTCCGTACGAGATACTGGCTGCCATCCTCAATGAAAACCTGCAGCCTGCCATTATTCTCAAGGTCATAATCCCTGTAGAGGTCTTTCAGAAAAAAGTATTCCATGGCCAGTTCATACATATATGAATTCAGCTCAACCACATCCATCCGGCTTTTGGGATAATGGCTGATATAATACTTGGGATATGCAAAGCCTGCGCCGCCCAGGAGCAGTGTGTCGCAGCCCCCCTTTACAATCTCATACACCTGATTCAGGTGCTTCATATAGTTGAACACCATTTCATTCCGCTTGCCGGGCAATAGGTATGTGGCAGATTCCCTGGTGCCGTTCACGAGAAGCAGCCGCACGCTCTCCCCGCCATAGAGGCAGTCCTGCACCATCACATTGTCCTCGCCTTCAAATGTATCGGCCTTTACTTTTTTCCTGGATTCATTCATACCGCCACCTTGCTCTTAAAAAGCTCCAAAAACACCATTCTCGTCAGGAACTGTTCAGAAATAACTTGTGCATTCTGCCGCAGTTCCTCACTATGACCCGACATCATTTGAATTAATTATAGTTTTCGCTAAAAAAGCCGTCAATAATAAATATGAATAGACTTTATCCAAAAATAGGTTTATAATTCGCCTTTGGTAGTTCTTTATAGGAGGGCTTTTATTTTGGACATAGGAAAGCGGCTTGTAGAAGAACTGGGAGTCAAAACTATCTTCCATATAGGGCCGGTAGCAATTACTGAATCTATAGTCAATCAGTGGATAATTCTGGTGGCCATATTTTTAGCCTGCATACTTCTGACCCGAAATTTAAGGGTTGAAAAGCCGGGCAGGCGGCAGGTAGCCGTAGAATCCTTCGTGCAGTGGATAAGATCTGTCACCCGCAGCATGCTGGGAGAAGCGGCCGAGTCCTACGCCGGATTTACGATGACGCTTCTCATATTTATTGCCGTCGTAGACCTCTCCGGCATATTGGAAACCTCTGTCACTGAAGGCTATACCTTTATGAAGCCTGCAACAAAGGACCTCAACGTGACCATAGCCCTTGCCCTTATGAGCATAGTCATGGTACAGCTCGCAGGCATACTCCGGAAGGGCGTAGGCGGCTGGCTCAAATCCTTCAGCCAGCCCATAGCCGTCATTACCCCCATCAATATACTGGAGATTTTCATTAAACCGCTGTCCCTTTGTATGCGGCTTTTTGGCAATATTTTCGGGGCTTTCATAATCATGGAGCTGCTTAAGTGCATACTGCCCTTTGTGGTGCCTGTGCCCTTCAGCTTTTACTTTGACCTTTTTGACGGTCTGATACAGGCCTACGTGTTTGTATTTCTTACGTCAATATACATAGGGGAAGCAGTTGAATAGGTTAAGGACAGCCTTAATGGCTTTGGGATAAATAAAATGTAATATTCAGACAGGAGGAGAAAAAATGAGTCTGACAGCATTAGGTGCAGGTATCGCGGCATTGGGGTGCATAGGCGCCGGAGTAGGAATAGGCATAGCTACCGCAAAGGCGGCCGACGCAGTGGCCCGCCAGCCGGAAGCGGAAGGAAAGATACGGAATATCCTCATACTGGGTGCGGCCCTTGCAGAAGCCACAGCCATTTACGCTCTGGTTGCAGCTATACTTATCATCTTCGTTTTAGGAGCATAATCTATGGATATCATAGCCATCAATCCTTTCAGCATACTGGCCACGGTGGTGAATGTCATTGTTCTGTTCCTTATCCTAAAGTTCTTTCTCTTGAAGCCCATAGACCGTATATTAAAGGAAAGGGAAGAACTCATTGAGGGCGAGAGAGAGAAGGTCCGAAAAGAAGAGGATGAAGCCCTTTCCCTGAAAAAAGAATATATGGAAAAGGTCAATGAACTAGTGCAGATGTCTAAGGATACCCTTTCAGACGCTCAGTCCAGGGCAGAGACAGAATATGAAAGGATAATATCCGAGGCCAATGAAAAAGCCGAAGACATACTTTCCAGCGCCAACAGCCGCGCCTTGGCCAGGGATAAGCAGCTCCGCGAAGAGAGTGCGAAGCAGTTTGCAGAGCTGGTAGGGCAGGCGGCCGCAAAGGTTACGGCTTCAAAGGAGAGTCCCGAATTGGACAGCCGGCTCTATGATGAATTCTTAAGTAAGGTCGGTGCTCCGGCTGCTCCCCTGACTTCGAAGTAAAGATAGGAAAGGCCGGACGCTGTAAAGTATGGGTTAAGGAACTGCAGCGAATTACTTAATCATTTGACTAAGGATCTGTTCACAAATAACTTTTCAATCTGCTTGTCTTTTTCTCCGATTGCACTGACCAAAAATCAGTTACATAGCTCGCTATGCGCCTGATTTTTGGTCAGCACACTCGAAGAAAAATACTGCGCATCTTTGAA
>JAGBNO010000127.1 GCA_017634355.1 Lachnospiraceae bacterium
AAATGATGAGGCGCTGTACTATCTGGCCCAGGCCTATGATAAGTCAGAGGACAAGGACAAAGCTACAGAGTACTTCCACCAGCTTGTGGACAATTTCCCCAAATCCACATACAGGGATAAGGCCCGCAAATATTTGGATCAGGGCGAGAGCGATGACAGCGAGGCGGGGAGCGGCACAGCGGCTCCCGCCGCGCCTGCCCAGACGGTACCTGCGGCTCCTGTTGTTCCTGCGCCGGTAGTTACGCCGGCCCAGGCGCAGGAGGCCGCCGCCCTCCAGGCAGCAATGGAGGCCGCCGCGGCGGCAGCTGCGGCTGCGACTGCGGGGCAGCAGTGATAGAATATCAAAAGGAGAGGAATATCTATGGACGATGGCCATGCCCGATCGCGGGTTGAGAATAGTAAGGCGCGGGAAAAACATGCAGGCCTATCCCGCAGAGCGGCTGCTGAGGGAATGGTGCTTCTGGAAAACAGGGACAGCATGTTTCCCATACCCTCAGGGAGCAGTATTGCGCTATATGGTGAAGGCGCAGTACATACCTTGGTATGCGGGGGCGGAAGCGCCGACGTGGGAAACGGCCGTCTGGTTTCCATATATGAGGGCTTAAAAAATGCCGGCTACCAGATCGCAAATGAAGAGTGGCTAAGGCTCTATGACAGCAAAGAGAAAGTGGATGAGGCCTATTCCGAACCCAGGGAGAGGATAAAGAAAGCAGATGCCCACATAGCCCTTTTTGTGCTCTCAAGGAATGCAGAGGAGGGCAGGGACAGGAGGAAAGAAAAGGGGGACTATTACTTAAGCGATGAAGAGGAACTCCTTTTAAATGAGGTCTGCGCAAGCTACGACAGGGTGGCAGTTATCCTGAATACGGCAGGGGTCATGGACCTGTCCTTCATGGACAGGCACAGCAATATCCTAGGCCTCATTTTCATGGGCCTCCCAGGAGAAGAGGCAGGGAATGCGCTGTCTGACATTATAAGCGGCGGCATTAGTCCCAGCGGCCACCTGACCGACACCTGGTGTTATGACTATGAAGACTATCCTGAATGGGACAGCTTTTCCTATATAAATGACGATCTTTCCACGGAAAAATACGAAGAGGGCATATATGTGGGATACCGCTATTTCGATTCCCTCTCTTTCCCCGTGCGCTATGGCTTTGGCTATGGCCTGTCCTATACTGAATTCGAACTGGGCTCGGAGGGAGTGGGCTTTAGCGAAGGAAATATTATTCTCACTGTTTCCGTGCGGAATATTGGGGAACAGCCCTCTAAGGAAGTCGTTCAGGTATATGGCGGCTGTCCGAAGGGAAGGCTCGAAAAGGAGCATAGGAGGCTTATAGCCTTTAAGAAGACGGACCTTATACCGGCCGGAGCTACGGAGAATGTGAGCTTTAGCATACCTATCAGGCTTTTGTCTTCTTTTGACCCGGAGCTTCCGGGCTGGGTATTGGAAGAAGGCAGTTACGGTATATGGATTGGGGATTCCCTGGTCTATTCCAAGCTTATAGGGGCAGTTAAGCTGGATAAGGACAGGGTCTTAGTTGAATGCCGCCATTTATTGACTAGCGTGAGGTCCCTGGAAGAATTCTCCATACCTCTTGAAGACAGGGAAAAGCGGGAAAGAGAACTATTAGAGGAGCTGCAGAAAAACGGGCTTTCTGTGGCGGACTGCCAGGCTGAGCTGCTTGAGGGCGGCAAATATAGCTATGGGGAAAGTGAGTCCTTTTCAGAAGAAGAGGAGTCTATATACGGAGAACTTAAGGATGAAGAAAAGCTTGCGCTTGTGGTAGGCGCCGCCAGGCTTAAGAGCGGGGATTCCTGTGTGGGAAGCACATCCGCTATCGTAAAAGGCGCGGCGGGCGATAGCTCTGCTATTGCTGAGGGCCTGGGCGTACGGAGCTTATCTTTTGCCGATGGCCCCCAGGGGCTCAGGGTGGATAAGGAATATGGCTGCACGGCCTTTCCCATGGCAACCATCTTAGGGTCCAGCTGGGACAGGGAACTCTTAAGGGAAGTGGGGGCCGCCATAGCATGCGAAATGGAGGAAGCCGGAGTAAGCGTGTGGCTCGGCCCTGCCTTAAATATACACAGGAATCCGCTCTGCGGCAGGAATTTTGAATATTATTCTGAAGATCCCTATCTATCGGGAACCATGGCCGTGGCCATAATAGAGGGCGTACAGGAGAATGGGAAGGCGGGCGCATGCATTAAGCACTTTGCCTGTAATAATGCAGAGGACAATAGAATGTTTTCTGACAGCGTCGTATCGGAGAGGACCCTTCGGGAGATATATCTAAGAGGCTTTGAGATAGCGGTAAGGGAAGCAGGGCCAAAGGCAGTGATGAGTAGCTACAATAAAATCAATGGCATACACTCTGCCTGCAATGGCGAGCTTTTGACCGGCGTGCTGCGGGACGAATGGGGCTTTGAGGGCCTGGTTATTTCCGACTGGACCACCACATGGTTTGGGGACAGCTGCAGCGCCGATGCCGCCATCAAGGCCGGGAACGACCTTATCATGCCAGGGGCCGAATCGGACATAGAGGGCTTAAGGGAAGGCCTGGACTTAATGCGGCTTAGCGGGGAAGAACTGGCTATTTCGGTAAAGAGGGTCATTAGGCTTGTTCGGGAACTGGAGGGACTCAATAGTTCTAAAAATATAGCAAAAGAGTGATAAAGTGAAAAAAAGAGAGAAAATGCCAGATATAAGTTAGATAAATTCCATTTTATCGACTTGCAACAATATTATTTGGCTAGTATTATATGCAACGTTGATTGGCACTCGTATAAAAAGAGTGCTAACAAGCAAAGGGATAAGATGGACGTTTCGCAGTCCGTAGAAACTTTAAGGAGGTTTTCGTGATGAGTTTAAATTTAAAACCATTGGGCGACAGAGTTGTTTTGAAGCCGATTGAAGCAGAAGAGACCACAGAGTCAGGAATCGTGATTCCCGGAAAGGAAAAGGAGAAACCCCAGCAGGCAGAGATATTGGCAGTAGGGCCTGGCGGCATGGTAGATGGCAAGGAAGTAAAGATGGAAGTGAAGGTCGGTCAGAAGATCATTTACTCCAAGTATTCAGGCACTGAGATAGAGGTCAGCAAGGACGAGAAAGTCATCATCGTCCGCCAGAATGACATTCTTGCGGTCATAGAGTGATTTTTGTTTTATACTCAGTAATGGAATTCAGTTCCTTACTGGGTATAAAAAAGATAAAAGGCTATTTCTGAAATGGAGGTAAGATAAAATGGCAAAAGAATTGAAATACGGCGCAGATGCCAGGAAAGCTCTGATGGCCGGTGTAGATCAGTTAGCTGATACAGTGAGCGTGACACTCGGCCCCAAGGGCAGGAACGTGGTTCTGGACAAGTCCTATGGCTCTCCGCTTATCACAAATGACGGCGTTACCATTGCAAAAGAGATAGAGTTAGAAGATCCCTATGAGAATATGGGCGCACAGCTCGTTAAGGAAGTGGCGACGAAGACCAACGACGTAGCAGGCGACGGTACTACCACAGCCACGGTGCTCGCACAGGCCATGATACACGAGGGCATGAAGAACTTAGAGGCCGGAGCAAATCCCATGATCTTGAGGAAGGGCATGAAGAAAGCCTGCGATACGGCTGTCGAGGCTCTGAAGAAGATGAGCTCCAAGGTGGATGGCAAGGCGCATATCGCAAATGTCGCTTCTATATCTGCCAGCGATGAAAAGGTCGGTGAGATGGTTGCAGACGCTATGGACAAGGTCAGTAAGGACGGCGTCATCACCATTGAAGAGTCCAAGACCATGCAGACAGAGCTGGATCTCGTGGAAGGAATGCAGTTTGACCGCGGCTATGTTTCAGCCTATATGTGCACAGATATGGATAAGATGCAGGCAGAGCTGGAAGATCCCTACATCCTTATCTATGATAAGAAGATCTCCACTGTAAATGACATCCTGCCTCTTCTTGAGCAGATCGTGAAGGGCGGACGCGCTCTCCTTATAATCGCAGAGGACGTAGAGGGCGAGGCACTTACCACCCTCATCGTGAACAGGCTCCGCGGCACCTTCAATGTCGTAGCAGTGAAGGCTCCCGGCTATGGCGACAGGCGTAAGGAAATGCTGCAGGATATAGCCATTCTCACAGGCGGCCAGGTAATCTCATCTGAGCTGGGCTTAGAGCTGAAGGATGCAACCCTGGATCAGCTTGGCCGCGCAAAGAGCGTAAAGGTCACGAAGGAGAATACCACCATCGTAGACGGCGCCGGCGAGAAGAAGGACATAGACGCAAGGCAGAACCAGATAAAGAACCAGATAGAGGAGACCACTTCTTCCTTTGATAAGGAGAAGCTTCAGGAGAGGCTTGCAAAGCTGGCAGGCGGCGTAGCAGTCATCCGCGTTGGCGCAGCCACAGAGACAGAGATGAAAGAGGCAAAGCTTCGCATGGAGGACGCCCTGAATGCCACAAGGGCGGCCGTGGAAGAGGGCATCATAGCAGGCGGCGGCTCAGCTTATATCCACGCAGAGAAGGATGTGGAGAAGCTCGTAGATACCCTTGACGGCGATGAGAAGACCGGAGCCAAGATAGTGCTTAAGGCCCTGGATGCGCCTCTTAACTACATAGCAATGAATGCAGGCCAGGAAGGCGCAGTCATCATCAACAAGGTGAAAGAGTCCAAGGCGGGCATGGGCTATGATGTCATGAGCGAAGAGTATGTAGATATGGTAAAGAGCGGCATACTCGATCCCGTGAAGGTCACAAGGACAGCTCTGCAGAATGCCACCAGCGTAGCTTCCACGCTCCTCACCACAGAGTCAGTCGTCGCTACGAAGAAGGAGCCCCAGCCTCCTATGCCTGCGGCGCCTGCACCCGGAATGGGATATTAAAGATAAAAAAATAAATTTTAAGCGTTTTATGGAGGACCGCTGCCTGCAAAGGCAGCGGCCTTTTTGGTAGTTTACTTTTAACTCTCCTTTTATTATAATTTTATTGTTTGTCCCCTGTGTTTTTGTGCGATAAGGCTTTCAAGCGTTCCGGCACCCGCACGGGCGGACAGTTGAAAACTAGGTTATTTGGGAGGTTATTTATGGAAGGGAATGAAAATATGGAAAAAGATACGCTTTCTCAAACTGCGCGGCAGGGTGAAAATCTCAATAAGCCCCAGTCGAAATGGGTAAACTCGCTTATAATAGGGGCTTCAGTGGTTCTAAGCTGCATAGCCATAGCCTTTGGACTATCGCATTTCCGCTCGGCAAATGAGCACAGCATAGGCGCTACCGGCTCAGCCAGCGTGGACTTTGAGTCTGACCTCATTACCTGGGGCGGGGAGTTTATGGCCCATGCTGACACGGCGAAGCTGGCCTACAATAAGATTAAGAAGGATGCGGAGATAGTTAAAAAGTATTTTATAAGTAACGGCATAGATGAATCTGAGATAGTTTTTAATTCCGTAGACATAAAGCAGAAGACCAGAGATGTGTACAATTCTGACGGGGACTATGCATATTCCGTGCCGGATGGTTATGACCTGACACAGAGTGTGGCTATTTCCTCTGCCAAAATAGATGTGGTAGAGAATATTTCAAGGGATGTATCCAGCCTGCTGGATTCTGGCATAGAGTTCACATCCTGGTCGCCGGAGTATTATTATACACAGCTGGACAGCCTGAAGCTGGACCTCATCAAAGGGGCTACGGAGAATGCGAGGGAGAGGATAAATATCATAGCAAATGGCTCAGGCGCCCAGATGGGCAAGCTTACTAATTCCAGCCTGGGGGTATTCCAGATCACGGCGAAGAATTCGGGCACGGGCGACTATTCGTATGACGGGGCCTTCAATACCTCGTCCAGATACAAGACGGCTACCATAACCGTGAGGCTGGAGTATAGTTTGAAATAGGAGAAACAGCATTTTTGAAATAGGAGGGCATAGATGTCGGACGAGAATTACAGGGTAGAGGCGGTTCCGGAAAAGGACGACGATATAGGGATGATAGATATCTCCGTATATCCTGCGGCGGATGAAAAAGCGGAGCCGCTGGGGGTAATAGTGATACAGGACCCAAGGAATAAGGATAAGGGCAGTGGGAAGAGCGTGGATCATTTTTCCATTACTGTCACATATATGGAGTATAAGGATGTAAAGGATGGGGTTAATCTGCATGAGCTCTTTGAAACGGTATTTGCCTATCTCAAGGCCCATGGGGTAGAGGATGTACAGTATTGTACGCCGAAAAAGGATGAAGAACCCTTCCTCCTGGAGCAGGGCTTTGAATTCAAGATGACTAATATGAGCAGCTATTTTCCTATTCACCACTACGGGAGGGATCTTTGATGGGGCATGTGTTGGAAGGCGATAGGCGCAGTTTCAGCATAGCGGATATTTTCGGGGAGGATGTCTTCAGCGACAGAGTAATGCAGGAGCGCCTCCCCAAAAGCGTATACAAGGAGCTGCGCCAAACCATAGACGAGGGCAAGGAACTGGGCCCTGTGATAGCCGAGGTCGTAGCTGAGGCTATGAAGGACTGGGCTGTGGAGAAGGGGGCTACGCATTACACCCACTGGTTTCAGCCTCTGACAGGGATCACAGCAGAAAAACACGATGCCTTCCTGTCTCCTGTGCAGAAGGACGGGAAGGTGCTCATGGAATTTTCAGGGAAAGAGCTCATAAAATCAGAGCCTGATGCCTCATCTTTCCCTTCGGGGGGTATACGCTCTACCTTCGAGGCCAGGGGCTATACCGCCTGGGACTGCACTTCGCCGGCCTTTGTGAGGAGGGATGCCGCAGGGGCCATACTCTGCATACCCACGGCGTTCTGCGCATATACAGGCGAAGCATTGGACATGAAGACGCCTCTCTTAAGGTCTGTGGAGGCGCTGAATAGGGAGGCTCTCAGGCTGATAAGGCTTTTCGGGAATAAACACTCCAAGCGCGTAATGCCCTACGTAGGGGCAGAGCAGGAGTACTTTCTTGTAGACAGGGAGAAATTCCTTAAGCGGAAGGACTTAATCTATACAGGGCATACCCTCTTTGGAGCCATGCCGCCCAAGGGGCAGGAACTGGACGACCAGTATTTCGGCGCCATAAGGGAGAGGGTGGAGAGCTTTATGCGCACCGTAAATGAGGAGCTATGGAAGCTTGGCGTGTCCGCAAAGACCCAGCACAATGAGGCGGCTCCCGGACAGCACGAGCTTGCGCCCATATATAAGGACTGCAATGTTGCGGCTGACCATGATCAGCTGATTATGGAGACCTTAAAAAAGGTGGCGGAGCGGCAGGGCCTCACCTGCCTATTGCACGAGAAGCCCTTTGCGGGCGTAAATGGCTCAGGTAAGCACAACAACTGGTCTTTAGTCACTGACGACGGCATCAATCTATTGGATCCTGGCCTTACCCCCCACGACAATGTACAGTTTCTAATGATACTCACCTGTATCTTGAGGGCTGTGGACCTGCATGCGGACCTGCTTAGGGAGTCTGCCGCAAATGTGGGGAATGACCACCGTTTAGGGGCAAATGAAGCGCCGCCCGCCATTATCTCCGTATTCTTAGGGGAGCAGCTGCAAGACGTCCTGTCACAGCTCATTTCCACAGGCATAGCCACGAGTTCCAAACAGGGCGAGCTATTGGACACAGGGGTAAGCACGCTGCCTGACCTTATGAAGGATGCCACGGACAGGAACAGGACCTCTCCCTTTGCATTTACGGGAAATAAGTTTGAATTCCGTATGCTGGGGGCATCCTCCAGCATAGCGGCGCCCAACATAGTCCTTAATACCATAGCCGCAGAGGCCTTCGCCGATACCGCCGACAGGCTGGAGGGGGCAGAGGACTTTGAGATGGCGGTGCATGACCTTATTAAGGAATATGCGAACGAACACCAGCGCATAGTCTTTAACGGCAACGGCTATTCAGAGGAGTGGGTAAAGGAGGCAGGGCGCAGGGGACTGCCGAACTTCAGCTCCATGGTGGATGCCATACCCTCCCTCTCATCAGAAAAATCAGTGCAGCTCTTCAAGCGTTTCAATATATTCAGCGCTGCAGAGCTTCAAAGCCGCAGCGAGATAAAGTACGAGGAGTACGCGAAGGAGATAAATATAGAGACTAGGACTATGGTGGACATGGCTTCTAAATCCATCATACCGTCCTGTTTCAAATATCTGAGGGAGCTTGCGGAGACGGTGAATGCCCTGGAGGCCGCAGGGGCGGATGCCTCTGCCGCAAGGGAGATACTTACAGAGGTAAACAGCCTCACCAGCGAGTCCCAGAAAGCATTGAAGCAGCTTATGAAGGACAGTGAAGAGGCGCTCAGCATAAAGGAAGTTAAAAAGAGGGCTCACTACTGCAGGGACAGGCTGACAGTGGATATGGAGAACCTCAGGAATCCTATAGACAGGCTTGAGATGATAGTGGACAAGGAGGACTGGCCCATGCCCAGTTATGGGGATCTGTTGTTTGAGGTATAGCAGTAAGCCTGCCTTAGAAAGGGCGTTAATGGGCATAGGGCAGCACTTAAAGAAAGGCATAATAAATATGAATAGCAGATTTTTAAGGCGTTTGATCGGCGGGATTTTGCTGATATGCGCTATATTCTCAATGACAGCTGTATCCTTCGGGGCAGGGCAGGTATATACCTCCGGCAGCAATGTGCGCATGCGCAGCAGCGCCGGGATAAATGACGGGAATATCATTGCGACTTTGCCAAAGGGCGCAGCCCTTACGGAGCTGTCAAGATCCGGGGATTGGGTACAGGTGCAGTACAATGGGAAGACGGGCTATATACGAAAAGACCTGCTGACTTCCGGAACGGCTGCGGCAGATACGGCTAATACTTCTACACAGCCCGCCGCTGTTTCACAGGTTCCGGCCGCCACAGGCGGGCACATAGTCTGCATAGATCCAGGCCATCAGCTTAGGGGAGACAGCAAAAAAGAGCCCAATGGGCCGGGTTCGTCCACAATGAAAGCCAGGGTGACAGGAGGCACCAGGGGAACTACCACCGGGGTGCCTGAGTACCAGCTGACCCTTGCCATAAGCCAGCAGCTGAAGGCTGAGCTTATGAGAAGGGGATATACAGTATACATGACCAGGGAGACCCACGACGTGAGCATAAGCAATAAGGAGAGGGCGGAGTACGCCAATGGCCTTGGGGCTGAGATATCTGTGCGCATACATGCGAACGGCTCCAGTAATTCGGGCATTTCAGGCGCATTGGCCCTGGTGCCCTCTGCAAAGAACCCATACATAGCCTCCCTTGCGCCGTCCAGCCAAAAGCTTGGGAGCAGCATACTCACAGCCTACTGCGCCGCCACGGGATTAAAGAATCAGGGCGTGCAGGGGAATGACACCATGACAGGCATCAACTGGTGCAAGATGCCCGTCATGATACTGGAGATGGGCTATATGACGAATCCTTCGGACGACAGGCTAATGGAGGATGCGTCCTTCCAGGCGAAGATGGTAAGCGGGATAGCAAATGGAATAGACAATTACTTTAGGTAATATTGAAAGACCTTTTTATTTTAAGGCTGAAGGGAGTACTATGGAAAAAAAGTGGTGGCAGAAAAGCGTGGTCTATCAGATCTATCCGAGGAGCTTCTGTGACAGCAACGGGGATGGCATAGGAGACATACCGGGGATCACATCGAAGCTGGACCATATAGCGGCGCTGGGCGTTGACGTGATATGGCTATCGCCCATATATGATTCCCCCAATGACGACAATGGCTATGATATAAGGGATTACAGAGCCATAATGCGGGAGTTCGGCACCATGGAAGACTTTGACAGGATGTTAGACGCGGCACATGCGAAGGGGCTAAAGGTAGTCATGGACCTGGTCGTGAACCATACATCAGATGAGCATAAGTGGTTTGTGGAATCGAAGAAGTCCAAGGATAATCCCTACAGGGACTACTATATCTGGAGGGAGCCTAAGGACGGAAAAGAACCCAATAACTGGGGCTCCTGCTTTGGCGGCAGCGCCTGGGAGCTGGACAGGGACAGCGGCATGTACTACCTGCACCTCTTCTCAAAAAAGCAGCCCGACTTAAACTGGGACAATCCCAAGGTAAGGGACGGGGTCTTCTCCATGATGGAGTGGTGGCTAAGTGAAAAAGGCATAGACGGCTTCAGGATGGACGTGATAAGCCTCATTTCCAAGGACCAGTCCTTCCCGGACGGTAAGTTGCTGCCCACGGGCTATGCCACCTTTAATGAGGCGGCCAATGGTCCTAAAGTGCATGAGTATATACAGGAAATGAATAGGAGGGTGCTTTCTAAGCACGATATCATGACAGTGGGGGAGTGCTCCGGCGTCACGCTGGAGGAGGCGAAAAAATATGCCTCCCTTTCGGGCAAAGAGCTGAATATGGTTTTTCAGTTCGA
>JAGBNO010000128.1 GCA_017634355.1 Lachnospiraceae bacterium
CTGAGGAGCTTGCGGCCATACCCCTGCTCGCCATTTCAGACATAGAGAAGAAGGCAGATAAACTAAAGAATAAGCTGAATGAGGCTGAGGGGATAACTCTGCTCCATCACGACGTATATACAAATGGGATAACTTATCTGGGACTTCTCTTTGACACTGACCCTGTGCCGAGGGACCTTGTGCCATACCTTGGGATATGGCGGAGCGTCCTGGGGCAGCTGGACACAGAGAACTATAGCTATGGGGAACTGAATAATGAGATAAACCTGGAGAGCGGCGGCATATATTTTACCTTAAGTGTCTATCCTGACCTTAAAGCTCCGGGGGAATTCCGCTCCATGTTCGAAGCCAGGGGGAAGTTCCTCGATGAAAAGCTGCCCTTTGCTTTCAAGATGATACCTGAGATACTCTTCACATCAAAGCTTGACGACAAGAAGCGGCTAAAGGAAGTAATATCAATGATGAAGAGCCGCATGTCCTCATCCATGGCATCTGCCGGCCACAGCACGGCGTCGCTTAGGGCCATGTCCTATTTCTCCGCCCAGAGCGCCTATGCGGAGGAGAGTAACGGAGTTACCTTCTATGACCTCATATCCGACTTAGAAGAGCATTTTGATGAAAAGGCCGCAGACCTCATACAGAAGCTCAATAGGGTAAAGTCCCTCGTGCTGCACAGGGATCTTTTAATGGCTGACGTGACCGGTTCTGAGGAAAGCTGCTTAAGCGCCGCAAAAAAACTGGGCGACTTTGCGGCAGGGCTCTCAGGCGAGGTGAGCCACAGGGGAGAGTGGCAGTTTATAGAGAATATAAGGAACGAGGGATTTAAAACCGCGTCACAGGTGCAGTATGTGGCAAAAGCCGCAGACTATACTAAGGAGGGTCTGTCCTACAACGGGGCACTGAAGGTACTAAAAGTAATAATGGGCTATGACTATCTTTGGCAGAATGTGAGGGTCAAGGGAGGCGCATACGGCTGCATGAGCGCCTGGGCCAGGACAGGCGAGTGCTATATGGTGTCCTATAGGGACCCGCATCTCAAGGAGACACTGGACATATTCAATAATGCAGGGGACTACATAGCGGATTTCACTGCCTCCGACAGGGATATGACGAAATACATCATAGGCACCATAAGCGACATGGATACGCCGCTCACGCCCAGGGCCGAAGGGAACAGGGGCCTCTCTGCTTACTTAAGCAATTTCGGTGACGAAGACCTGCAGAGGGAGAGGGATGAGGTATTAAGTACAGATGTAAATGCCATAAGGGCACTTGCGCCCTTTGGATTTGCCTTGAAGAATAGCCCCATTATCTGCACCGTGGGGGGCGAAGAGAAGATAGAAGAGAATAAGGAGCTCTTCAAGGAGATGAGGCAGCTGGTATGAATGAGGATGGGATGCCTGGAAAAGCGGATATGAATCTTGGTTATGCAGAGGATGGGCTTCCCCTGGGGGCTGACGGCGGTGGCAGGCAGCCCAGGGCAGGTTTCGTGGCCCTTATCGGCAGGCCCAATGTGGGCAAGTCCACCCTCATGAACCACATAATGGGCATGAAGCTTGCCATCACATCGAGAAAGCCCCAGACCACGAGAAAGCGCATACGCTGCGTCTATACGGAGGAGCGTGGCCAGATAGTCTTTCTCGACACGCCTGGCATACACAGGCCGAAAAATAAGCTGGGGGAATTCATGACGGATGCCGCCCTTAGCACGCTTAAGGAGGCAGATGCGGCAGTATGGCTGGTGGAGCCCGTGAACAGCATAGGCGAGAGGGAAAAAGAGATCGCGGGCCTCATTGAAAAGGCGGGGGTTCCCACTGTGCTTGCAGTCAATAAATGCGATACGGTAAAGAATAATGTGCTGCCGCCCATACTTGAAAAATATGGGCAGCTGGCGGATTTCCATAAGGTAATAGCCATATCGGGCAAGCACTCCATAGGGAAGGAGGAGCTTCTTTGCGCCCTCTTTTCCCTGCTGCCCTACGGGGAGCCCTTCTATGACGAGGAGACTGTGACAGAGGAGACGGAGCGGTCGCTGGTCTCAGAGCTCATAAGGGAGCAGGTCCTAAGGTGCCTTTCAGAAGAAGTGCCCCATGGCGTGGCCGTGGACATAGAGTCCATGAAGGAGGAGAAGAAGCTATACCGCATTGATGCGACCCTCTACTGTGAAAAGGAGTCACACAAGGGGATTATCATAGGAAAAGGGGGAGAGACCCTGAAGAAGATAGGTACGGGGGCCAGGATAGAGGCAGAGAAGCTTTTAGACAGAAAGGTCCTCTTAAAAATATGGGTAAAGGTCAGGAAGGACTGGAGGGACGACGAAAAACAGATCAGGGCCTTTGGCTACAGAAAGTAATGCAATGGCCTTGGTGGAGCTGAAGGGCATAGTGCTAAAGAATGCCGATTATGCTGAGTACGACAGAAGGGTGGTGATTCTCACTTCCGAATGTGGGAAGATAACTGCATTCGCAAAAGGCGTGAAGAGGCCGGGCAGCCGCTATCTCGCCGCCACGGAGCCCTTTTCATTCGGGGTCTTTAGGCTGATAGAGGGGAGAAATGCGTATACTCTGAAGGAGGCGGAGATAAGTAACTACTTCGAGGGACTGCGCAGCGACTTGACGGCGTATGCCTATGCTTCATATTTTCTGGAGATAGCAGACTATTATTCCAGGGAGAATAATGATGACCTGGAACTCCTTAAGCTTTTGTATTCAGGCTTAAAGGCACTCTTGTCCCCCGCCCTTGAAAATGAGCTAATCTCTTCGGCCTTTCTTATAAAGGCCATAGCAGTGAACGGGGAGTATCCGGGGCTTCCGGAGGGAAAGGTTTATCTTCCCGGAACCCTCCATTCCATGCGGCATATCCTGAATAGCCCGCCTGAAAAGGCCTTCTCTTTTGCCGTGAATGGGGAGGTGCTTAAAGAACTGAAATCCATAGAAAAAAGGCTCAGGGATGGCTGCATAGGGAAAAGATTTATGAGCCTGGAACTATTGAAGGATGTCCCTTGATTTTATAGGCGTTGTAGTAGATAATACTGCATACGGTGGGCATGGTGGTTTTGCTTAAAGCCGGAACAGGCTTTATTGAATTTGTAGTTGATGTTTTATATAATCTCGTGTGATGGCGCATAGGAAGAGACGACGCAGGCGTCGGATTAATAGAAAAAAAAAGATAATCAGGGCATATCTGGCAAGGGCAATCTTTCTGCTCCTAATAATAGGACTCGTTGCGCTTGCGGCCTTCCTCATAGGCCGCATAAAGAAGCTCAGCAGTCCCGATAATGAAGGGGAGGATGAGACTGCTTCTGAGAATACAGAGGTAAGTACCATAGCCATATCCAATAGGGGCGTCATCACGGAAACCACCGTGGATTCCTTTAATACAGAGGAATATGACAAGGATGGCCTGAAGGCCATGGCGGAGGAAGCCATTAAGAGCTATAATTCCGCCGATGGAAAGGATGGCGCTGTTAGCTTAAAGGATATAGCATTCAGGCGGGGGAAATGCAGCATGGTCCTGAGCTTTAAGACAGCAGAGGACTATGTGGGCTTCTATGGAGACGGGCGTACTTTCATGTGGGGCAAGGTGGAAGAACTGATGGAAAAGGATGCGCAAGACTTCACAGGGCTCATAAAGGTAAAGGACGAAGAGGCGCTGACTACAGAGGAGATGAAGAAGCTGAATGGCAGCGCTGTCATAATAAATGAGGACAAGATAGTGAAGACCCCCGGAGCCATAAGGGTAATAAGCCCCAGCATATCCATGAATTCAGCTAAAGAAGCCGCAGTGCACAAGGGGAGGCGGCCTGTGGTGCTGGTGTACTGAAATGATCTAGTTTACATAAAATGGGATAGCTGCAACTGGAGTAAAAAGTGTATTGAAATGATTTGGTTTACATAAAGCAGAATAGTTATAGCAATCGAATTTAGAAATTGCCTAATCAGGAGCCGATAATGCCCTGCTTGTGGCATTATCGGCTCCTGACAGTGCAATTTGTTAATTCGTTTCCTATACAGCTGGAGTAAAAAAGTTACAGAGGAGGATCTTTAATGGAAACTACAATGGAAAAGATAGTCGCGCTCTGCAAGGGCAGGGGCTTCATTTATCCGTGGAGCGAGATTTATGGTGGCCTTGCCAATACCTGGGACTACGGGAATCTGGGAGTGGAGCTCAAGAATAATGTTAAAAAGGCTTGGTGGCAGAGGTTTGTTACCGGGAATAAATATAATGTGGGCGTGGACTGCGCCATACTCATGAATACCCAGACCTATGTGGCCAGCGGGCATATAAAGAGCTTTTCAGACCCACTAATCGACTGCCGCTCCTGCAAGCAGAGGTTCAGGGCAGACAAGGTCATAGAGGACTGGGCAAAGGAAAATAGCTTTGAACTTAAGTCTTCCGTGGACGGATGGTCAAATGAGGAGCTTGTGGGCTTCATAAGGGAGCATGAGATTCCCTGCCCCAGCTGCGGCAAGCACAACTTTACAGACGTGCGGCAGTTCAATCTCATGTTCAAGACTTTCCAGGGCGTCACTGAGGACGCAAAGGATGTGGTATATCTCCGCCCAGAGACAGCCCAGGGCATATTCGTGAATTTCAAGAACGTGCAGAGAACCAGCAGGAAGAAGGTGCCTTTTGGCATAGCTCAGATAGGGAAGTCATTCAGGAATGAGATAACGCCCGGCAACTTCACCTTCAGGACCAGGGAATTCGAGCAGATGGAGCTGGAGTTCTTCTGCGAGCCCGGAACGGACCTAGAGTGGTTTAACTACTGGAAGGATTTCTGCTACCAGTGGCTTAAGGACATGGGATTGAAGGAAGAGCACCTGCGCACGAGGGACCATGATAAGGAAGAGCTGGCTTTCTACTCAAACGCAACTACTGACTTTGAATATCTCTTCCCCTTTGGCTGGGGAGAGCTCTGGGGCGTGGCCGACAGGACGGACTACGACTTATCCCAGCACCAGCAGGTTTCCGGAGAGGATATGACATATTTTGACGATACGAAGAACGAGCGGTATCTCCCTTATGTCATAGAGCCTTCCCTGGGGGCTGACAGGATAGTCCTCGCTTTCCTATGCGACGCATACGATGAGGAAGAGCTGGAAGGCGGCGATATGCGTACAGTGCTGCATCTGCATCCGGCGCTGGCGCCCGTGAAGATAGGGGTGCTGCCCCTTTCCAAGAAGCTGTCTGAGAAGGCCCGGGAGATCTACGCTGACCTTGCTAAGGAGTGGATGATCGACTTCGACGAGACCGGCTCTATCGGTAAGCGCTATCGCCGCGAGGACGAGATC
>JAGBNO010000129.1 GCA_017634355.1 Lachnospiraceae bacterium
AGTGCAGGCAGGGAAGCAGGGCCTCCAAGGCTCATGCTTATTACATTAACCTCATCCTCAATGGCTATCTTCAACCCTTCCAGCAGGGCGGCCATTTCAAAAGTCGCACCGCTGGTAACTCTGATGGAATATAGCTCGCACTCCGGCGCAACGCCATATCCGCCCCTGTTATTGTCCTTAATCGCTCCTATGACTCCTGCGCAGTGGGTTCCATGGCCATGGGCGTCGGTGCCATTTGCCAGCGATGAGATATACTGCACATGGGCACTGTCTTCGTACAATAGGTCCTCGTGGTCTACGACAGTTCCTGTATCCAAAACAGCGACTTTAGCGCCCGTGCCCAAAGTCACCTGATGGGCGGCATCTGTATATATCTTCTCATGGAAATACTGATAGTTTGTACTGCCTGAATCTGAATAGGGATCGCCGGAAGAGAGCTCTGCAGCCATTTCTGACCCCATTTCCCTCTCCTCTATTGCGGTGGCATTTGCAATATCCGACTCACCCTTATCATCAAAAAAATGGCAGATATAATTAGGCCCTGCGGCAGTGGTGACGCTCTGCCCGTCAGCGGCTTTCTCCAGTGCTTCAGCTGTCGTTCCCGAAAACTTCACCACAGCCACCCCATGGGCAAAGCTCTCCAATGTGCCACCATACTCTTCCGCTATCTTAATAGCCTCTGCCTCTGTATCTGCGAGGTATACGCCCTCGCCCTCTATATAATCTTCACCCGGTATAAGGCTCTTTAAGCCGTCCACTTGCTCCTGCAGCTCTGTGGCCACCTTAAGCTGCATGAGCCTTAGCTGTTCTCCTGACTCTTCTGCGCCTGCGCTGACAGACTCAGACGAAGCCTCCAGTGCTAAGTCTGTTGGTCCTTCAGGAATTATTGCAGCCTCATTATCTCCGCCGGACATAGATTCTGTAGTTTCTTCAGGCAATGCGGCAGTTTCCGCCATATTCTGTGAAACACTGCCATCTTCCGTATGAAGTTCCATGCCGTATGCCATGCCGCTTAAGCCAGCCGTCATGACCAAGGCCATGAATACCGCCAGTATCTTTTTCATTTGCCTCATTCTGTCCACCTCCTTTGGATTTTTAGGAACTGTTCGGAAATAACTTTACAAGCTTGCGCAGTATTTTTATTCGAGGCCTTAGTGCAAGATGAATGCGCTTATGCGGGCAGCCCATGTATGGGCCGGTAATCGGATCTTGCCCTGCGGGATCGAATAAAAAAACAATCGGAATGTAAAGTTATTTTTGCACAGATTTTTAGTATCATACTATCACTCAGCTATTGAAGCAAGCATGAAAATGCCCTTGAATATTTCCATAATTGAGTAATGCATTTATCCTTGTATGATCCTTGTATTTATAGTAAAATAACTAATGTTTTTTATGGTTTTTTATGGTCTTTTATATGCCTTTACCTTTTTTGATCTGCATGAGGTTTATTATGGAGAATACTGTTATGACAAAAGAAGGACAAGTTTCTATTATGATCGATGCCTTTACTAACCTGCAGCGCATAGAGAAGTCAGAGGACAGGGATAAGGAGATCCGTAACCAAAAGATAGCCCTGACTGCCAAACTGGAAGCTATGGGCGTAGTAGTTGAAAACCTGATACTTGAATGACTTTGCCTATAGCTTGATATCTATGGCTACCTCTCCACCTGCCGCAGCTTCAGGCACCGGCAGGCTTAAGGGCGCTGCAGGAGTAGACACGTATCCTCCAAAAGAGCCACCTGTCTGTCCCATGCCAGGCACGCTTCCAGACCTATCCAGCTGGTGCTTTATCATGCTCTTCAGGTAGTCCATGTCGGCCTTTACTATGGCCCTGTTCTCAGCCTCCCTGTGCCTGCGCTTAAGCTTCTCAAGGTCCTCCTTGGTCATGTGTGGGTCTATGGTCTCCATGCCCTCCAGCATTTCCATCTGCTCCTCCAGCTCTCTAAGCTCCTCCTCTCCGAATTCAGAGATAAGCTCATTAAGCTCCTTCATCATATCGTCAGAAATGCCCCCGCTATTTCCAGTGGAGCCCCCTGCGCTTTCTGCCGCCTCATGCGCATGTGTCTCCCTCTCAGTAAAAATAGCATCCTCCTTCTTGGAAATTTCTTCTTCCTCCGCGGATATTATGGCATTTTTCAAGTCGGCCTGATCCCCATGAAGCTTATCCTGCCCCTCATCTCTCTCCATTGTAATATGTGCGAGCTCTTCCAGCTCCAGATGGTGCTTTTTCTTCCTTGCGGCCATTTCCATGCGCTTCGCATGCGTGAGGGCGAATTCCAGTTCCTCAGAGTCCCCATCCCCCGCAGATATCTTCCTCTTTACTTCCAGGACCTTCCTCCTTGCGCTAAGATAAGCCTGCTCTGCGCTGACTGAGGTTTTCGCCCTCTGAATCTTCCCTGCGATTTCCTTGAAATTATAGTTTATGGGTTTCTTAACTTCCTCTTCTTCCTTTTCGTCTGAACCTGAAAGCTCAAAGAGGCTATTTAGCCCCTCGGAAGAGCTTGCGGCATAGCTATTCTTTTCCTGCTCCTTATTTAATCCGCGGATAAGCTGCCGCATTTCCTGCGAAACAGAATAGCCCTCGGAAGACCCCTCCTTAGCAGAGCTGCTATGCCCGTAAGACAGCGTTCCCATTTTCTTTGCATTAGCCGCTCTGTTACCGGCTTCATCAGTGCCACCGAATAAGCTCTGCCGGCCATATACGGAAGCGTGTTGATTATTATAAGCGTCTGTATAAATAGATATATTTAAGCCTGCCATAGCGCACCCCTTTTATGTATCTTTCTAACATCACTGCGTCTATGCTGTGTGAATATATTAAGGACCTGCAGCGAATCAACTCAGCCATTTGGCTTGTCTACTTTCCCTATAGCTACGCCATTCAAAATTAATATAATCCTACTCTTAATATCGGCAGGGCGGCTTGATTTCTTTATGTATTTTTTGTTGACACCCTATATTTGCCATTATATGATGTAAGAAATAAGGAGGTGTCCTATGCCACGTTCATCAGGAGGCGGAAGCCACAGTGGTGGCAGCCACTCATCAAGCTCACATTCATCCAGGAGAAGCACCCCTAGGTACAGGTCTTCCAGGACATATTTCCCAGGTTCTTACCGCTATGTGCGCTACCGCAACAATCAGCCCGAATATATCTACAGCAACGACCCCAATATGAACAGGAAAAGCATCAAGTCCCTGTTCATTTACCTGCCCCTACTGGCAATAGTGGGTTTCTACTTGGGCTCCCTGGTGCATATACCCCACAAAATGGAAACGGTCTATGAAAATCCTGTCGAAATAGATGACGGGATAGCAGTGCTGGGAAGCACCGGGCAGCTTGAAGATACCCTCTCCGGCTTCTATGCCGAGACCGGAATACCGGTCAGCATAGTTACCACCGACAACGCCTGGAAGGCACACTATGACACCCCCGACGACTTTGCGTACGACCTCTATGTGGATAGGTTCGAGGACGAGGATCACTGGCTCATTGTATATACATCTGACCAGGGTAAGGAATATGACGACTGGTATTTTGAGGGGATGCAGGGGGACAACACCACAGGCATACTGAGCGAAGACATAACTGACAGCTTCAATGAATCTCTTACCAGTTACTTAGGCAACAGAAGCCTCTATTCCGTGAGCGATGCTTTCAACAAAGCTTTCTCCGACCTGACGCCGGATGTAATGAAGGTACATATCAACTGGGGGGAAATAGTTATAGCAGCCATCTTTATTATAATAGTGGGCTATGCCATTGTGAGCGAAATAAAGGGGATCGCAGTGGGCAGGCAGTACCAGAAATGCTCTCCCGACATGGGAGACGATCCCAATGCTCCTAATACCGGCACTGCTTCCCATACGGCGGACAGGGCGGCTTCGAAGGGCAATAAGGACGAACGGAGATGCGGCTACTGCAATGCGGTAGTACACGGCAAATCCATGAAGACCTGCCCTAAATGTGGCGCACCTTTAGGATAATTTATGATGCTTATAGAATCTAATGCTGTCTTTTTCACCATCTTTTTCTTCCAACAGTCTTTTCTTTAAAATCAGATATTGAGAGCTAGCTTGCAAAGTAAGTACTTTGCAAGCACCTAAATATCATTATACTTATCCACAAGGCAAGGATAATTCTAAAATCCTTTATTGACACCCTACAAAATAGGGTTTATTATAAATTCATCAGTCTTGACGAGGTAGTAATTTGACAAGAACTTTTATTGAAATACCACTTTTCACGAAATGCTGGTCAGAAATCGGTCTTAACGATGATGATCTGCTTCAATTACAAATCATGTTATTGAAGGATCCTGAGTCTGGACCGATAATCGAGGGAACCGGTGGGATAAGGAAGGTTCGTTTTCCTTTGAAAGATCAAGGCAAAAGCGGCAGCGTGCGTGTATGCTATACAGATTTTGCAGAATATGAGGTTACATATCTCATTACAGCCTTTGCTAAAAAAGAACAGGAAAACCTTTCGGATGACGAAAAGAAAGTTCTCTGAGAAGGCTCGTTAAATCACTTCTTGAAGCCGAACGAAAAAGACGGAGGTAATCGCAATGAGCACACTCTTTGAAGATTTACATGAAGGTTTGCTACAGGCAATAGATTATGCTAATGGAGTCGGAAATGCGCGCACCGTGACATATAAGATTGATCCTGTCAACGAATTGAATAAAGACCAGATTCGCAAAATAAGAATGCAGGCTCACATGACACAGCATGTCTTTGCCGATTTTCTTGGTGTGTCGGTAAAAACAGTGGAAGCGTGGGAATGTGGAAGAACGCATCCTACAGGTCCAGCCTATCGGCTAATGAGCTTTCTTGCCAATAACCAGCTGCAGTCTTTACCCTTTATTTCAGTTGTATAAGCCAGCAAAAAACCCTGCTGCCGAAGCGATTATTGATAAGCTTTTCCGAATCCAATTCACGGATATATGGTCTATAAGATTCATAATAATAATTTATATATATTAAACTATTTTAATAAACAATATTGACATTTTGCTGTAACAGAGGTATCATCTGACTCAGAAAGGAGGGTCAGATGACAGCAC
>JAGBNO010000130.1 GCA_017634355.1 Lachnospiraceae bacterium
AAGAGCTTCGGCTGGATGGGGAATTAAATCGTTCCCACGCAATGCTTTCAAATGAACGCTTTCTTTCCTAGGATCCCAAGGACAAAATAGACAGCGAGAAGGAGAAGCTCAGAAATTACGAGAAAATGATGGAAGAGGTGAAGGAGAGGCTTGGCCAGCTGGCATAGGCGTGAGAACACCGGATGGGGGGATTATGGCATCGGTAAATGAATTGCCAGATACGAATGAGGCTGATGTATTTGAACTGCTTCAGGATGATACCAAAGAAAATACCAGGGACCGCTTCTTGGGGAGCAGGGTAACGGTCAGGGATGGGGAAATGAAAGCCTATCTTCTGCTGCAGAAGCCGGGGACCGGAGATGAATTTACGAGGGATGAGATTTTAGGCTTAATGGAGAAGCATGGCGTAGTGGAGGGCATTAATTCTGCCAGGGTCAACGCCATGGTCAAAAAGCATATCTATGGGAAGGAAATGCTGGTGGCAGAGGGCACACCTGCCGTAGACGGGCAGGACGGATATTATGAATTCTTTTTCAAGGTAAAGGACAACAAGAAAAAGGAAGCCCCGAAGATAAGGGAAGACGGCAGCGTGGACTATACCAGCGTCAATGTGATAGATTGTGTGGAGGAAGAGGACAGGATAGCGACATACCACCCGGCAGTGCAGGGCACGGAGGGCTTCACGGTAAGGGGCAAGGTCATACAGCCCAAAAAGGCCAAGGAGCTCCCCCGCTACCTGACAAAGGGCTGCCGCTATGAAGAAGAGGATCTATCCTATTATGCCACGGAGAGCGGCCGCGTGGAGGTTTCCAAGGCGAGGCTCACGGTAGTCGGGCTGCAGGAGTTTAAACACGATATAGACAATGTCTTTGGAAATGTGGACTTCAAGGGCGATGTAATAGTCCATGGAAATGTGGAGACCGGGGTGCATGTGAAGGCCACGAGGAGCATTACCGTGGATGGGGTCTGCGAGGGCGGCTGCATAACGGCAGGAGAGGACATTGTAATAAAGGGCGGCGTCATGGGATCGGAGACCGCAGTGCTAAAGTGCGGCGGGGATTTCCTTGCAGAATTCGTGGAATATGCCACCATAGAAGCAAAGGGCAATATTTCTGCAAACCATTTTTTGGATTCTCAGGTTTCCGCAAATGGAGTTGTGTCGGCAACGGGCACGAACGGGGCCATAATAGGCGGCAATGTCTTTGGCCTAAAAGGCGTAGAGGCCAAAATGATAGGCAATGATGCCTATGTAAAGACTATAGTAGAGGCGGGAGTCAGGGATGCCATAATTAAAAAGAAGAGCGCATTGCAGAAACAGTCGAGGGAGGCTTCTGACAGGCTGGAAGAGATGGCCATGCGGGCAGACGAGATAGAGCGGAAGATACGGCTGGGAAATGCTGACGAATTCATTATGGAAGAACGCAAGAATATGGTCAGGGAGAGGGTTGAGAAGAAGACGGAACTCAAACTGGCAGAAGATGAGCTGGAAGAGATAGAGAGGATTTTGAGTACATCGGGAGGCGCTGCCATAAAGGCGGAGGACACCGTATTCATAGGCACTATCGTCACCATAGACAATCAGCAGCTCATAGTTGAAGAAGACAAGAAAAGAGTAGAATTCAGGATAGATGAAGATAACGGGCTTGTTTCAAGGCCTATAGTAGACTGGTGATTTTTTGTGCCACATTAAGGCAGGAAGCTTAAGCAATGATAGATTTTGAAGAAGAACTAAAGAAATTCCATCCCTCCCTGGAGGTCGCCGATTCAGAAGATACAGTGCATAGCTATGATGTGTCGGATATGCTGGATCTCCTATTCAATATGCTGAATGTGAAGACAAGGGAAAATGAACAGGGCGGTGTATATTAAGGGCTAAAAGGTACTGGGGATCTCCATGAAGTGTTATAACTGCGGGCGCACTTTGTCCGAAGATGATTTTTGCACGGCCTGCGGGGCCGATGTCAAGATGTATAAACAGATACTGTTCCTTGCGGATGCCTTCTACAATGAGGGGCTGGCAAAGGCCAGGGTGAGGGACCTCTCCGGTGCGGCCGCCTCTCTGAGAGATAGCTTGAAGTGCAATAAAAGGCATGTTAAAGCGAGGAATCTTCTGGGGCTGGTCTATTTCGAAATGGGAGAGACCGTTGCGGCCCTGTCTGAATGGCTCATATCACTGGATATACGTCCCAAAAAGAATGTAGCTTCTGATTTCATGAAGAGCGTGCAGAGCAATCCTGCCCGCCTCAATTTACTGGACCAGAGCATAAAGAAATATAACCAAGGCCTGTCGTATGCGCATAGGGGGGATCTGGACCTTGCGAAGATACAGCTGAAAAAAGTTGTATCCATGAACCAGAACTACATAAGGGCCTTTGAGCTCCTTACCCTGCTGTTTTTGAATGACGAAGAATGGGACAGGGCAAAGCATACGGCCGAACGGGCTTTGAGGGTGGATTCCAACAATACGAAGCTCTTAAGCTATCTGCAGGAGGCAAACAGGCAGCTTTCCTTAAAGGATGCGGCCTCTGGCAGAAAGGGCAGGAAGCAGAAGGAAGAATCCTTTACATACCAAAGCGGCAATGAAACCATTATACAGCCCCTCAATGGTCCGGACAAGGCGGGGCGCTTTTCCATACTCTATATCATACTGGGCCTGGTTCTGGGGATAGGCATCATGTGGTTTCTGGTAGTGCCCTCCAGGATAAAGGAAGGCAGGTCTGACGTCAATGAACAGATCAAGAGGGTTTCGGAAGAGCTGACTACGAGAAATGCCGAGATGGAGGACATGACGAGGAAGCTTGAGGCCCTGGAGAAAGAGAAACAGGCCAGGGAACAGGAGCTGGAGTCATTCACAGGGGAATCTGGCGTAATAGGTAATTACGATAACTTATTAAAGGCCGCGGAGAGCTATATCACAGATCCGGAAGATGCCCTGACTGCCGCAGGCTATCTTGAAGCCATAGGGAATCCGGAGGATTTTAATGAGGAGTTCGGGGTGCTATACGGGCTCCTCAGCGAGCATGTGTCAGCAAAGGCGGCTGAGACTTATTTCAAGAGCGGCACGGATAAGTACAATGATGGGGATTACACAGGGGCAATAGAGGATCTCACAAGGGTGGTGGATTTGGACAG
>JAGBNO010000131.1 GCA_017634355.1 Lachnospiraceae bacterium
ATCGCCTCCTTGTTATTTAATGTGGTTGACTAGACCCACATCTTTTATAACACAGGAGGCGTTTTTCTGGTACTCTTAGGAAACGCTACTGCTTACTCTGTTCTCCCCACCTCTGGTGGGGGCTTAATGAACTTCAGTTAAGCCCAATATCGCAACTCTACTCTTCTTTGGAGCTTGTCCAGCTTCAACCATAAGTTTCACAGCCTTATCGGCTATAAATGCTCCCATCGAATCATTTACCATCCGTCCGTTCAGTATTATCTGACTATGATATCCAAGCCTCTCAGCTTCATAAGTAAAATAATAGGGATCAACACCGATGCAATGTCCTCCGACAAGTCCCGGTCGGAAGCCTAAAGCATTCCACTTTGTGTTCATCCCATCCACAACTTCGTTTGTGTCGATTCCCATCCGATCGAATACCATTGCCAGTTCGTTCATGAAGGCGATGTTGATATCACGCTGGCTATTCTCCACAACTTTTATCGCTTCAGCAGTTTTTATGGAGGAAACAGGATATGTTCCAACCTCGATTACAAGGTTGTAGACACGTGATATTTGATCGCAGGTATCAGCATCCATCCCTGATACGATCTTCTTGATGTTAGAAAGGCGATGTCCCTTATCCCCCGGATTAATCCTCTCCGGGCTATACCCGACCTTAAAGTCCACTCCACATTTCATTCCTGACTCTTCTTCAAGAATCGGTATGCATACATCCTCTGTCACACCAGGATAAACAGTTGACTCATAAACAACGATAGAATTCTCACTCAGATTCCTCCCGACAATACGGCTCGCACCTTCCACAGGAGACAAGTCAGGAGTGTGGTCGAGATTAACGGGAGTAGGAACAGCGATGATGATGAATCCTGCGTTCTTAAGCTCAGACGGATCACTTGTAAACCGCAGAGTAGTGTTCTCAATCACTTCATCTCCGACTTCTTTCGTCGGATCAATGCCAGACTTATATAGTTCAATCTTTGCCTTGTTATTATCGAAGCCGATGACAGCTATACCTTTCTCAGCAAAAGCCACAGCTATCGGCATACCGACATATCCCAAACCAACTACAGCTAAAGAAGTCTCCTTATTTTTTATTTTCTCTAAAAGTGTCCCATTCATCAATCTAAGATTCCTTTAAATTAATCTCAAAAAATTGTGAGATAGTTACTCAAAAGTAGATTACTTCCACCTCATCCAATTATCCTTCTTGCCATCTTCAACAACCAAGCTTATACAAACAAAAAAATCCAGAATCATCCCCTCTGACTCTGGATTTACGCATAACTAGCCCCTCTCCCTTGTACATCCGTGTATCAGGTGGTTAAAAATTATATAATTATTGTTAACTCCACCTATTCTCCATATAAGCCTGCCACAAATCACCAGCTTTTTTGCTGTATACAATATCCTCGCCATCCTCACCAACTCCATACACCAGACATCCCGTAACATCGATGTCCATTTCGGTGCCAGTCAACTGGCTAGACATTTCCGCATCTGCCAAGCAATGTAAGCGGCCAGCCATTGTTACTGAGTCAGCGATTGGAACTGGAGTCATTGAAGAACTCTCACCGTATGCGAGGATTATCTCGTTCTCAGCTTCCACATCTTTCAACTCTACCCAATCGGTATCCGTCACCTCATAAAGCCCCGGTGTGTCCATTTCAATCCTTATAAACACATAGGCAGGTTTTGTGGAATTGTTTGTAATTCTGTAGCTGATGTTCTTATAGCCATTGGGCTCAATCCCACCAAGATCCTCAGAACCATTCAGATCAACACTCGCCGTATCAACCTTATTGATATTCACATGGAGTGATTTTGTCGCCGTGCTATATATAATCCCAGCAGCAAGTGCAATAATAACCGAAGTAATGAGCGTAATTCTGAACACCGCTACAGGCGTTAAACCTGCGATAAATGCTCGGAGCTTGGGGCTGATACTATGTTTATGATCCATATTCTCAAAATAGCTATTCTACGAAATCGAATGGTAGGAAATTCTCAAAATCACACCGAAATCACATCAATGTGAAAATCAGCGTCACTTCACACCCTTTGATCTATCAAGAACCATTGCTTAACCTCCCGAAACCCTTGCAAATACTGGCTTTCCGCCCCACTGTCTCCTTTTCCTTGCGTCACCTATCACCCAATTTTCCAGCTACAAAACAGCCCAAAAACCCTCTATTTTCAACGATACATTTACCGTCCTCTTATTCTTGCGTCAACATCACAGTATCATATAGAAAAGAATAATCGAGAACCATAAAATAACAAAAGAATCCAGAATCCCCCACTGTTCTGATCATGAATTCTAAGAGAAATCGTATATTTTTTTTAATGTCTCTCCTTGCTATTCAGTCTTCAAGAATACCCTTTATCCTAATTTCTTCTTCCGTATCAATTTACTCTCCCTTTTCTTTCGCAGATGAAGACAAAACATCTCTATTGCCGGAAAACTTGATTCCGAACCTGCTGCTTTTCTGAAGTTCTCCAGCATCGTCTTCCCTTCGCTCTCATCCAAAAGAAAGGCAAACTCATCCTCAATGATCTGAGTATCTGCCACATTATGTTGCCAAGCCGACAAAATTGACTCTGCCCTGTTAAGATAACCAATTATCTCATTCCTCAGTATATATACGTCTCTCTTGCTGAGTTTGTATAGTTTATTGGATTTCTGAGGTTTTTCCTCATCTTCTTTCTTATCAGCACTTACATTTTTACTTTCAGTATCAATGTTGTTCTCTTTCTTACTAATGCTATTCTTATTAGCCTCCGCATTATTCTTTCCAGTTTCTTTTTTATATTTCTTTGTCTCCTTTGCATCTCCCATATCTTCTATAGCTTTTTTCAAATCTTTATAGATTTCAGAATTCACCTTAAATCTTTTTCCTCTATAAAGCTGGATACTTTGTTCGTATGACAGTTTTTCAGCTATTTTTCTAAACCGTGTCGCCCATCTGCCAAGATTTTTGCTCCATTCAAAGAGCATATGTACGGCTGTCTCCCTGCGAGCCCTCTCATGTCCTGAAACATACTGTTGCATTATTATTACTATTGATACGAGCGACAATAGAGTGCTCATACTTTGCACAAAAACAAACCAGCCCCCATTGCCTTTAACAAAAGAAAGAACTGCATCCATGTTTTTGATCAAGCATCCTATCAAAAGCATAGACGAAACTGTTATCATAACTATTAAAAAGCTATGCAACACCTTTTTCTTAATATCCCCTTCTCCCAAAGTTGCTCCTTATGTCTTAAAGCAGTTTGGCGTACACCGTCAAAAGACAATACTTAAGCCTCGACCATCACGCTTAAAAAATGTACTGTCTTTGGTGGCCAAGACTCCCTCACACCGTCGGCTCATGCGCATTATTGTTCACTGAAAAAGCCTTCTTCAGATCCACAGGGAAAAGCCCCTTCTTATCCAACAGGTCGCGGCTCTTTTCGTTAGCCCATAGCACAAAGATGATTGTCAGGTACTCGCTCCACTTAAGCTCCTGCCTGCCGTCCTCTATGGCTGCCACACGCTTTGCCCCTATGTTCGTCATGCGCTCCAGGTCGCTTAGGGTTATGGACAGCTCCTCCCTTATCTTTGGGAGTTCCCTTGCGAGGAGGCTCAGTTGCCCTTCCCTGTCAAGTGACTTCAGTTCTTCCATTTCCTTTTGCTCATACCGCCAACGTGATCTTTTCCTTCAGTGCCTTCGGGTAGAGCCCCAGTGCGTCCACAACTTTTTCAGTCTTGCTGTTGTACTTGAATATGAAGAGGAAACCCATGAACACGCTCCAGTCCATGGCGGCCTCACCGTCCTCTATCGCCTTATAGGCCTCTGCGTCTATTCCCATTAAAAGCCCCATGTCGGAGCTGCTTATCCCAAGGATGCTCCTGAGTGCCAGAAGGTCGTTCTCCATCTCCTTCATGAGCCAGCGTTCGTCCACCTTGGCTACTTCCACGGCCTTTTCCTCATCAGGCTCAGAATACGAAGATCTCGTCAGGTATCCTTTGTCGGAAAGCCCTGCGTCAAATGTCTTCTTGACCCTCGCTATTGTGACCCTCTCCAGGCCATTACCCTTAAAGGCTGTCTCCAGGTGGTTACTAAATGTGCGCTGTTCTGTGTACCTCCCCTTTTCCCCTGTCAGAAAGACGCAGCCCTTCCGGTAAAGTTCCCTTACTAATGTGTCCAGCCCAGACGGGTACTGCACCGTCCTCAAGGCAGACTTCCTTACATCCATAACGATAAGCTTAGTCCTCTTCTCCCCATCCCCGTCCCTGTTCTTTACCCGGTAAAGGGTATGGCGAATGTATATCTCCCTTCTGTCCAAATTGAAGTCATCCCATGACAGTGCACATATCTCGCCTATTCCTATGCCCGTATAGAGCGAGAGCAGGACAACAAGCACTTCCGGGTTAATATTATATTTAGCAAAGGTAATGAGCTTTTCTATTTCTGCACCAGAGAGGGTCTTGTAGGAATTCTTCTTTAGGCTTTCTGCATTCCTTTTTGCCATCACCTTTAGCTCCGACTTCTTCGCAAAGGTTATGACGCTGCCCGTTATGCTCTGCAGGGTCTCCATGGTGGAGCCACTGATTGCGGTATCACCATGCCTCTCCTTGTCTGCAAAGTCTGATATATATGTCATAATCTGGGCCAAAGTGATGCTTTCGATGTCCTGTCTGCCAAATTCCCCCATAATGTATTTGCCCATGAGGTATTCATAGCGGTCTACTGAGGGTGCGGAGATATGCTCCCTCCTGTCGGAAAGCCATTTGTCCGCAGCTTCAGCAAAGGTCATCCCGCCCTCCCCAGTCTCTGCCTCTGACCCATTCCCTCTCTCCTAATATCCCTGCAAGTAATTTCGCAGAATAATTATTTCTATGAAACATTATAGCCCACATCTGATGCATATATTCTATGTTCATACTGCATTTTTGTCAACTGGAATATATATTTTGCGAAATTAGGGCATAATTTTAAGAAAAATTCCTGAATCGTAAGCAAAATGTATACATTTCTACTGCTTTTCCACATATATACATGAAAGAAATCAGCCTTTTTACCCTTTTTCTAAATAATATCTGACTGAGTTTGTTGGATTATTGCCTATCAGAAAAGCTGGATATGGTCAGAAATTTGGTCAAGTCATTTCCGTCAAACGAAAACATATTTTGAGAAAAAACGATATGGCAACGAGATGGAAATGGAATTTGTGATGGAATCGAAAAAATAAGGATTTCCTATTCTGGTCAAATACATGGTCATTTATGCCTGCGAATACAGTAACCACAGGCATTAGAGAGGTCTAATGGTGGAATGCCCATTCTACGATACATTTTCAAATCATTTTCTGTATCCCCCTATAGTTTTGCTATGATAACAAATGCCCCCCGCATATTGCCATTTTTGAAACAACTTGCTTTACCTATTGTTTAAAAATGCTTATATGCAAGGGGGTTATAAAATAATATGGGAATTCGTTTCCCATATTATTATTCTGTATTGCATTCTGCATTACACTAATGTATAATTACCACTTGAAAGGTGGTGAACGCTTATGAAAAATGCTACTGTCAGCTACCGCATTGAAGAGGATATAAAAAATGATGCTGAGGCTATCCTCCAGCGGCTTGGCATCCCCGTCTCTGTTGCCATCAGCTCCCTCTACCGCCAGATTATTGCCTGGAACGGCCTCCCGTTCTCCCTGACCCTTCCACGACAGGACGAAACGGCTCTAGATCTGTCCGACTCGGAATTCAACGAACGCCTTGAAAGAGGCTACCAGCAGGTGATGCGCCACGAGGGGCGCCCTCTCGATGAAGTGTTTGATGACCTCGAAAGAAAGTATGCGCAATGAATGGATACGAGGTCATCATTACCCCTGAGGCCGAGAACGACCTCGACCGGCTCTTTGCATACATCGCATTAGAGCTCAAATCACCGGAAACTGCATTCAATTATGTCCGAGACATCCGTGCAGAACTCTCGACCCTTCGCAATACACCGAAAAGATTCCGGATCGTAGACGATGAGCCGTGGCATTCCCGCAAGCTCCGGAGAATGAATGCCCGGAACTTTGCGGCTTTTTTTTAAGTCAGACATCAAACCGCGTCTCTTCAGAACGCCGTCGTATGCCCCACGAATCCCTCGTCCAGCTGCTGGCGCTGCACCAGTTCCGCAAAGAATCCTTGCCTTTCCATGAGTTCTTCGTAGCTCCCGCCCTCAATTACCCTGCCCTTGTCAAAGACCAGTATGCGGTCGCAGTGCTTTATGGTTGACAGCCTGTGGGCAATGACGATACGGGTGCATCTGAGCTTATCTAAGGCGTCCGACACTTTTTTCTGTGTAATATTGTCCAGGGCGCTGGTGGCCTCGTCGAACATGAGGATTTTCGGCCTAGATGCCACAGCCCTCGCTATCATCAGCCTCTGCCTCTGTCCACCCGAAATACCGCCCTGCCCCTCTGAAATCTGGGTATTCATGCCCATGGGCATCTCCCTTATGTCGTCCGCAAGCCCCGACATCTCGGCGGCCCTCCATGCATCTTCCATAGTGAGCTCAGGAGCTGTGAGCAGTATGTTGGAACATATATCCCCCGTGAATACCCTACTGTTCTGCAATACCACCCCTATGCGGCTCCTTAAGGACTTCAGGTCTATCCTCTTTAAATCCCTGCCATCGTAGTATATGGCTCCCTTATCCGGGCTCTCAAAGCCCAGCATAAGCCTCATCAGGGTGGACTTTCCGCAGCCTGTCGGCCCCACTATGGCCACATACTGCCCCGGCCGTATTTTTAGGGAGACATTCTCTATGACAAAGGGCATACCCTCGCTATAGCGGAAGGAGACATTAGATAGCTCTATCCCTCCCGACAGCCTCTCAACTATTTCCTTTTCCTCTGCTATTTCAGGCACCGCCTCCATAATGGGGGCCGCCATGTCGAGGATGGGCTTTATCTGGGAGAGTGATACCGCAACCCCTGTTAATGATGTGAAAGATACGCTCACCACTCCAAAAGCTGAGATGAATGCATAATACTCTGAAATCCCCACACCGCTCCTCACTGCCAGATTATATATAATAATTGCCCCAAAAAGGCCTATGGCCTGGATTAGCACATGGTTTATTTTTATAAAAAGCGGCGGGTCGTATGCATAGGCGGCCTCTGCCGCATAGAGCCTCCCCCATCTCGCAAAAGCCCTTTTTTCAGCCCCTGCAAGCCTTATCTTCTGTATGCCGGAAAGCAGCGCATAGCCCATGCCCCCCTCTTTTGCAGAAAGGACCATCCTCTCCCTGGAAATGGGTATCTCAATAAGGGCGGCCGCCAGAGATATGATAACCGTGAGGCCAGTGATGATAAGCGACGGGACCACTAGCATAGGCGCAAAACTAAATATGGCGCCCATATAACACAGGGAGAAAAGAGCTGTGATCCCCGTGTAGAAGCCCGTATTCAGTATCGTGTCCACCAGTGTGCCTATGTACTCAGCCCTGTCCGTTAATTCTCCTGCGCCATAGTCCTTGAAAAATGATGCGGGCAGTGACAGAAGCCTCATCATGGTGGCGGCCCTTACGCTCATATCGAGTTTCATGCTTATCCGCTTTAGCCCCAGGTCTTTCACTGTTTCAAAGAGTATGGAGGCTATGGATGCCGAGACCATGAAAACTGCCATGGCAATGAGTATGCTGGTGCTATTAGAAGACAGGACTTCTGAAAATAGTATGCGGCTAAGGAAGGGCACGAGCAGCCCCGCAAGCGCTGAAAGCCCTGACAGAAAAAGGAAACAGAATAAATCTGCCTTTTCTATATTCTCCCACATATAGAGCAGTAAGCTATTTACCTTGAGGGCTTTCATGGGAAAGGGCTTATAGAAGACGTATGCCTCTTCAGCAAAGTCAGCCTCCCTTTCCCTCCTAAGAAGCAATGTATCGCCGCTCACAGGGTCTTTGTAGCTATATCCCCCAAAACCCTTAGGAATGAGAGCCGCCATCTGGCCGCTCTTCAGTCTTGCAAGCATTGCGCCTGCGGCATCAGTGCTAAAGCCAGGGGTCAGGCGCACCTTCCTCGTCATTATGCCGTTTGGCCGCAAGAGATAGTCCAGCACTTCATTGAGTTCTGTCTTGCCCTCCGGCAGCTCTCTCTGCTTCACATGATAAAACCTGAGTATCTCCCCTATGGCATCCTCAGTCTGCCTGGCGCCGCCCTCGTGGCTAAATCTCCACTTTTTACCGAGAACAGCCCCTGCGATGCGCTGAAAAGAGTCTTCAAAAGCCTCGTCGTCGGCCTCCTGCCTTAATGCTATCTGCTCTTCAAACCAGCCCATTACTCTGCCGCCACCAATTCCTTATAGAAGCCGCCCTTTTCCATGAGAAAGCTGTGGGTGCCCCTTTCCACCGCCCTGCCATGGTCCATCACTATTATCTCGTCGCAGTCCCTTATAGTAGAGAGGCGGTGCGCTATAACGACAGTAGTGATGCCCCTCTGCCTTATAGAGTTGACTACCTCCGCCTCAGTTCTGGCATCCAGGGCGCTGGTTGCCTCATCCATTATTATAATGGTAGGGTCCTGGGATAAGACCCTCGCTATTTCCAGCCTCTGCCTCTGCCCTCCGGACAGGTCCCTGCCACCCTCCTGAAGCTTATACTGATAATCCCCTATCCGCTGCATTATGTCTTCATGCAGATGCGCATCCCTTGCGGCCATTATAACCTCAAAGTCTTCTATGGACTGGTCCCACATTTTAATATTATTGGATATTGTATCCTCAAAAAGCGTAATATCCTGGTCGACCACGGCCACGGAGCCGGTGAATACAGCCCTGTCTATATCCTGTATGGGCTTGCCGTCAAAGAGGATCTCCCCCTCCCACGGTTCATACAGCCCCGTGATCAAACGGGAAAGAGTGGATTTCCCGCAGCCTGAGGCTCCCACCAGCGCAACACTCTTACCCTTCGGGAGCTCTAGGCTAAAGTCCTGTATGAGCGGCTTATCCAGCTTGGAGTAGCCGAAGCTCACATTCCTAATGACGAGTTCCCCCGATAGCTTGCTTAATCCCCCCTCAATTGCGGTGACGTTTGCAACATCTGACATACTTCCGCGAAGCAATTGAGGCTCCCCTATTGAGGTAGCTTTCGCAACCTTATCCTCTTTTTCAGAAATCTGGACGGGATAGGCCATCACATCTTCCAGCCTCTCCATCTCCGTCCTCATCTCCTGCAGGCGCTGCCCAGCAGTGACAAGGGACCCCATAGGCGAAAGAAAAGATGCGAGGAAGCCCTGAAAAGCGAGTATCATACCGGGGGTAAAGCTGCCTTTCATTGTCAGATATATTCCTATTATCAAGACTGCATCGCCAACGATGGCCTGGAATATTAAAGGCAGGCTCCCCAGATAGTAATCCAGCGAGCTAAAATGTACATTCTGTACATTGACCCTGGCCTGCCGGCCGGCCCAGCGGCGGAAATAGCCGTTTTCCGCACCGCTCGCCTTTATGGTTTCTATCATCTCTATCCCCGATACAGTGTCGGAGTAGAGCCGCCCCTGCTCCTGCATGAGCACCCTTGTGATATTCACTCTTTTCTCTGATATTATCCTGCTAATAAAGATATTGAAGAGCATACTGGATATGCCCACAAGCGTGAGGAGAACGGAATAGCGGAGCATTACAATGAGATAGAAAAGCATCATGGCCGTATCGAGGACGAGGGGCGCAAAGGTATTTACAAGGCTCTCCGCTATACTGGCATTATCCCTGCGCCTTAGCTCTATGTCCCCTATGCGCCTCTGGGAAAAGAACTTCATTGGCAGGCGCAGCACATGCCAGAAAAAAGTGCTATTCCCCACCACTGCCATTTTTCCATTTATCTTCAGGGAATATATGGCCTGTATCCAAAGAGCCATTATACGTAGAACCGTAAAGAATATGAGCCCCATGGTAAAGGGCATGAGAAGACCGGCATCCCTGCCTGTCAGGAGCTGGTCTAAAAACATCCTCGAAAAGCCGGTGCTGATTATAGCGGCTATAGAAGAAATGATGGTGGTGAGCACAACGAAAGCTACTGCGGGGCCTGTGCCCTCCATGCGCTTTTTTGCGAAGGCGAGTACGCTTTTTTTCCTTCCCGACCTTACGAAGCCCTCCCCCTTAGAAAAAAGGAGGCCTACGCCGGTAAAGCCCCTGTCGAACTCCTCTTCAGACAAAGTGATGCTGCCTCTGGCCGGGTCATTTATGTAAACCTTTCCCTTTTTAAACCCCCTCACCACTATGAAATGGTTAAATTCCCAATGGACTATGCAGGGAAAAGTACCCTCTCTCTTTAATGCCTCAGGCTCCATGCGGTAGCCGCCGGCCTCCAGCCCGTACATAATGGCGGCTTTAACTATGTTGCCGGCCTTGGAGCCGTCCCTGGAGACGCCACAGTCCTCCCTTACCTGCTCTAAGGGAACCCACTTGCCATAGTAGGCCAGTACCATGGCGAGGCAGGCGGCCCCGCATTCCAGGGCCTCCATCTGCATCACCACGGGCACTTTGGCTATCTGTCTGTTTTCACGCAATCTCGTGTACCCAGCCCTCAGGTCCCTCCATCTCACCCATCTGTATGCCGGTAAGAGTGTCGTAGAGCTTCCTCGTGACCGGCCCCATTTCTTCGCAGCCGTCAGGGAAGATGATTTCCTCTCCGTGGTTATCTATCTTTCCCACGGGGCTAATGACGGCCGCAGTGCCGCATAGCCCACATTCCTTAAAGTCCTTCAGCTCAGACAGGAGCACTTCCCTCTCTGTCACTTTCAGCCCCAGGTATTCTTCAGCCACCGTGTGGAGGCTGCGCCTCGTAATGGACGGAAGTATGGAGTCGGACTTAGGAATTACAAGGTTCCCGTCTGCATCCACAAAGATGAAGTTGGCGCCGCCCGTCTCCTCCACCTTTGTCCTGGTGGCCGGATCCAGATAGAGATTTTCTGCAAAGCCATTCTTATGCGCGGTCACTATGGCATGAAGGCTCATGGCATAGTTTAAACCTGCCTTTATATGCCCTGTTCCCTTTGGGGCCGCCCTGTCGAAGTCGCTCACGCATATAGTGATAGGCTTTGCCCCTCCCTTAAAGTATGGTCCCACAGGTGTCACGAAAACCCTGAACTGATACTCCTCAGCAGGCTTCACTCCTATTACGGGATTGATGCCGAACATATATGGGCGTATGTAGAGGGTTGCGCCTGAGCCATGGGGCGGCACCCAGTCCAGGTTCGCCCTTACGACCTGCTCTACCGCATCTACAAACCTTTCCTCAGGGAAGGGCGGCATCTCCAGCCTTTTAGCGGAATCCACCATGCGGCTTGCATTCAGGTGGGGCCTGAAGCACACAACCTTGTTGTCGCCCGTCCTATAGGCCTTTAGCCCCTCAAAAACAGTCTGCGCATACTGCAGTACCCCTGCGCATTCGCTCATCACCACCTTGTCATCGTCGGTGATCCGCCCCTCGTCCCACTTCCCGTCCTTATAATCTGATACATAGCGCTTATCCGTCTTTATGTACCCAAAACCCAAATTAGCCCAGTCCATATCCTTGATTGCCATGTCTCTTACCCCTTTTCACAGTGTTCGCCTTTAGTTAAGGAAATTACGAAAATAAAAGTGACAGCTCCTTAGCCAATTTCAAAACTTCTTTGCTATAAACAGTACAACAAAACTTTATTGTAATATAGCATGGTGTAAAAATCAATCATTTGCAACAGGATTTGCTTTGTGTATAATAAAAAAATATGCTGGTGAGGGGCTGTGCCCCTGTAGTCACAAAGGATAGTTTTTGAGTAATAATTACCTAGAATATAACTACAAAGGCAGCACTTTTTTACTGGAGGAAAAGGAACATGCCTTCCGTATGGCGGGACCGGGTGACAGGAATTATATCCTTAGAGGGATTGCCAAATGGGGTGAGACCGTGGAGCTGCCGGCGGAGATATCCGGCGACCCCCTCACATCCTTTTCCATAAAAGACTCTGCGGGCGGCCATTCTGGCCCGCCCTGTTTTCCGGGTGTGAAGACCCTTATCCTCCCCCGTTTCTTGGGCCGCTTTCCCGAAAGCAATATTCTCTTTCCCGACCTTGAAAATATAGCTGTAGACCCCGCCAACCGTATCTTTACTACAGACGGCCACATGCTCTATAAGAATAACGGCAGGGAGCTCTTTCTCTCCCTTGCTGCGGGCCTTAAAGAAGAAACAGTCATAATTCCCAGGGCTGTCATTTCCCTTGGGGAGCATAGCTTTGAGAACACGAATTGCAAAGACATAGTATTTGAGAATCCCGCTGTCACTGCATACCACAGCACTTTCGACAATTCCCTTTGGCTAAAAGATAAGGGCGAAGCCGCCTATGTCGGAAATATGCTCTACAGGGTAATGTCCGACACCCATTATCTACGGCTTAAAGACGGGATAAGCCGCATACACGAGAATGCCTTCGATAGTGTCGATATAGGCACTTTTACCTTATGCCTTCCGCCTGCGCAGCCTTCCTTCTCCACTCCGTCCCCCATTTCAAAAATCCAGCATATTGAGGCATACGAGGGCAGCTGCCCCAATCTCATGGATGCCCTCCTTCCAGATGATGCGGGCATTTTTTACAAATCCCTGAATACAAAAGCACACCCTAGGACTATGCATAAAAGCCTCACCATCAAGGGCAAGTACAGGCTCTTTCTCCCAAATAAACCCTCAGCCGCCGCAAAAGGATATTTAGAAGCGGCCTGGAACGGACCGCAATTTGACTGTGGGCAATACGACCACATATTCTGCGAACTGACTTCCACAGAAGAAAAATGCGAGATGCTGACGTCGGCCCTATACAACGGGCGTAAGCTTACCTTTAGCCCCTGCCTTGAGTTTTTGGATAAAAATAGTGATGAGCTCGTAATGTACGCCTCCAAAAACCTGGACGAGAAGAAGCTGCTGCTTTTCCTTAAAAATCCCCTTTTGCCTGAGGCCGCCAGATTAAAGGCGCTAGGTCCCTGTATGGAAAGGGGATGCCATGAAGCCCTATCACTGCTTTTAAGCCTCCTGAATACTGAAAAAACCGCTACTGATCCTCTTCCCCTGCAAAAAGAAACTTTAGACAGAAACTTAATAGCTGAAAAGATATGGAAACTGGATAAAACCAGCCTTATCACCCGTTTTCCCGCCCTTGCTCCGGCAATCTCAGCCCTGAAGTGCCATTTCGGCATGACTGCCGCAGATGTATATGGCACTGACGGACGTTTTTTCTATGGGAATGCAGAAAAAATAATTTCTGATTTTCTCGATAAGGAAGGCCTTACCGAGGCCATATACCTGCATAGCGTCCTGCACTGCTTATATCTCCACCCCTTCTTCCATAAGGACTTTATAGACCAAAGCCTCTGGGACCTCTGCTGCGACATAGCGGTCTGGGACATAACTCTGAGCCTTTCAGAAGCTCACAATGCAAAAAACGCCCTGCCTTCAGAAAAAGACAGCTGCAACACAACTCTCCCCCGCCCTGCAGCCAATATTATGATTGAAGAACAGTATAGGGAGAGGAATAATATTATAATAATCCTTAAAAAACACTTACGCTCCCTCACGCCCCAGAGCCTTTACCGCTATTTTTCCAGGGAAATAAAGCCACATGGCAGCCTTCTTGCCGGAGAAGGGCCTATACTGGGCGATGGTGGCCCATTTTCCCCTAAAAGCTTAGAAGAGCTGTCACGGCTTTTCCAGGCCGACAGCCATAGCTATTGGTATGAGAACGGTTCTCTTAAGGAA
>JAGBNO010000132.1 GCA_017634355.1 Lachnospiraceae bacterium
AGGTCCGCTCCAGGGAAGTGCCTATGAAATAATAGAACATGAGCATTATTATGGTAAAAATGTCCATGCGTCCTGGCGGCATCAGTATCCAGGAAATAATCCTCCAGACCTGGAACTGGTTTATCACTTTATAGGGATCCAATGCCACATAGCCTGAAAGCCCCATGAAGCTTAGGAGATAGCCTACCACATAGGTTACTATCACAAGCTTTGTGAGCTCAGGCAGCGCAAAACGGCCAATTTTCCGCTCCAGGCGGTATATCCAATGGTCCATATCAATCTCCTAATGTTCCAGTTCAGAACATCCCGTCAGTGCTTCAAAATACTAGTACATCATTTCCCAATTAGCTGGACTTATTCTGAGGGCATGAAGCCTCTGCCGGTGAGGGTTTGCGCCCTCAGAATTTCTTCTTCAAAAAAGCCTAGGAGATCAGATCCTGTGCATCTTTTCAAAGATCTCTTCCCTCTGGCACTTTACCTGCACTCCTATCTCATCACCTATCTGGGATAGCTCTTTATTCAGGTCATCAAATAGCTTGCGGGTTCCGCTTACGTCCACTATCATCATCATATTAAAGAAACCGCTCACTATGGTCTGGGAAATATCCAGAATATTTATCTGGTTATTCGCAAGATAGGCGCAGACCTTGGCTATTATGCCTACAGTGTCCTTGCCCACTACTGTGATTATCGCTTTTTTCATAGATATTCCTTTCTAAATATCATGGTGGCCATTTAGTGCCCACACTTATCCCGCCCTAGATACAGGTCAAGCTTCTATCTCCAAAAGGCTGCTGGCCGAGTCAGGCCTTGCCACCTCCAGCTCCACATGGCTCTTTCTTGGAAGGTGGTCCCCCAGAGTGAGGGCCATCCGCACCGTCTCGTATGCCAATTCGGGATAATTATTCTCCTGGCTTAAATGACCTAAAAATACCTTTTTTAACCTATTCCCCTTTAAGCCCCTAAGGAGTTCTCCCGCATGGTCATTGCATAAGTGCCCCTTTTTCCCCAGTATTCTCTGTTTCAGGGGATAGGGGTACGGGCCGGCTTCCAGCATCCGTATGTCGTGGTTACTCTCTATCAGCATGGCAGAAACCGCTTCCAGCTTTTCCTCTATATAAGCGTCATAATATCCTAAATCTGTCATCACCGCCACGGATACCCCATCATTAAATGAACCTGCCGCAAAACGGTATGCCGCAGGCTCCGCCGCATCGTGGGATATTCGTATAGGGTCAATTAAAAGCCTTCCCAATTCAAAAGGGACATCATATTTAATTTCCTTAAAGCCCTCTGACGGAATGTTCTCTGTCTTTGAAAGTTCCTCCAAAGTTCCGGCTGTCCCATATACAGTTAGCCCCGTTTTTCTTATAAGCGCCCCAAGGCTGGAAATATGGTCGGTGTGCTCATGGCTTATAAATACGGCATCCAGGTCGCCTAGACCCACATTTATCCTGTCCAGCCCTTCCTTTATCCTCTTTAAGGAAATGCCGCAGTCTATGAGCACATGGGTATTCCCCTCCCCCACATAGCTGGAATTCCCGGTACTGCCTGAGGCCAGATTCATTAATCGCATTTTTGCCTTTCTGATAATCCTTATTCCTGTGCCGCTGATATGCTGTGCAGACAGCGCTTAAGGCCTTATACTTGCCTTCTTATCGCCTTCTGTCCTCACTTCCTCCAGCGTATCTCTATCTCATCTCCTTCATGCAGCGGCTCTGTATACTCTGCCTTCCTTCCGTTCAGCATCGTGGACACAGACTTGCCCTTAGGCTTGGACAGGTCAAAATTGATGTAATTAAATACATCCACATACATATAATAATCCTTGCCCGTAAGCTTCACATCCTCGCCATTGACCTTTACCTTTAAGGTATATGGCTCGCCAGTCCCCGCCAATGCAAATGCCTCATACTTACTGTGAGCCGGCTCCGGAGAACGCTTTGGACTTATCTCAGGAGCGCTTTCAGCTGCAGGCTTTGCCCTGCTTTTATTAAAATCCGGATTGAAGCTGTCGGCTAAATTTATGTCAAGCTCTTCAACGGAATGTCCGCCACCTTGTTTGCTTCCCTGTACGGCTGACTGTGGCTCTGGTTCTGGCAGCGGCTCTGGCATTGGTTCTGACTTCGGTTCTGCCATTGGCTCTGGCTTTGCCATTGCTTCGGGCTCTTTTGAAGCTTGCCCTGTTGCAGTTCCAGCCTCTGACTGTCCTTCCTGCACCAACGGCTCTGGTTCTGCTATCGGCTCTGGCTCTGGCATTGGCTCAGGTTCTGGCATTGCTTCGGGCTCTTTTGAAGCCTGTCCTGTTGCAGTTCCAGTCTCTGACTGTCCTTCCTGCACCGACGGCTCTGGCTCTGCTATTGCTTCTGGCTTCAGTTCCGCCATTGGCTCTGGCTCCGGCATTGCTTCTGACTCTTTTGAAGCCTGTCCTATTGCAGTTCCTGCCTCTGACTGTCCTTCCTGCACCGACGGCTCTGGCTCTGCCATCGGCTCTATAACAGGTTCTGCCACTGGCTCTGCCATTGGTTCTGGCTTCGGTTCTGCCATTGATTCTGGCTCAGGCCCCTTTTCCTGAAATGACATTTCGGGTTTTTCATTGTCTTTATCATTTACAGCAGAAGTTATGTCAACCCGTTTTGATGCCCCCTTTTTTAATTCATTTTCTTTTATGTGGCTTTCCGCTATATCCGGCTTATTACCATCAAATGAAACCCCAGGCTGGCCATCAGTCCCCGCCTCTTGCTTTATGTCAACCGTTCCCTGATCTCCAGACCTAACTCCCTGCTTTATGTCAACCGCATCCCGACTTACAGTCCCCGCTTCCTGCTTTATGTCAACCGCATCCCTGCTTTCACTCCCTGCTTCCTGCTTTATGTCAACCTTTTCATCCCCTGCCGTTTTGAAACCCTCAGGCATGTAATTCCCTATGGGATTGCCTGTAACCTCCGCAACGCTTCTTATGAGCCGCTCATTCATCTCCTGCAGCTCCTTCTGCCTCGCCTCCTCTGCCAGACGCTCTTCCTCTGCCTTCCTCTCCTCTTCGGCCTTTCTCTCCCTCTCCTCTTCCTCTCTTGCCTCTTCTTCCTCCTCATCGGAATGGAGCTCTTCTACGGCAAAAGTCCAGTCCACAGAGAAATTATCATATACTTCAGTTGTGGGGGCCGCCACCTCATGGTTTACATAAATATCTTTATCCGGATCCAGGTTCACATCCATGAATTCAAGTATCTGCTGCACGGTATAGAAGCGGCGCATCTCTATCTGGTCGCCGTCCTGCACCTCATAATAGCCGCTCTGCAGCTCGCCGTTTACCACGGCGAATTTAGGAAGATTTACGGGCTTGGAATTTACCATGACCGTAATGGTGTCCGTAAACTCCGGCAGCTTCTTTAGCTCTAAGGAAGCCGAAGGCCCTGCAGTGGAAGGTATGACCTCTATCTGGTCGCCTGCCTTTATCCTCTCCCCTATGAAGGCGTTCTGCCCATTCAGCTTTATTATGGCGGGCTCCCCCGCCCCGCCGCGCCTCACCTGTTTGCGGCCGTTTATCGTAAAAGTGATATCAGCCCCATGCTTAGGAAAGAGGTCGGCATTTGAGAAGTCCGCCTGCATGGCGGCATCTGAGATCCTTAAGGAATTGTTGTCATATAGCTTTATCTGCTCGCCATTGAAGCTTACCAAAATAAAGTTATTGGCGGTGGTATAGAAGTTTAAGCATATTCCTATGGGCGTCACAAGGAGGGAGTCTATGGGCACGCCCCTTATCTGGAAATCTACGCCCTTTAGCACCTCCTCGCCCCTGATGGCCACCCTTTGCGGCGATATGCCCAGTTCTTCCGCCAGGTACTGCGTGAAGATAGGCACCCTGCCGCCGCCGCCCACTACGAACACTGCGCTCACGGACTTGCCGCCGTTCAGCTTCTTAATCTTATCTGAAATCTCCCTGGTCATTATGCGCACGGTCTTGGAGATAAGCTCGTTTATCGCCTCCTGGTCTATCTTTGATTCCAGGCCCATTATGTCAGTATACTTGATGGGGCCCTTTTCACCTATGCGCTTCTTTATGCGCTCAGACTCCGTGAAATCAGTCAAAAGCTCCTTTGAGATAGCCTCAGATATCTCATCGCCGGCGCTGGGTATCATGCCGTATGCTATGATGGACCCGTCCCTTGTAATGCAGATATCGCTGGTCCCTGCCCCTACGTCCAAGAGGGCAATATTCAGCATACGGTAGGACTTGGGGATGGCCACTTCCATAGCGGCTATGGGCTCCAGAGTAAGGTTCGCAACCTCAAGCCCTGCAAGCTCTACGGCCTTATATAGCCCGTCCACGACCTCGTCAGGAAGGAAGGTCACAATTATGTCCGCCCCTATGAGCTTGCCCTTGTGGTTCTCCAGATTCCCCATGGGGTATTTATTGAGGTAATACCGCTCCACCGTATAGCCCACATTGTAGAAGTGTATCCTTAAGTCATTGTCCCTTGAGAATTCCTCGTAGGCCTTCTGCGTGCCTGCCATCTCCAGGGAGTATACATCCTCCTGCTTCACATCCCGCTCTTCTTCCAGCTCCTGCTCCACATGGGTGTGCATGGTGCGGAGCACGCGGCCTGCGGCAGCTATGCAGACGTCATTAAGCTCCAGCGACAGATCTTCCTCCAGCCGCTTCTTCACTTCCCTGATTTCAGCAGAAACGCCCCCTATGTCGTGGATCTGGCCATCTATCATGACCCTGTCTTCATGCTCCACGCTCTCTAAGGCTATCACATGGAACTGCTTCCCCTTGTAATAGCCCACCGTCCCGACTATGGAACGTGTGCCTATGTCGAGCCCGAATACCAGGGGCTCGCTCACTGTACGTACATTCTGGCTTACCTTCGCTTTTGTCTGGCTCATCAAAAGTCCTTTCAAAACCATGTTAATGTGTAACTATCCAGCCTCATCCGTTTTTCATTCCGAGGGTGTATGCGCCGCATAGTTATGTTATGACGAAATCCGCTCTATGTGCTCCCTGACCTGTGAAAAGCTATCTTCCAGCGAGCCCGAATTGTCTATGACCCTTGCGCAGTGCCTCCTGAATACCTGGTCGTCAGCCTGAGAGGCCATTATTGCGACTATGCGCTTATCGTCATAGCCCCGTTCAGCCTTTAACCTTTCAGAACGCCTCTCCCTGTCCGCATAGATATACCAGAGCTCATCGCAGATCTTTTGGTATCCATCCTCTATCAAAAGGGCGGCCTCCAGAAAATAGAAGCTGTAATACCCACGTTTCCTTTCATGCTCCATATCGTCCAAGAGGTACTCCTTGACCGCAGGGTGTATTATCTGGTCCACGGACTGCAGCATGCCCTTATTGTGGAAAATTTTCGCCGCCATGCGGCCGTGGTCTATGCCGCCGTCATCTGACAGCACATCCTCGCCCAAAAGGGCAAGCAGCCTCATATAACAAACGGTTCCGGGCTGCATGAGCATGTGGCTCACCTCGTCTGCCCTCATGACCTTGGCATTATAATTCTTTTCGATAAATGAAAGGATGGCCGTCTTTCCTGCCCCCACCCCTCCGGTTATGCCTATTATCTTCATTATCAGTGCGCCTCGTACCAGCTTTTCCCCATTTTCACGTCCACCAGGAGCGGCACCGCAAGATCTGCTGCCCCTGTCATCTCTCTTATCAGCATCTCCCTCACCCTGTCCTCTTCGCCCTCCTTTGTTTCCACCAAAAGCTCGTCGTGCACTTGCAGTATAAGCTTTGACTCAAGCCCTTCACTTTTTAACGCCCCGTATACCCTGACCATTGCGATCTTGATAATATCTGCGGCCGTCCCCTGTATAGGCGCATTCATGGCCACCCTCTCGCCAAAGGAGCGGGTGGCAAAGTTGCTGTTTTTCAGCTCCGGAACCGGCCTCCTTCTGTGGAAATAGGTCTCGGCATAGCCTAAGTTCTTAGCCTTTTCAATCAGGGAGTCCAGATAGGCCTTTACCTTGGGATAGGTCTCGAAATAGCGGTCTATATAATTCTTCGCCTCGCTCCTTGAAATAGAGAGGTCCTGGCTTAGGCCAAAGGAGCTGATCCCATAGACTATGCCAAAATTCACGGCCTTTGCATTCCGTCTGAGGTCCTCCGTCACCTCAGAAAAAGGCACATGGAATACCTGAGACGCCGTGATCGCATGTATGTCCTTGCCCTCCCTGTAGGCCTCGATTAGCTTCTCATCCCCCGAAAGGGATGCGAGTATCCTAAGCTCTATCTGAGAATAGTCCGCATCTATGAAGCAGTACCCATCCCTTGGTATGAAAATCTTCCTGAATTCACGCCCAAGCTCAGTGCGTATGGGTATATTCTGGAGATTCGGATCTGCGGAGCTTAAGCGTCCTGTTGCCGTGATGGTCTGGTGGAAGGTGGAATGTATGCGGTCCTCCTCCCTTATGAAGCCCGTAAGGGCATCTGCATAGGTGCTCTTCAGCTTGGAAAGCTGCCTGTAGCTTAGGACCTCGCGCACGAAGGGCGCGTCAATGGCAAGCTTCTCCAGCACCTCCGCCGATGTGGAGTAGCCTGTCTTCGTCTTCTTCCCCCCAGGAAGCTTAAGCTTATCAAAGAGTATGGCGCCCAGCTGCTTAGGAGAATTAATATTGAATTCCTCCCCTGCTCCTTCATAAATGCTGCTTTCTAAGGAAACAATGCGCTTTTCCAGCTCTGTGCTGAAATATTTAAGTTCCTCAGGCTTGACCCTTATGCCCTCTTTTTCCATATTGGCGAGTACAGGAACAAGCGGCATCTCCACATTTCTAAAAAGGTCTCCCATACCGGCTTCCTCTACGGCACGCAGATACCCCTCACCCTCCTTAAATGCATGTGCCGCAGCAGTTGGCGCATCGTCCGGGATGTCATAACTGCTCCTGGATGGGTCCAGGAGATACAATAATATTTCCAGGTCATACAGCTTCTCTACGGACGGAAATGGGACTATCCTGCATAGTTCCTTTAGCCTCACCGTATAAATGCTGCCCGCAGACTTTTCCACAAGGCTAAGGAGCTGCGCCTTCAGATAAGAGGAAGTGACAAAGCCCTGGGCTTTTATTGTCACAAAATCACTGGAAGAACAGATAGACAGGAGCTCTATCCTGCCCGCATTTAAGCCGGCCGCAAATGATATGAGCTTTTCCTTTGCGGCGGCCGAAAAGACCTCCTCCACCTCTCCCAGGTCCGTGACCGTGCGCCAGGTTTTATATGCGGCCTCACTCTCATCTTCTTTCTCAGGAAAATACTTAAAGAGGCTCTTTAGCTCCAGTTTTTTTACCAGGCTGAAAGCTTCTGCCGTGAAAAGATCGGTAATCTCCGCATCAGGGGCGGAAAGCGACACAGCGGCATTTTTATCTATGGTCGCAAGGGTTTTCGATAGCTCGGCAAGATTAAAGTGCTCCGTAAGGGTCTCCCTCACGCTTTTTCTTGATATCTCAGAAATGTGTTCCTTCAGATTTTCTATATTGCCATACTTTATCAGGAGCTCTGTCGCAGTCTTCGGGCCTATCTTCGGGACTCCGGGTATATTGTCAGAGCTGTCTCCCATAAGCGCTTTTAGCTCTATTATCCCCTCAGGCGGCAGTGAGAACTCATTTTCTACGTCTTCGGCAAAATAGGCCGTAACAGTCGTTACGCCTTTTGCGGTCTTTGGCTGCAGGAGCTTAATTTTATCAGTAACCAGCTGCAAAAGGTCCTTGTCCCCTGAGACTATGGTGACCGTATAGCCCCCCTCCTCCCACTGGCGGCTTATGGTGCCAAGGATGTCGTCCGCCTCTATGCCGGCCTTGGAGATGACAGGGATTCCCATTGCAATGAGCAGTTCCTTAATAAGCGGGACCTGGGCCCTAAGCTCCTCAGGCATGGGCTTCCTCGTGCCCTTATATTCGGGATAGAGCTTGTGGCGGAATGTGGGCGCATGCTCATCAAAGGCCACCGCCATATACTCCGGCCGCTCCTCTTCCTTAACCTTCAGCAGTATATTAATAAAGCCATATACAGCCCCTGTATGCAGCCCTTTGGAATTAGTAAAGTCAGGCAGCCCGTAAAAGGCCCTGTTCAGTATGCTGTGCCCGTCTATAAGCAGCAGTTTCTCCATCAGATCGCCTTCCATATTGTGATTTAAGGTCAAAACTATGTTTTTGCAAATCGTACTATAGTAAACTACATTAATTTCTTTAATTTTAACCACAGCTCTTTGAGTAAGAACACCGTAGATTTTCAAGCAAAGTAAAGCTATTTCTGTCGTTTGCTACAGCATATTGCACAATATTTCGTGGACGCTTTCGCTCCAATGCGCTTATCTCACGTCACATAATGCAGTGAAAGTGCGCATAAGTGACGGGCGGCGCATAAGGCCCCGAACATTTGTGCAACATGCTAGCACGATTTTGAAGTTACTGTTTTTGCCCCCAACACAATGATACAATTGAGCCAGTTACATATTATTCGATGTACTAGCACGATTTTGAAGTTACTTCTTTTGCATCCAACATCAACAAATTACGATTGATGCACTAGGAAACCCACACCAGAATGATCTGTGAAAGTATCACCAGAAGTACCGTCCCCTCAACGAGGAAAAGCCCGGCCTTCAGCCTCTCCAGAAAGAGGACCTTCTGCCGGGATTTTTCCAGCTTCCGCCCCAGTTCTCCTTTTAAATCCAGAGTCTCGCCATTCTCCAGCCGCTTAAGCCCCTCCTGCATGAGATAGCGTATCTCCAGCTCGTCAGCGCACTCGCTGCAGTGCTCTATATGGTCCAAAAGGAAGCTAATATCCTTGTTATTGAGCTTATTTAATAGATAGGGCTGGAAAAGGGCCTCTGCCTCCTTACAGCCTCTTTCGTCCACGTGCTTCATCTTACGCTGGTCTATATTTAAGTACAAGGCCTGGCCAACAGTTACACACGCTCCCTATAATACCACAATCACATATATTTTTTCTACCCTCTTTGAAATGCTTTTTGGTTTACATAATATTACACCTATTCCTTTCTAAGTGACGGATATCTGTCTGCGGCTGAATAAAAGTGTTTTCTCCGATTCCGCAGGCACAGCCCCTGTTGTATGCTTTAGTCGTCACTGAAATAGTCCTTAAGGTAAAAGTCCTGCTTCCTGTGCCCCCTGATAAGCGTCCCCACGTCCTCTCCCGCCATTATCCTGTGAATCACATTGAGGTCTGCCGCATTGGCTATGACCATGTCAGCCCCTGAGTCGGTGGCGATATGCGCCGCATGTATCTTTGTGGCCATGCCCCCCGTGCCGGAGAGACTGCCCGTGCTGCCCTTTGCAAAAGAGTCGAAGCGGTCAGTGAGCCTCTCTATATATGGGATAAATTCCGCATCCTTATTCTTCCTCGGATCATCGGTATAGAGCCCGTCTATGTCCGACAGGAGTATAAGCAGATCTGCGTCCACGAGGGCCGTCACCATGGCCGACAGGGTGTCGTTATCGCCAAACTGAATTTCGTATGTGGAAATGGAGTCATTCTCATTTACAACAGGTATGACCCCCAGATTCATAAGTTCCCTGAAGGTATTCCTTACATTCAGGCGGTTCCAGTCGTTCGTGACAGTGCGCTTCGTCATGAGGACCTGGGCCGTGAGCTGGCTGTATTCCGCAAAGAACTTCTGGTATAGCATCATAAGCCTCGCCTGCCCTATGGCGGCCGCCGCCTGCTTAAGCGCGAGCTTGTTGTCGGGCCCGTCCTCCTCCGCGCTGCCGTCATAATAGGTATCCGTGATCCTGGCGGCCTTCAGCCCCACGGAAATCGCTCCTGATGACACCAGCACCACATCCCTCCCTCCATTATGTATGTCCGTGAGCTCACGCACCAGCTTCTCCAAGCGTATCAGGTCCGCGCCGCCGCTCTCTTTATGCGTAATGGAGCTGGACCCTATCTTCACGACAACACGCTTTATTTTTGAAAAATCTCTTTCCGACATATCACCTCCGCGCATTTGAGGCCGTCCACTGCTGACGACATTATGCCGCCGGCATGGCCCGCCCCCTCTCCTATAGGGAAAATCCCCTTAATATTTGACTCGAAATACTGGTTCCTATTTATCCTCACGGGAGAAGATGTCCGGCTCTCGACAGCCGAGAGCACTGCGTCAGGGTTGTCGAAGCCCTTAATCTTCCTGCCGAATGTTCCTATGCACTCTATTATGTCCTGCATAAGCCCCTCTGGTAATAGTCCTCTCAAGTCTGCCTCCGCATATCCTCCCCTGCATAAGGGCTTCACGCTGCCAAAGCCCCTGCCCTTTTCTGCCTTTATAAAATCCCCAAGCCTCTGGCAGGGGATAAGCCCGTCCGACAGCCTATATGCCCTCTGCTCCAGCTCCTCCTGAAAAAATAGCCCTGAAAGCGGGCTGTCCCCTCCATAATCCCTTGCATCAACTGTAGCCACTATTGCGCTGTTGGCATTTATCCCGTCCCTCTTTGAGTAGCTCATGCCGTTTACGGCGAGCCTCCCCCTTTCACTGGAGGCATTTACCACATAGCCACCGGGGCACATGCAGAAGGAATATACGCCCCTTCCGCCAGGCGGGCGGCCGGTGAGCTTATATGCGGCCGGCGGAAGCCCTTTAGGATAATTGTCCCCGTACTGGGATAAGTTTATCATCTCCTGAAGATGCTGTATGCGGAATCCCACGGCAAAGGGCTTATTCTCCATATCGACACCCTTAGAGTAGAGCATGCGGAAAGTATCCCTGGCCGAGTGCCCTATGGCAAGGATGAGGCAGTCTGACGGGATTTCCTCTGTGCCATTTACAACGGCAGATTTAAGCCGCCCCAGGCCATCTATATTAAACCCTGTAAGCCGGGAAGAAAAGCGTATTTCAGCCCCAAGTGAAAGCAATTCCTCCCTCATGCCCTTAAGTATGCCGCATAATCTGTCAGAGCCTATATGAGGCCTTGAATCTATGAGTATGTCCCGCTCTGCCCCGAAATGCACGAATGTTTTAAGCACGTATGTAATCCTGCCTGTAGGGTCGTGTATGCCTGTATTTAGCTTCCCGTCTGAAAAGGTGCCGGCGCCGCCTTCCCCGAACTGCACATTGCTCTCGCTGTTCAGCTCTCCCCCGTTCCAGAAGCCCTCTACATCAGCAGTCCGCTCCTCTACCTTCTCCCCCCTTTCCAAGATAAGGGGTTTTAGGCCTGCCCTCGCTAAGTAAAGGGCCGCAAAGAGGCCCGCCGGCCCCATGCCGGCAATTACCGGCCTTAAGCCCCTGTAGGGAAGCTGTATGGAAGGCAGGCCATATAGCGGTTCTTCATAAGCAGAAATGCCACCGCCTCCTGATTTGGAGAGTATCGTCCCCTCATCTGCAGCGCTGACGGCCAGGGCATATACAAATCTCACGATTCCCCGTCTGGCATCTATGGACTTCCTCAAAACTTTTATGTCCTTCAGTCTGTCTGGCTTAATCTTAAGCGCCCTGGCGGCTTTTTTCTTAAGTTCAGCCCCGCTTAGTTCCCTGTCGGAACGTATTTCGTTAATTCTTATCACAGCATAATCCTTGACATTATTCAGCGCTCCAATGCACTTATCCCGCGTCACATAATGCAGTGAAAGTGCGCATAAGTGACGGGCGGCGCATAAGGCCCCGAACATTTGTGCAACATGCCAGCACGATTTTGAATTTACTGCTTTTGCCCCCAACATCATCATTTGGCAAAAGCATTAATAATTTGTAGCTGAGAAAACTCCCCTTTAGTCCCCCGGACCCGCATTCCCTCTATCACCGGAGGGGCCTCCATCATCTCCTCTATGTTCCCTGCCTCCCATATCTACGGGAGGCCCTCCGTTATTATCCTGCTCAGGCGGGCCGCCGCTGTCCTGATGAATAGCCCCGCTATCCTGCTGCGTAGTTCCGTTGTCCTGTGGCGCAGCTCCGCCGTCATGCTGAGTAACCCCGCCGTCCTGTGGCGGAAAGAAGCTGTTATCTTGACCGACGGGCGAGCCGCCGTCCTGCTGTGGCAAGTCGCCCTGACCTTGCCCCGGTAAGGCTGTTCCGACATCCTTCGGCGCTTCACCTCCATTCTGCCGCGGCAATTCGCCCTGACCTTGCCCCGGTAAGGCTGCGCCGGCATCATTCGGTGCTTCACCGTTATTCTGCTGAGTCGGAGGAAGGGCATTTTCCTTGGGCGGCCCCATATTCTCCTGCGTCAAATCACCTTTCCCAGGGGCTTTCTCGACAGGCTTCTCCCCCTGCTTTTCTTCCGACTCCTCTTCAGGTGTCGGAGCCTTCTTATCTATGCCAGAATTCCCCTCTTTTTCCCTGTCTTCAAGCGGAGGATGGCCATCAGACCCTCCGACAGGCGAATCAGCAGAAATCGCAGGCATATTAATTGATACAGCCCCAGACTTCCTGTCAGCATCCGTATCCCCCGACCCTTCTTTCTCTGGGAAAGGCCCTTCTCCCGTATTATCCGCAGATGTATCCTCATCTATAGTTTTTGCGGCTTCTTTGCCGCCCGAACCGGCCTTGGCTTCATCCCTCACAAGGCCTGTAAGTATGGCAGAGGCTTCTCCCACGCTCTTTCCGGAGAGCCTTGTCCCTATTTCCCTTATAATCTCCTCATTTTCTTCGTTTTCGGAATTTACTTCTACCACTCTCCCATAGCAGTTCACGGCTAAAGAAATCGCAGGGTCACTGTCCAGAGGGAGCCTCGACACTGGGCAGGCATAGCTTACCATAGCTCCCGTTAAAAAGAGCAGGGCAAATGACGCTGCGGCAGAGCGAGCTATGCGCCTTGGAAAATGCAGGAAACCTGCGCCCCCGCTTCCGGGCACAGAAGATATCAGGGGGCTTTCGGGGAGTTCCAGTATGCTGCCCTTAGTATAGCCCCTGTTCTCTACATAGCGCATATCCCCGTTCTTTAAGAGTACTGCCGCCCTCTGTTTTCTTACCGCTATCACAACTGCTTTCATATCACTCTAAAAAAGACTCAATTTCCCCGTAATCACCTGTTTTTATTAGTATGGAGGCAAGTATGAATTTCCTGTGCCTGTCGAAGGCCTTTCTGTTCATGCCGCTCCGCATAAGCATTTCCTTTACCGGAAGGGCCTTCTTTTTCCTAAAGAGCCCTGTAAGGGGAGGCGGGTCAAAAAATTTCTTAATTAGATCTTTGCAGGCCTCTTTTGTCTTCCCTGACTTTGGGGAGTGCTGCGGCAGCTCGAAGATGTCTACCCCATATTCCGACAGTTCCTTCTCCAGCTCACAGAGCTCGTACTTCAGATTGCTGTCAGTATATATGGCCGTCTTCTCATTAATCTCCTGCCTTAGCCTCACATCCTTATCGTCATCGCCATATTCAGGGTCCCCAGAAAATGAGGCAGGATCCAAGAGAAGCTCCCTGTCCCTGTATGGGCGCTTCCTTATCTCATCTATTATCCTGCTCTTTATGACGAGGGCCGCATAGCTCCAGAAAGCCCCCTTATTCTCATCATAGGAATCTATGGCCTCCGACACTGCAAGGAGGGCTACGGAGAATTCGTCATCGCTCTCCGATACCGTCCGCTTCAAGATCCTGGCTGTAAGAAGCAGTATATGCTCCTTCTCCTCGCTTAGAAAGCTATTCCTGCCATCAGGGCTTTCCCTTGCGGCATTTATTCTGTTTTCGCTTTTTAAATCCCTTTCCCGCATAATTCAAGTTTAACACAGAAAGGAAAGACTGTCATTTATGAGCTGCCTCCATTAAAAGCCCCCATCATAAAAGTAATACGGAAATGCCCTGCATTTTTTCGGGGTAATGCGTATCCTCCCCCTGCTTCTTTAATCCCCGCATGTACCCTGTAGAAGGTGCTTCTCTAAAGGATTACCCAACGGAATCCTCTCCCTTGCACTACAGAATTATATCCGCCTCCCTGCATCCTGCCGCGCCTATGAGGTCCTGAGGCGCAAGCTCTATCTGGAATCCGACCTTTCCCGCGCTTACAAATATGCAGTCGTATCCCGTGGCAGTCTCATGTATGAAGCTAGGAAACTTTTTTTTCATACCTATAGGGGAACATCCCCCATGCACATAGCCCGTAAGCGGCAGAAGGTCTTTCTGCTTTATCATGGCTATAGCTTTTTCCCCCGCCGCCTTTGCCGCCTTCTTAAGGTCCAGCTCCGCCCTGACCGGAACTATGAAGACATAATATGCCCCGCTCTTCCCCTGTGTCACAAGGGTCTTAAAAACCTTGCAGGGATCCTCTCCAAGTATAGTGGCTATTTCTTCCCCACTCATAGCGGCATCCGGCTTATATGTGTGAAGCCGATAAGATATCTTCTTTGAGTCCAGAAAACGGCAGACATTGGTTTTCTCTTCCTTTTTCATTTCCCTCCCAAGCTGTGCCTATTCGGCCATAATCTTTATATATTTTGCTTCCTTAATAATCCTATCTGTCACGGATTACTTCTTTAACCCGACCACATATCCAGGGCAGGAGGCAGAAGGAGCCATGATCTCAAGCCCTTTTATGCGCAGCAGAAGCTCAGCTCCTTCCCTTTTATAGGAAAGGTATTCATAAGTGCTCCGAGGGATAATGACCCTGCCGCCCGGCTTTACCTTGTCCATGGTCTTAAAAACAAGTTCCAGACATTCTGATTCCCCAAGCTTAAGAAGTGACAGCTGATAGCATATCAGCACATAGTCAAAACCCTTATGCGCGTCATCTATCGTCGAAGGCGTCACTGACTGTATTCCGTCCCTATGCCATTCTTCATCGCCTGCGGCCAGTACTGCGCCATGGCAGGCGCAGTCTTTCATGACAGTTTCAATATCCGGCGCGGGGCGATCCGCTTCCGCGAACCACCTCCTTTATTAGAAAATGATCTACTAGAATTCCGTCCTTCAGGATAAAGGGTTTATTCCGTTTACCATAAAGAGCCTTACCGCCTGTTATTGTATCTATTCATAAAAACATTGTCAAAGAACGTAAAGGGCATTTATCCGCTGTCCTAGTGCTTCGTTTTAATCACATTTTGCCTTACGGAATCGGTGCAATGCCCCTGCCGGTGGGGATTTGCACCAAATCCATTAACCGTCCAGGCTGTGCCCCGCTCTGAGAAGCTTTGCCTTTTTCCCCCAGCATCATTGTATTAAAATAAAAACACATCTTACCCCTCTTTTTTACCCCCGCCTCACGAATTATGTATATAGAGCAGATTAAAGCCCTAAAAACAGTGGCCGCGGAATGCTGTTCTTAAAAGGGCAAGGAACTGGAAACATAAATGGTGTTTTTATTCTAAATGTTATACAGAAAGTCAGAAAGGGGAACAGGATGTTTAGAAAGGAAGTAAGAAGGAAACTGGCTAAGGGGCTCGCGCTGGCATTGACCTTTAGCTTCGTTACGGGCGGAACGCCCTTAGGCGCCATGGCCGCTAATGATACTGAGGGAACCGTGGAAAGCGGAGACGCTGTCAGTAATGAATCGGAGCCTGAAAGCGGCACGGAAACAGAGACAGATGGCAGCGGCACTGAATATGGCGAAGACAGTTCTTCAAAAGATACTCAGACTGAGCCAGACAATAATGAAGACTCTTCTTCGGAACAAAATGAAAGCGATGCAACGGCAGAAAGCAGCACATACGATAATTCTGAGGACAGTGCATCCTATACAGATGAAAGCATCGCGGATTCTGAAGATGAGCTGCTTTACTATGAGAACGCGGACTCTGATAATACTGTCTATACCGAAGAAAGCTTAGATGAGGCCGAGGAAGCTGATGAGGTCATAAACAGTGAAGAAGTAACAGGCTCTGCAAGTTCCAACAGCACAGATAATGTCGAAGATACTCTTTCAGCAGATGCCGATACTGAAGAGCTGTCGGCCGAAGGCAGCTTAGACGGAGTGACCATAAGCCTTACGGAAGACAGCTCCGGTACGGCAATTACTTATTCCGATACAGAGGCGATTACAGTTAACCCAGGCTCCGGTATGCAGGAAATCAATATTAATAAATCCGGTGCTTATACCCTTACGGGGGAGGGCAGCAATGTATATGTATCTATAGGCGAGAAAATCGGTTCTGTATCTCTCACGATAAAGGATCTTAAGCTAAAAGACAGCGGATTATCTTCCGTAGACGGTGGAAATACATCTGTAATATTCTGTGATAAAAAAAATGACCTTAAAATAATAATGGAAGGCGATTCGACAATAGAAGCCCCTGCAGAGGTTTTCGAGGATGGGGAAAATGAAGCCGAGGCTGTCATATCACAAAAAAAGAAGTCTACCCTCACCTTCTCAGGCGACGGAAGCCTCACCATTTCAAATAGCCTGGGCGATGCCATAAAGTCCAAGGGCACTGTGACTGTAGAAAGTGGAAATATAGAGATAAAGGGCTGTGAAGGGGACGGCATACAGGCTGAAAATGTGAATATTTCAGGCGGTGAAGTCGATATAGAGACCGTATATGACAAGGCAGGAACAGGCTATTATACCAATTCCGCCTCTTCTGAAACCTTGAATACCTTAGTCGAGAACGGCAACACAAAGACAGAGCGCATTAATGTCGATACCGGCAGCCACAAGGGCATAAAGGCAGGCACAAAAGCAAAGATTGAAATATACGAAGCTGTCAGGGAAGGCGACCTGGACGATGACGACAATCAGTTGATCGCCAAACAGGAATATGCCACGGAGGCCTCTGGCGGCCTCACCATTACAGGCGGCACCGTGAAGATAGATACGACTAAGAGCGGGCTCAAGGCCAATTCCATTACCAGCGGAAGCTATACCCCCTGCGGCACAGGGGTTTACATAATTGGTAGTCCCGACGATGCCCTGCAGTCCAATAACGATATGGAGATAAGCGGCGGAACTCTGCTCATTAATTCCTCTGACGACGGTATCACTGCGGCAGGGAAACTCACTATTACCGGAAGCGCCGACATAGACATAGAAACTGCCTATGAGGGCATGGAGGCAAAGGAGATAATCATAGGGGAGGAGGGAAAGGAAGGCCCCGACATCTACATAAATTCCAACGACGACGGGATCAACACTGCATATAAAACCCTGACCTATACCTACGACAGTTCTGCCGACACAGACTGCAACTATACCAAAGTATCGACAAGCAAGCAGAGCGGCAGTGACTGCAGCATCCTGAGCGGCAGGGTCGAGATACGCATAGACAGCGAAAATACCAAGACAGCCTCCCTCACTAATGACGGGGAAAGCGTGGATGTAAGCTACAAATCGTCCGGTGACGGCATAGACTGCAACGGTGCCCTTGCCATAGAGGACGGAGAGGTATATGTATATGGCCAGTCGAACGGGGACAATTCACCTGTAGACACAAACGACGGCTTCACCCTCAATAATGCCGCCACCCTGCTTTTAACGGGCACAGACGGTATGGGCGAGTCGGTTCCCAAATCCGGCAGCTCTGTATATGTAGTATATGGGAATACGGGTAATGGCGCTCCCGCTAATAATGGCCAGGGGAATGGAAATGCGGGCTCCAACAGTGGCAACAGCGGCTCCAATATGGCCAGCATAGCAGAAACAGCGGACAGCGGGGAACTCCCTTCAGACGGAAGGCCGGGCAAAAACGGAGGCTTTTCAGGTGCTCCCGGCAACGGAGGAACCCCCGGCGGCACTGCTCCCGGTAGTGGCGGAAATAGCGGTATGCCCGGTGGCGGGTCTTTACCAGGCGGCATGTCGGCAATAGCGGCAGGCAGCAAAATGGAGGTGCTCAATGGTTCCGACACTATCTACAGTACTACCCTGCCCTTTGCGGCCTCATTCCTGCTCTATGCGTCGCCTGAACTAGCAGATGGTGAAAGCTATACTATTGCCATAAATGGCACGAACTACGGCCAGACAGGCTTAAATCCCGGTGAAAGCATGCCCGGCATGGGCGAGCCGCCCCAGAACGGCCAGACTGCCCCTGAAAGCAAAGAAGAAGAACTGAAGGAAGAGAACCTGACTCTGGGAGTAAAGGATGCTTCAGGAGTTCCTGTTTCAATAAATGTGATCGTCTCCAGGTCTGTGTCCTACAATGGGAAGAAGCATCTGGTAGAGTCGGACGCAGTAAAGGCAGCCGCCGCAAATGACATAAGATTAAGCGTCAGTACAAATATAGCCGGCTTTTCTAAAATAAAATACATTGTAAAGAATGCCAAAAATGCGAATAGCAACACTGGCTCCAAGAAAGCGCCAAGGATAATACTGCAGTTTAAGCCGAACGGGGCCACTGCAGAGCAGAAAAAAATCTTGTCTGCAGTGAATAGGGAATTAAAGAAAAACCCTATATACTTTGACATAGAGCCAATAGACTTAAGTGAGGCTCAGCCTACGGTAGAACTAAACAGCAGCGGCACTAAGATTAAAAAAGTAACTGTGACAGTGGACGGCCGGACGATAAAGTTAAAGAAGAAAGATTATACCGCAAACGGAGTAGAATCCATTACAGGCAAAGGGAATTTCACAGGCACATGGAACTTAAATGGAGAAAACCTAAACTCAGATAGCGCAGATACTGATACCGAAGGGCAGGATGGCACGGCAGCGCCTACTGCGCCGCCCACGGACTCAAATGGGACTACACCTCCCACTCCGCCTTCGGACTCGAACGGGACTACACCTCCCACCCCGCCCTCGGACTCAAATGGGACTACAGCTCCCACGCCGCCCTCGGACTCGAATGGGACTACAACTGCCACAGTGCCTGAAAACTCTTAAAACAAGTCCCTTTTTACATTTATGTGTCCGATGATAAGGCTTGTACAAATTTTACAAAAGAAAAACAAACGTCAATTTGCAAAGCTTATAGATTCAGGATGGCAGTCAGAGTGAAAGTATTGAAATCCTTAGGTTTTTTATGCACTATGTCGAATGATTTAAAGTGATGGCAATATGCATATAGATACACTTTTCTAAAAAGACTGTAAAACATCATGTTTATAAGAAACGAATTAACAGATTGCACTATCAGGAGCCGATAATACCACTAGCAGGGCATTATCGGCTCCTGCTTAATCAATTCCTAAATTCGTTTGCCATTAATGATGTAGTGTAAATCCTCTGACGGTGAGGATTTACGCTAAATCCATCAGATACTTCTGAATAGCTCCTTAACCGCTGCCCGATTCATCCGTAAAGAGCCGCGGCCCTGCCAGCCGCAACCCCGCTGCTGAAGGCCCACTGCAGGTTGTAGCCCCCGCAGGGGCCGTCCGCGTCCACTACTTCCCCACAGAAAAAAAGCCCTGGCGACTTTTTTGCCATCAGATTGTCATTCAGCTCTTTGGCCATAACGCCGCCGCAAGTCACCTGGCAGCGGGAAAAATCCCCTGTCCCGTCTATATTGAGCCTAAGGCCGCTTATAATATGGGATAGTCCCGCTATGTCCTTGTCTGTGAGGCAAGCCGCAGCTTTTGCGCCCGCAATGCCGGCCTTCCGTAAGAAGAGTTCCGAAAGCCTCTTATGGAAGAGCCCTGTAAAAAAGAATTCCGCCCTTCTCTCAGGATGGCCGTCACGCCTCTCCTTCAGATAATCATAAACTGCCGAAGCTTCAATATTAGGCAAAAAATCAATCGACAGCGATACTTCTAATCCGGCGTCCAGAGCCCTTGCTGCAGTCCCCGAAAGGTCAAAGGCGCATATCCCTGACACCCCCTCCTTAATAAGCTGCAGCTCCCCCTTAGACTCTCCAGCCGCCTTTCCGTCCACGAAGAGCCTAAGGCCGGCCTCTGCCCTTATCCCCTCTACCCCCTTGAACCATTTATCAGAAGTCTTTAATAGTGTAAGGGCTGGCAAGGGCTTATTTACACTAAGCGAAAAGGCCTTAGCCATGCCATAGCCATCTCCCGTAGAGCCTGTCTTCGGCGCTGCGAGGCCCCCTGTAGCGATTATCACGGCATTAAATGAAAAGTCCCCCACACTGTAATTTGGTTTTATAAATTTAATGGCTTTAATTTCCCTGTCTATGCAGATATTGACGCCCAGCCTCTCACATTCAAAGCGCAGTACGTCCAGTACCGCACTTGCAGTCTCAGGATAGGGATAGAGACAGCCCTTCCTCTCCCTGCTTTCCACTCCAAGGGACTTAAAAAAGGCCGCACAGTCCTCCTCCGAAAAGCCTTCCAGCACCTTTTTCACAAGGCCGGCCTCGGCAGCGCTCCCGTGGTAAAAGCTCTCATCCATATTAATATTCGTGAAATTGCATTTCCCGTTACCTGTCTGCAAGAGCTTCCGCCCAACCCTGTCATTCTTCTCGAAAAGTGTGACCTTAGAACCTTCCCTGGACGCAAAAATAGCGGCCATGAGCCCCGCTGCGCCGCCACCTATTACTGCTATCCTGTTTTTTCCCGATAATACTTTTGCCATAAAATATCTCAAATGCCAAAGTGCGATTTACATAAATTACTATTATGTCAACCCATACATGATTTACATAAATCAACCATTATGTCAACCGGAGTATGATTTACATAAATTAACCATTATATCAACTAAAGTGTGATTTACATAAATACATTGTTATGTCAACCTAATAGGATCTCACATCAGCCTCAGCGTCTTTGCTATCCCCACGAACTGCGAGCCTCCAGGCACATCGTAGAGCTCCTCCTTCCTTATGCCCTTAAGCTTAAGTATGCAGATAAAGTAGACCAAAACCCCGAATCCAACTGCAAAACCGGTTCCCGCCATGCTGCCGAGGAGTTTGGAAAAAACTCTGTATATGGAGAAGACCACTACCCCCATTATTGCAGAGGACAGTGCCGGAATGATATAGGTCCTCGCCTTCTCCTGCCTGTAGCGCAGAATGCGCCTTATGGAGAACTGATTCATTATGCACATAAGTATGGAGAAAAGTATATTAGCATAGACCACGCCGTATATCCCCAGGTTCAGCCTCTCAAGGAAGACATAGAGAGCCCCCACATGTATAACGAGTGCTATTATAGAGTGCCTCACCGGCAGCTCCATGTGGTTTATGCCCTGCAGTATGCCATTGGTCAATGTAGATATGGAAGTAAAGATAATGGTTATGCAGCCCACCCTCAGAAGCTCGGACGCAAGCTTTACATCCCCCTTAAAGAGCATGGACATTATGGGCTCGGAGAGGACTCCCAGCCCCACGGTACAGGGGAAGGCTATCAGCATGGTAAATCGCATGGCAGAGAAAACCTTGCGCTTGGCCTGGCGCCTGTTGTCCGAAGCCATGCAGGCCGCAAGCGTAGGAACTACGGAGGAACACATGGCGTTGGAAAGGGCCACGGGCACATTTATTAAGAGCCTGTACTTACCCGAATAAATGCCCCAGATTCCGGTCTTTGTGTCTTCATAGCCCTTAAGGGACATGATCTTATTAAAAATGCCATTATCCAGCACATCGCTCACATTGTAGATGGCGGTGGAAAGTATTACGGGAACAGCCGTTATGAAAATGAGCTTAAGTATCCCTCTCATGGGCTCTACACTGGGATTCTCCTCCCAGCGCATCTCCCGCCTAAGGGATGCGGATATGACTATGAGCGTAAATATTAAAAAACATAAGCCCGCAAGGGCCCCCGTGCTAGTGCCCAGGGTGCTGCCTGCGGCCCCGTAGGCCGGCGCATAGCGCTCGTTCAAAAGGATGGCGGCCACCTTCTGACCGTATGAAAAAAGCGCCCTGGCGGCTATTATGCTCACTACGGCGTTTACTATCTGCTCTATTATCTGGGAAATGGCTGTTGGGACCATGGTGCCCATGCCCTGGAAATAGCCCCTTATTACGCCCATTACGGCGACTATAAGGAGGGTGGGGGCAAAAATGCGCAGGGCTATTGCGCTCATGGGCTCTGTCATTATGTGGCTCGCAAAGAATTCCGCGCCGAAAAAAACGAGGACGCAGGCCACTCCCCCCGACAGGAAAGCAAAGATAAGGCCTCCCCTGAATACCCTTGCGGAATTGGTATATTCATCCCTGGAATAGCGGGCCGAGACCACTTTTGAAATCGCAAGCGGCAGGCTATAGGAAGATATGAGGAGCATTATATTGTATATCTGGTAAGCTGCGGCATAGTAGCCGTTCCCCTCATCGCCTATGATATTGGTAACGGGAACCCTGTAGAAAAGCCCTATTATACGGGTTATGACCCCTGCTATGGCAAGAATCCCCCCCTGTATTATGAAGTTGTGGCTCTTCTTCCTTCTGGACGCCATGGCTTAACGCACCACTACTTTGTCCCCCATGGTGTCCTGGATGATGAGCACCCAGGTTTTGCCCTGGTTCAAGACAATCTCTTTACCCTCTGAGTCAAAATAGCGCACAGCGCCCTCGTCCCCGTCAAAGCGCATCCAGATCCCGTCCCTCGCCTTTCCGTGGGTCACATAGGTCATCATGCCGCCCATATGGCAGTCAAAGCCCAGGTAGTCCTTGTCGTCCACTCTCTCCCAGCTGCTGTACTGGAGTATAATATTGTCAACTGCCAGCTGCTCCTCAGTTTCACCGTCTATCTGGGGCTCCTCATATTCATAGCGGTAATATTTGCCATCATCAGCATTATATTCAAACCAGGGCTTGTTTATGAGGTAGCCCGGCTCCACGTGCACGGCAGAATATGAGTCCGCAGAGTCCGGAACTATGGTCTCTCCGTCATAGGCAAAGGTGAATTTACCCCTGTAGCCCGGCCTGTACTTAGGGTCATAGCCCATGACCTCTATGCCCTTCTTTATCCCCTTTGCAGAGGCGTAGGCATTGTGGGGGGCCACCCTGTCCGTGCTCCTGTAGTAGACTATGTCACCCTCGCTGGATAAGCCGCTCAAGTTGTCCACGAAATCCTGCTTTAATAAAGGCATGGCGTATGCAGACTGCCCGTAGTGGCAGTATATGGCATCGAATTCCAGCGCATAATAGACGAAATAATTGCGGCAGGACCTGACGGAGCCTATCTTATCGAGGTCGTCATAGTCCTCGAATAAGCCCATCATGCGTGTAAGGCCGCCCTCCACCACACATTCATAGAGGACATCCGCACGGGAGACTCCCGACATGGGCTGGGCTTCCTTGATATTATTCAGCATTATGGCCACAGGCCGCCTCTCGCCCTTTTCCTTGTCCACCCACTTGCCGCTCAAATAGCTCCTGACCTTATCCCCCTTAGTCTCCCTGGGCAGGTCATAGCTGGAAGTATGCCCATATTCCCCCACAAGGCCGCTGGGATTAAGCGGCGCATCCTGTGAGACCGCATGGGTCTCCGCCTCAAAGTCGGCATAGGCATCCTTGTCTGCAACCTCTTCCTCCCCTGTCTCTACATCTGCCGCTGTTGAGCCCGCAGAACCGGCGGCGGCCCCGCAGCCGCTGAGCGCAAGGGTGAAAGAGCACAAAAGGGCCAAAGGGCGTATATATTTGAATTTCAACTTATGTCCTCCTCTATTGCAAGCGCTACCTATAGATCCCAAGATTATTCAGGATCTGTTCCTGCCACTCTTCCATAAGGGCGGCATCCTCTGGCGCTTCATGGTCAAATCCGCATAAGTGTAACACACTATGGGCGATTAGAAAAGCCATTTCTCTCTTCTCGCTATGCCCGTATTCCTCTGCCTGCTCCCTCATGCGATAAGTGCAGATAACTATATCGCCGAGGACCAGTTCCCCTGTGGAAAGGTCAAAGGCCTCCGGATCCCCTTCCTCAAAGCATGAAAAATCTCCGGGTTCAGGAAAACTCTGCATAGGAAAGGACAGCACGTCAGTTACGCTGTCCCTGCCCCTGAATTCCCTGTTCCTCTCCTTAATGGTATCCTCCGTGACGAGGCTAAGCGAAAGGCCCGCCTTATATGGACAGCCCAATTCCGATAAAGCCTCATCCGCCACGCTTTTTAAGATATCCTCAACCGGCAGCTCCGTCTCAGCACCGGCTTCCACATCAAAATAATATGACATATATAGCTACCATCTCAGCAAGCCATAATAGTGCATGCTCTCTTCCGCCAACAGCCTTTTTCTTATAATATTTAAATCCCTTATTGACAGGTCGGATAAGAGTATCTCCTGCCTGTTCATGAGCCCCTTGGCCATGCCCTCCAGCACGCTCTTTACAGTGATATTGTCGCCCGACATCCACTCCGTCGCAACGAAGCCGTCAGGCAGGCCCTTTCCCATCTGCACGGAATGCACTGCCACTACCACCTCGTCCATCAGCCTCACTACCGCGGCCTCCCTGGTGAGGTGAGTGCCCCTGCAGCCCCAGTAGGATGACAGGGCCTTCCTAATGTCCTCAGGGAAGCCTTTTTCCCTGAGTATCGCAAGGGACTTGGCATCCAGGCTGCTCTTAGTGCCGCGCAGGGCGCCTATCCTATGGTAAAAGCTCAAAATCTTGGTAATGCGGGCATTTGCCCCTATATGCAGGGAAATCCTCTCTGACAGCACCGCAGTATGCAGGCTCCTGTTGAATTCATCTATATCTTTTTCCTTGAGTTCCTGAAAAAGCTCGAATTCAGGGTCTCCTATGGCCCTAAGGAAGCGCTCGTCCGCATGGCGCAGGGGGTCAACCTTAGGAATGGTTATGAGAACCACTACTATGTCGAGGAAAAGCCCCACCAGAGGGGAGAGCACGGTTGCCGGAGAAAAGTCCATATTCAGGCGGAAACTTATGGCAAGGTAGGAAATAAGCGCACACTGGGCATATATTATGAGCCTGAAAAAGCACTTTTCCTCATCCCGCCTGTTCTTGAAAAGAATTAGGAGTATCACGCCCAGGGAAAAGAGCTCAAAAAAATAAAGCCCGCTCTCATTTAAAATGAGCATGGATGTCCCGACATAGCAGGACAGCCCTGCGAGGGCCGATCCCATATCACCTAAGGAAAACAAAAGAAAGCCCACAGCCGCAAAGGGAATCATAAATTCCGGCAGTATGCCGGATGTAAGCGACAATACCATCCCTGCTATGGCCACATAAAAAAAATACCTGGGGCGGCCTGTCTTTATTAAAGTCTTCTCCGTGAGCACTCCCCCGTCCAGGACTGAAAAAAGAAAGCATCCTGTGAGCAGGAATACCAGTGCGGCATTCATGGCGGCGACCATCCCCGATGCGCCCTTGTATAGGGAAAGCGCAAAGGTGCCAATGAGAGAGAGGGGTATAAGTATCAGGCAGAGTGCGGCAGGCAGAAAGTTCCTCTTATCACCGGCCTTTCTTCCGGGTCTTGCTCCCGCCATGGAACCTCCCTCTATTTAACTTGCCATTCCTCTCTGGATCATAAGTAGCTCCCTTGCTGCGATGGCCTTTTTTTATATCTATCTTGCTGCCCGTCTTAAAAGCATGAGCTCTTTCATTGCTATGGCTTCTCACTGTATCTGCTTTGCCGTCTGCCTTAGCCACAGGGCCCTCATTGCGACGCTTTTTAGCCGCATCTGCCCTGCCATCTGCCTTAAAGGCAGAGGCACCTCTATTGTGAAGTTCTCTATTGTGAAGCTCCCTATTGTGGCCGCTTCCATTATTATGTAAACTTTCGTAGTCTTCGTAGGCCTTGACTATCCTCTGCACAAGCGGATGGCGCACCACATCGAGGCTGCTTAAGTACTGGAAAGAAATCTCATCTATGCCCTTAAGTACCCTCTCAGCCATGTCCAAGCCCGAAACTGTGCCCTCCGCAAGGTCTTTCTGAGTCTTGTCCCCCGTTATCACTACCTTGGAGCCGAAGCCTATGCGAGTTAAAAACATCTTCATCTGCGCCTGGGTAGTATTCTGGGCTTCATCCAGTATTATATAGGCATTGTCCAATGTCCTCCCCCTCATGTATGCGAGGGGGGCAACCTCTATAAGCCCCTTCTCCATATTCTTAAGGAAGCTCTCCGCCCCCATTATCTGATACAGGGCATCATAGAGCGGCCTGAGATATGGGTCCACCTTGCTCTGCAAGTCCCCCGGCAGGAATCCCAGCTTTTCCCCTGCCTCTATGGCAGGCCTCGTAAGTATTATGCGGCTGACCTCTTCCCTCTTGAATGCCGTAATCGCCATGGCCATGGCGAGGTAGGTCTTGCCCGTGCCGGCAGGCCCTATGCCAAAGACTATCATCCTGTCCCTTATGGCATCTACATACTGCTTCTGTCCGAGCGTCTTGGGCTTCACCGGCCTCCCCTGCACCGTGTGGCAGATCAAATCCTCCTCTACTTCCCTTATGGAAACGGATATGCCCTTATCTTCCATATCCATTATATAATCCACCTTCTGTTCCTCTATCATAGTTCCGCTTAAAGATAGCTGCAAAAGCTCATTCAGCACCGTCTTGGCCCTTGCTACGGCCCTTTTCCCGCCGCCTATCTGTATGCGCCCGTCCCTCAGCACCAGGGACACGCCGTAGCGCTTTTCTATTTTCTTTGCAAAAATATCATACTGCCCAAAGACATTGCGTATATGTTCTGCATCTGTCTGCATCAAGGTCTCTATGGTCATTTGTGGTAGGGTTCCCCCTTCATAATGCGAAATGCCCTGTATATCTGCTCCAGCAGGATAAGCCTCATCAGAGGATGCGGGAAGGTCATTGCAGAAAAACTAAGCCACCAGTCCGCCCTCTCTAAAAGGGACTCGTCCATGCCCCAAGGGCCTCCTATCATAAAAATAAGGTGGCTATTCCCCGATACTGCCTCTCTCTCTATCCTCTCTGCCAGTTCTATGGAAGAAAGCCTCTCCCCATCAATAGAAAGGGCTATGACCCTGGCGCCGCCGCTTATTAGCTTAAGCATACGCTCTGCCTCTTCCTTGGGTCCGGGTCCGTCCTCCACCTCTGTCACATACACCCTGCCATACCGGGACAGCCTTTTTAGGTACTCTGCTATGCCGCCCTGAAGCCACTTCTCCCTTATCTTCCCTGCAGATAGCACCTCAATCTTCATATATTTCCGTATATAGCCTGTCCACTAGAAAATTCAGGAAAGCAGGGTCCAGGTCAGGATACTTTTCTCCTATCCTCTCCTTCATCAATGAGGCAATAGAGAAATAATCATCCGATTCCGAAAAACTATAGGTTTCTTCCGTATTATGTAAACTATCTCCGTTTTCTATAGAATCTTCCAGTCCTTCAGCATTATGTAAACCAATTTCAGTTTCTACAGAATCTTCAAGCCCTTCGACATTATGTAAATCATTTTCATTTTCTATAGAATTCTCTAGTTCTTCGGCATTATGTAAATCATTTTCATTTTCTATAGAATCTACCAGTCTTTCATCATTATGTAAACCATTTCCATTTTCTGCAGATTCTTTCAGTCCACCCGTGTTATGTAAGCCGTCTTCTGTCTCTTGTATGGGTTTTCCAGTTTCTCCAGAGTTATGTAAACTTACATTTCCATAGACCTCTTTATACCAGCTTACGATTTCCTCTGTCTGCTTTTCTTCCCTATCGGCCTCTTCATTCAAAGCCTTTACTTTCCTTAAAGAGCGCACTCCGACTACCAGAAAACCCAAAAACAGGGCTCCCATAGTGCAGAATGTTATATAGCGGCCTGGGCCGTAGAGCCCTATGGGAAATACATTCAAAGCTAAAAGCACTATGGCAAATAGCCCCAGCCCCCCTACCATGGCGAGTGTTACGCCTGAAGACTGCATTTCCTCTGCCCTGGACCTGGCTGTCCTGAAAATGCCCACAGAAGCCACAGCCTCCGCCTTCATTTCCTCTGCCGCGGCCCTAAGCTCCTCCTCTGTCCAGGGAATGGGGCCATCAGCGCCATCTGCCTCCGGCCCTGCCCCGTCCTCATCACTTATTGCAGCATCTGAATGGGCGGCGGCCATTCCTTCCTGTGTGCCATATAGGGCCTCTTCTTCGCTGTGCCTCCTATATAGCTCATCTGCGTCCACTCCCTCAGGCAGCGCTTCCACGAGGTCTATCTTGCAGTAGGCGCACTGCGTGAAGCCCTCCCTGTATTCAGTTCCGCACTTAGGGCAGATCAACTTAAGTACCTGTCTATGCCCCTGGCGGCGGCCCTGCCGGCGCCCATGGCAAGTATGACCGTAGCCGCCCCTGAAACGGCATCCCCGCCTGCAAAGACTCCCTTCCTGCTGGTCGCTCCGTCTTCCTCATTGGCGACTATGCACTTTTTCCTGTTCGTCTCAAGCCCCTTTGTGGTAGAAGAAATAAGGGGGTTGGGGCTAGTCCCCAGCGACATTATGACAGTATCGCACTCTATCTCATATTCAGAGCCCGGAATTTCGACGGGGCTCCTGCGGCCTGACTCGTCCGGCTCTCCCAGCTCCATTTTTATTATCCTTATGCCCCTTACCCAGCCGTCCTCGTTCTCCAGTATCTCCACCGGATTCTGCAGAAGGTCAAATATGATCCCCTCCTCTTTTGCATGATGCACTTCCTCCGCCCTTGCGGGGAGCTCCTTTTCAGAGCGGCGGTAGACTACATGGACTTCGGCTCCCAGCCTTAGGGCAGTCCTGGCGGCATCCATGGCCACATTTCCTCCGCCCACTACTACCACCTTTTTCCCCCTTGCAATGGGAGTGTCATAGTCCTCCCTGAAGGCCTTCATGAGGTTATTCCGGGTCAAGAACTCATTGGCGGAATATACCCCCAGGGCCTGTTCTCCGGGGATATTCATAAATCTGGGAAGTCCCGCTCCGGATGCAATGTAGACAGCATCAAAGCCCTCCTCATCAAAGAGGGAATCTATGGTGACGGCCTTTCCTATGACCACATCTGTCTCTATTTTGACTCCCAGGGCGCGAACATTCTCTACCTCAGGCTCCACCACCTTGTCCTTTGGCAGACGGAACTCAGGTATGCCATAGACCAGTACCCCGCCGGCCTTATGCAATGCTTCAAAGATAGTCACGTCGTAGCCCATTTTGGCCAGGTCGCCCGCACAGGTAAGGCCGGATGGACCGGAACCAATGACAGCCACCTTTTTATCCTTTTTCTCCGCATGTACCTCAGGCTTTACCCCATTTTCACGGGCCCAGTCAGCCACAAAGCGTTCCAGCTTTCCTATGGATACGCTCTCGCCCTTTATGCCCCTTATGCACTTGCCCTCGCACTGGCTCTCCTGCGGGCAGACCCTGCCGCACACCGCCGGAAGTGCGCTGGACTCGGCTATTATGGCCGCAGCCTCCTTAAAGTCCCCTTCCTTTACCTTGGCTATAAACCCAGGTATGTCTATGGAGACGGGGCAGCCCTCAACGCACTTGGGATTCTTGCAGTTTAAGCAGCGCATGGACTCGCTTCTGGCCTCTTCTTCATTGTATCCCAGGCAGACCTCCTCAAAGTTCTTTGCCCTGACAAGCGGGTCCTGCTCCCTTACCGGCACCTTTTTCATCATGTCTAATTCCATCTGAACATCTCCTTTGTGTTTATACTCATTATAAACGGCAGATTACGCTTCTCTGTGATAGGGGCCTTTATGCGTATCCCCTTCCTTAGCCTTCAGATAGGCCCGGCCCTCTTCAGTCTTATAAAGGGCCATGCGCTTCATAGCTCCGTCAAAGTCCACTTTTGCCGCATCGAATTCAGGCCCGTCCACGCAGGCGAACTTCACCTCTCCCCCTACCATGAGGCGGCAGGCCCCGCACATGCCGGTACCGTCCACCATTATGGGATTCATTGAAACTATGGTATGTATGCCCGCCGCAAGCGCAGTCTGCGCCGCAAACTTCATCATTATCATGGGGCCTATGGCGACACAGACATCGTAGTGCCTGCCCTCAGCAATGAGCTCGTCCATAACGGTTGTAACTACCCCTTTATGCTTATAGGAGCCGTCGTCAGTCGTCAGGAAATAGTGCTCCCCTGCCACGGCCTCAAACTCTTTTTCCATTATCAAGGTATCTTTGGACTTAGTCCCTATGACCACGTCGAAATTCACGCCGTGTTCCCTGCACCACTTTATCTGAGGATATACAGGTGCCGTGCCGAGGCCACCGCCCACAAACAGGTAGTTCCTCTTCCTGACTTCCTCTATGTCCTCATTCACGAATTCTGAGGGCTGCCCCAGGGGTCCTGTCACGTCCGCAAAGGCATCGCCTTCCTTGAAAGAAGCTATTTTCATGGAAGACTGCCCCACTATCTGTGTGGTTATCGTAATGGTCTTTTTCTCCCTGTCATAGTCGCTAATGGTGAGCGGTATGCGTTCCGCAGTCTCATCGGACCTGACTATGACAAACTGCCCCGGCTCGCAGCTCTTCGCTATGCGCGGGGCCTCAAATACGATCTGGGAAATATTCTCGCAGAGCATCTTTGAACTAATAATTTTGAACATAATCCTTTTCTCCTGTATTAGATAGTTACAATTCCTTTGCTATAGGTGTATACATTCAGCCCCTCGTAAGGGAATATCAAAATCTGTCTGCCGCACACGATCAGGCTCATTAACGAAACGTCCTGCCATTTCCTTAATGAGCCTGCGCCGCCGGCCGCATCCTTTTATGCCCAGTAAGGGTATTTAACTCCCTTACTGAGTATAAAAAGCCATTCTATATCAAGAATTCATATTGTGCAAGATGCTTTATTTTGGTATGTACTGCCCCAGCTTCTTCTCCTTTTCCTGCAGGAAGTTCACATTGTACTTTTCCACCTCGCTAAGGTCGCCTATGCCAAATTCATTCGGCTCGTAGAGCGGGGCATACCAGGCGCAGCCATTGAAGTATTCCTGCAGCTCCCTGGACGCAAACTTCCTTCCGTGGCGGGCGAATATCTCATTTCTGGCATAGCAGAGCACCATGGCATCCATGCCCTTTATATCGCTGTCAGTAAGCTTATTTATGTCGCTGTAGGGGAAAATATAGTCGGCGTAAGGGTCATAGCCGTCATCTGCTAGGCCTCCCTGTCCGACAGCCCAATTAGCTGTGCTGATGACATCATCTCCATTTATCCCGGCCGTGTCTATAGTGCTGGCAGTATCCACGCAAAAAGACATCATGAGGTCATTATATAGCGCAGAACCTCCGCCATTTCCCACATACTCAGGGGTACTGATTATGTTCCATCTCCAGTAATCATTATCCGCCAGCACCGGCGCTCCGGTAATATGGTAGGATTCCCCCGACACCATGTAATCCGCCTCTACTGCCCAGCTTTTGTAGCGTCCGTATGTATTCGGCACGCAGTCACTCGTATATTTATACTCCTCTGCGCCCTCCAAGGTTGAAGATATGCTGGCCTGACAGACCTTTTCCAGATCATCGGAGCTGTCGTAAGGGCTCTTCCAGATAGTGCAATAGTATTTGTCATATACATCTTTCACGGGATAGATCGCTATATGGTCACCGTAATTCTCCACAGCCCCGCCTTTTAATGACTGGCCGCTTAAAAGGAAGCGTATGCCGGCCTCTTTTGACTCATACATGTCATAGCCGTCCTCCTGATAGCTTCCGTTTACGGTGAAGCTGTCTGCAATATCCTCGCAGATCTTCTTTAAATCCTGTGCGTTCCCCGCATTTTTATCTACCCTGTAATAAACCACATAGCAGCCGAAATCCCCTTTCCCCTGCACGATATACATCTTCCTCATATCCCCCATGTCAATGAGGTAGGCATCCTGGCCGTTTAAGCTGCCCTCTTTCACATCATTTATGACAATCTTCTCATCGGCCCCGTCCAGCCAATGATTCAGGAACTCAGCCCCCTCATCTGATATCATGGTATTGAAGTCGTATGCTGAGTAGACAGCCGCATCCCCGGTACCGAAGGAGACGGTCCCCGGCTCAGGGAGGGCTGATCCGAGGTCAGACCCTGTGCGGAATATATAGCCCGCTATCACATAGTAAGTCATATCGTCGCCAGTTGCGTTCGTTATGGCTACGAGATCGGGATTTTTAAGCGTGTATAAATCCACCCCATTCGGATAGTCCAGGGAAAAACCTCTCTCCGCATCCTCATAGTGCTGCATGGAACCAGTGGCGGTGACTAGTCCTCCTGCCGCGCCCCCTGCAGTGCTGCCGCCTTCAGCCACGCCTTCAAGGAAATCCCCGCCCGCCGGTGCCTGATATACAGGCCCTGCTTCGCTCTCTGCAACCTGATTGCCTGTAGGCTCAGCAGGCACTTCCTTCTTAAGGAGCCTGGAAATCAGGGTAACAGCACCTATGATAATTAAGAGCGCAAAAACACCGGCTCCTGCCAGAAGCGGTATAAGCCATTTCGGCGTGGAGCTTTTTGAATTTCTTGCATTGCCAGCCGCACCTTGCATGCCTGCGGTATTTCCCGTGACACCTTGCATGCCTGCGGTATTTCCTGCAGTGCCTTGTATGCCTGCGGTATTTCCCATAGCGCCTTGCATGCCCGTGGTATTTCCCGTGATGCCTTGTACACCTGCGGTATTTCCCACCGCGCCTTGCATGCCTGCGGTATTTCCCACCGCATCCGGCACATTCAGCCCAGTTGTTTCCAGCTCGCCGCTCTTTACTATGGGAATTTGGTTAACATAATTTTCTACCGGGACTTCCCCCAGTATGCCCGCCTTGAATTCCGCCGCTGTCTGATAGCGGGCATGTACGGACACCGAAAGCCCTTTTAATAAGGCCGCCTCGGCCTCAGGCGGTATGGCCACCCCCTTCTGCGAGGGAGGGATAAGCGTATCCTCGTCCAGACGCTCTATAGAGTCCGGCGGACGCTCACCTGTCAGCGCAAAATACATGGTAGCCGCCAGCGAATATACATCCGTGTAAAAACCCTGCCGCCCTCTCCTCGTATACTGCTCCTTTGGGGCGAAACCGGGCTTTAATATCACATCCAGGCTCTTGCTCCTGTCGCCTAGGGAATAGCGGGCAGAACCGAAATCCAGAAGCTTGATCTGCCCTGAATCCGTAATGAAAATATTGTCCGGGGATATATCCCTATGTATGATCCCTTTCTCATGCACCTTTGAAAGCGCATCCATCACGGGTATGAGGCACCTCTTGGCATCTTCGAATGAAATATGCCCTCCCTTCTCTTTCAAATACTCATCGAAGCTCTCCCCTTCCACATACTCCATGCATAGGTAGGCTGTGCCATTTTCTTCAAAATACTTCAGCACACGCACTATCTCAGGCGTATTCAGGAATTCTGACAAGGTCTTCGCCTCCAGAAGGAAGCACTCCATACCATAGCGGTAGTTTTCCTCCTTTTCCCCCGACAGAGGCGTGATCTGGTTCTTTCCCGACCTTATGGCCATGCCATCCGGGAAGTATTCTTTTATGGCCACCTTTTGTTTAGTCTGGTAGTCCTCTGCCGTATATGTGATGCCAAATCCGCCCTGCCCCAGGACGTCCCCAATGATGTATTGGCCGCCTATTGCCGTCCCTTCGGGCAGCGCCATGGGATATTTGCTCCTGTCACCCATCATCGCCTCCAATATTATGTAAACTTATTAGTGACCTACGATTACAGTAAGAATTGAAAAGTTGTCATTTCCCCCAGATACTCTGGATAGGACCCTGCGCAGCAAAAGCTCGCCCCATTCCCTCGCATTCCCAGCCTTGAGGAAATCTATCAGGATCTCCTCGTCATAGCAGTACTCCCAGACCCCATCGGAGCATAGGCAGAAGCCATCAGCGTCCGACAGGCTGCCGGGCACGGAATTTAAGTCAGGTTCATGCTTTTCATTATTTCCAAGCGCCCTAAGGAGGGATGACTGATCCGGATCCCTATTTATCTGTGCCCTGCTGATCTCACCCGCCCTGTACTTCATATAGGACACGGAGTGGTCGGCCGTCACATGGGCTATCTCGTCCTCATGCAGGTAATAGAGCCTGGAGTCCCCAACATTTGCCCAGAATGCCTCGCCGTCTTCTATATATAAGGCAACCACAGTGGTCTTCATCTGGCCTGCGCTTTTCTCCTGCAGCTTCATTACACCCTCATTTGCAAGGCCGCAGATGTCCCTTAGCCAGGCCGCAGGATCCACATCCCCCCTGCCGTGGCGGAAAGCTTCCATGAAACAGTCTGCGGCCTCCTTTGATGCGGCCTCCCCATGGGCATGGCCTCCGAGGCCGTCAGCCACCACAAACAGCCCCCTGCCGCCCTCTATTTCATAAGCTATGCTATCCTCGTTGTGATCCCTGCCGCCGGGATCCGTAAGCGCATATACGTCCAGTACCATATCACGCAAGCTCCACCCTTAAGGCATTGTCCGCTTCCCCAAGGTAGAAAGAATCGCCGGGACGCAGGCGGTAGGCCTGCCCGGCCTCAAGCTTCTGGCCATTCGCAAGGAAAGTTCCATAAGTAGATTTAAGGTCGGTCACGAGGAAGTCGCCGCTCGCGCTGTCATAAGCGATGTTGCAGTGCCTCCCGCTGACCCCCGGAGTCCCCTCCTTAAAAACTATGGCACAGCTCTCCCTGTCACGCCCCACCATGATCTGCCTGTCCTTCAAAGATACCCTCTGGCCATTATGCTGCACCGAAAGGGAGCGCACGGCCGGAATTCCCTGGGCCGCATTGGCCGCATTTGCTGCGGCGGCATTTGCGCCGTTCGCTCCCCCCACAGCCCCCTGGCGCACCGGGCCTGCCGCAGGGGTCCTGGACTTTTTATTCTTACTGCTAACAAGGACCAGAACCAGCACTATAACTATAATAAATATTATCCCTGCGGCCGCTATTACGCCTATTATCGGGAAAGAGCCGCCCCCACTCGGATGAGGGACCCCGTTCCTGTCGAGGATGGGGATCAGCTCATTCACATCTATGGCATAGTTAACATTCTCTATCTCTATGCCGTCAGCCTGTATGTAGGCCCCTGAATTCACTCCTATGACCTGCCCCTTTGTATTCACCATAGGGCCGCCGGAATTGCCATGCTGTATCTGTACGTCCGTCTGTATGGCCTTGACTCCCGTGCCCTTGGTGGTGAGAAGCCTGCTCACCGCCCCCTGTGTGACAGTCATGTCTCCTATGCCCCAGGTAGAGACCGGCGCATAGTAAGGATTGTCTGCCGTTCCGGGATAGCCCACGGCGTACACGGTAGAGCCCACCATGTCCTCAGTGGGGGCAAGGATGGGCAGGGTGTGCCGCCTGTTAGTGGGGCTGTCCAGCCGCAGGAGCGCAAGGTCCTTCTTCGCATCGCACTCCACCACATAGGCCTCGTCATAGCTATCCTGGTCGTAATATACCCTCATGGAGAGCCTCAAGGGGTAGGTATAGCCGTCTCCCGGAGAGTAGTCTATAGTCCTGCCCTCCCCGTTCTCATAATAGTCGGCTATCACATGGTAATTAGTCACAAGGTACTCGGCGTTTTTATTCAGGTCCCCTACAAAGAAACAGGTGCCGGAACTGTATATGCCCTGCTCGTCGGCTATCTCTATGTAGGTAGCTATGGCAGCGACCCCCTCCTTCACAGAGCTGTCAAAGCCCGATGCCAGTACGGGCAGGGTATTCATAGCTATAAGCCCCAACGCCAGAAAAGCAGCACAAAATCTCTTAATCAGCTTCTTCATCATGATTTAATACCTCCTCTATTGCGGTGGTTTTTTGCAATATCTGACTTGCCCTTCTACAGTACTCGGATCCTCTATTGCGGTGACTTTTACAATATCCGACCAAGGAACTGTCCAGAAATAACTGGTGCATATTACGTATGACAAATATCCATTTCAAATAGGAAAACGCAGCCGTAGAGAGTATGGCAAAAACAACCCTGTAGACAGTTTTTTTAAGGGAGTTTTCATAAAATCTGTCTTAAGGAAACTACTTTCCTTTAAGATGTACAGCTGCACTGCACCACTAATGCCGTATAATTGTCCTGGCTCGGAAGCCTCTTCCCCTGGATCAAAAAATCCATTTCCATACATGCCGCGCTGGGGCTCAGCTCAGAAAGAACCCTGAAAAGCTCCTCCTCCGCTATGACTCCCCCCACGCCGTCAGAGCATAGTAGCAGCTTGTCCCCGTCCTTGAGCTTCAATGGCCGCCGAAGTAGGTCCACATCATCAAGCACCGGCATTCCTATATAGTGCGTGAGGGCGGCCGCCTCAATGTCCTGCCTCGCCCTATAGGGATCCGGAAAGCCTTCCCTTATCGACTCCATGTATAGCTCGTTCATGCGGTTATGCTCCCTATTCACCTTACAGAGCTTGCCGTCACGCAGGAGGAAAATGAAACTGTCGCCCACACTCATTGCATACAGCTTTTCTTCGAAAAGAAGGCAAACTGCAGCTGTGCAGCCCCCCTTCCCCTTTAGCATAGAAAAGACCTCGTCATTGGCCCTCTGCATACTCTTGAGCATAGAGCCAGGCAAATCCCCCTTCCGGTCAAGTCCCTGGAAGTCCTCTGTGAGCACGGAAACCGCCCTTTCGCTTGCCGCCTTTCCGCCCTCCATGCCCCCCATGCCGTCAGAGACTATGCAGTAGAGCCCTTCCCTCTCCATGCGCCCTGTATCTATGGCATTTACAAATGCAAAGGAATCCTCCTGCCTCTCCCTCCTGCCTACGCCCTGAAGATTGGCCACGCTGTATGAAAGCCGCTTTTTTCCCTTTTCTCCGCTTCCGGCGTCAGGTATTTCAGCTTCAGGAGCCTGTGTGTTGGAAATCGAGGATCTGTCATTGCTTTTCCCCTCTCCTTCCTGTGTTTGCTTTTCCTTTTTCCTAAGCCATCCAAAAAGACCCATCAGGCCACCACTTTCCTTAGGAGCTGTTCATAAGTTATTTGTGGACAGCTCCTTAGCACTTCAGTCCTTTTTCCCAGTCAAATCTATTCCCGCAGAAGGGCACAAAGAGGAACTTGCTCTTGCCGAATTCCAGGCAGTCGTAAGGGTTCAGCTTAAGAGGCACATAGACAGGCTCGTCATTTAAATATATGTCATTGGTGCCCTCAGCCGGTATGAGCGTATATGCCAAATGCCTCTGGTCAAAAGCAAGCCTCGCCTGGGCCTCCCTGGACACGGCCTTGTCCTCCATTATCGCGACATCCATCCCCTCGTCCCGCCCTATGGTATTCTGCCTCGGATAAAGCCTATAGTCCTTACCCTTTTCCGGCCCGTCTATACATATAAGCCAGCCTACCACAGGCTCCCGCTTTGCATCCTTAAGCCTTCCCACTACCTCGGTCTTCCCTATTTCCTCCATCATGCCTACGGGGGCTGTCTTCCCCACCCCGCCACTGACAGGGGCGGTTTTCCCCACGGAAGTCTTTAAGCCGCTTTTGTCCGGCCCACCTTGGGAAAGGCCCATATCAGAGCCGCCGGACGGTCCGTATCCGCCTGCTACGGGCGCAGTCCCCCCAACACCTGACCTGTCGGGCGGTCCTGCATTAAAATTAATGACATTCATGCCACCGTTACAATATGGGCATGACGAATAGACATCAGTATCATAAAGATGCCCATGCCCACATTCAGTAATAGCCATATTACCACCTCCGCCGCTTTAGCCGCTTAAAGGGACTGCCGGAAAAAGACCATTCTCCCTCAGTACCCAAAAGCTATCTTAAGATGCTATTTACTATAATAACATATTTAGAAAATATAATCACTACCTGCCGCTCTAATGCGGCGGCGCAGGTGTACGCTCCCCCCTGCCCGCCCTGAAGGCGCACTGTAAAAATAGGCCGGCATAGCACCACGCCATGCCGGCCTACCTGCAACAGATAATAAGCTATCTGCCCATGCTCCTAAAAGCTCCTACCTCGCATCCTTTAGAGAAAAGCTGATTCTGCCAAGCTTATCCTTGCCGAGGCACTTAACCTTTACATGGTCGCCCAGGGTCAGCACATCCTCCACATGGGCTATGCGCCTGTTGGCCATCTTGCTTATGTGCACCATGCCTTCCTTGCCTGGGGCAAACTCTATGAAGGCGCCGAATTCCTTAATGGAGACTACGTCGCCCTCGTACATCTTTCCTTCCTCAAACTCCGTGACTATGGTGCGTATGTAGTTCATGGCCTTGTCCATGTTGGCCTTGTCCTCGCCGCATATGGAGACAGAGCCATCGTCCTCTATATTGACAGTCACGCCACAGCGGGCCTGTATTTCATTGATGGTCTTGCCGCGCTGGCCCACAACATCGCCTATCTTTTCAGGGTCAATATGCGTAAGGATGATCTTTGGCGCATATTTGCCCACCTGAGGCCTGGGCTCTGCTATTGCAGGGGTCATGACCTCATTCATTATATACTCCCTGGCCTCGTGGCACTGCCTAATGGCCTGCTCCACTATGGGACGGGTAAGCCCGTGTATCTTAATATCCATCTGTATGGCGGTAATGCCGTCATGGGTTCCCGCGACCTTGAAGTCCATGTCTCCGAAAAAGTCCTCCAGGCCCTGTATGTCCGTGAGCACTATATAATCGTCGTCCGTATCGCCCGTAACGAGCCCGCAGGAAATTCCCGCCACCTGTTTCTTTAGGGGCACGCCGGCGGCCATTAAGGCCATGCATGACGCACAGATGGAGGCCTGGGATGTAGAGCCGTTACTCTCAAAGGTCTCGGATACTGCCCTTATTGCATAGGGGAATTCCTCAGGCGTCGGCAGCACAGGGAGCATAGCCCTCTCCGCCAGGGCTCCATGGCCTATCTCACGCCTTCCGGGGCCGCGGCTGGGCTTGGTCTCACCCACTGAATATGAGGGGAAGTTGTACTGATGTATATACCTCTTCTCAGTAATATTCACGTCTAAGCCGTCCACCCTCTGCTTGTCAGTCAGGGGCGCCAAGGTCACGACATCGCAGATCTGAGTCTGTCCCCTCGTGAACATGGCAGAGCCGTGTACCCTGGGAATCAAATCAACTTCCGCCGCCAGGGGACGTATCTCTTTTATCCCCCTGCCGTCAGGCCTCTTCTGATCCTTCAATATCATCTTGCGCACAGTCTTCTTCTGGTACTGGTAGACCGCCTCGCCTATGAGAGGGGTCCATTCCTCATTGTCAGCTAAAGCCTCCCTTATCTTATCCTCTACTTCTGAAACTGCGGCCTCCCTTGCCTGCTTATCGTCATTGAAAGTGGCCTTCTCCATCTCCTCAGGCGGCACTATTTCCTTAATCCTGTCAAACAGCTCCTCAGGTATGGCCTGGCTTACATAGCTACTCTTTTCCTTGCCGGCTTCCGCCTGTATGCTCTTGAAGAACTCAATAATTTCAAGATTTACGTCATGGCACTTGTATATGGCCTCCAGCATTTTCTCATCTGAGATCTCATTTGCGCCGGCCTCTATCATTATCACCTTCTGCCCTACAGACGCCACGGTGAGGCGGAGATCCCCCTCATCCCAGTCCTTCTGGCAGGGATTCACTATGAATTCCCCGTTTTTCAATCCCATCTGCGTCATAGCGCAGGGTCCGTCAAAAGGTATGTCCGAAATGGTCGTCGCCAGGGCGCAGCCCAGCATACCTACGAGCTCCGGCCTGCACTGCGGGTCCACGCTCATGACCAGGGCGCAGAGTGTCACATCATTCCTGTAGTCCTTAGGGAAAAGCGGGCGCATGGGCCTGTCTATCACCCTGCTTGTCAGCACTGCATTCTCAGACGCCTTGCCCTCCCTTTTATTGAAACCTCCGGGCATCTTGCCCACGGAGTAGAACTTTTCCTCATAGTCCACCGAAAGGGGGAAGAAGTCTATATCCTCCCGCGGGGCTTTTGATGCAGTTGCAGTGCACATGACCGTAGTTTCGCCGTAGTGCATGAATGCGCAGCCGTTGGCCTGGGCACCTACCCTGCCTATGTCCACGGACAGCGTCCTGCCGCCCAGTTCCATTGAATAAGTCTTATAAGCCATCACTTCTCCTTCTTGTTCTTCTTTTGTTTCTTTTTCTTCCTTCTTCAGCGCTTCTCTTCATCTTCTGCAATAGCGGTTTCCTATCATTACGCTATTGCAATTCCCATGACATGCAATGCCATGGACCATCTTCTCAAAGCCGCCCATATTCATCTCCTGCATCCTGAATAGCGGCATAAACCTAAGACTATAATAGGCACACTTAAAAGGCGGGAATAATCATCCCCGCCTTTCTCTTAAAGATAAAGCTTAAATTATTTCCTAAGGCCAAGACGCTCAATAAGGGACCTGTAGCGCTCTATATCCTTTGCCTTCAGATATGCAAGGAGCCTTCTCCTCTTACCGACCATTTTAAGCAAACCCCTGCGGGAATGGTGGTCGTGTATATTTACCTTTAAGTGCTCCGTGAGCTCCCTTATCCTCTCTGTAAGTATGGCCACCTGGACTTCCGTGGAACCGGTGTCCCCCTCCTTCTTAGCATACGCCTTGATAAGCTCTTCCTTCTTTTCCTTTGTTATCATTGTCTTCTCCTTATGATTCCTTTTTCTTTTCGCTAAGCAGCCGGCGGAGATGATTTAGATACCGTGCAACTGAGCGAAAGACATTTACAGCGACCTTCTGCCCAGACAAAACGATCGGGCAGAGAGTTTGTATCTTAGCATAGATAATGGCATAGGTCAACATCATCGCTTTTTATTATGCGGATACTACTTCCCATCTGAGAAATTTGTCCATACGCCGCTCTCCATCTCCGGATAATCCCCGTTCTTTTTTGCCTCAGCAAAGGCCTTAATCATAAAGGACATGTTCCTGGCGAGGTTTCTCATGGTCTGCAGCCCCTCCAGGTCCTTCTTCACATCCTCTGCCGTAAAGCCGTGCACTTGATTCCAGTAAGTGCTGGGTGCTACAGGCATGCCGCTTATTGTGAAATACTTATTCAAAACGTCAAAGCTCGCAGTATTTCCTCCCCTGCGGCAGCTGACCACGGCAGCCCCCACCTTCATCTGCTTTGAAAACGAAGTGCTGTAGAAAAGCCTGTCCATGAATGAGATAATGGTGCCATTGGGAGATGCATAGTAAACAGGGCTACCTACCACGAGGCCATCTGCGGCCTCGAATTTCGGCGCTACCTCGTTCACCAGGTCGTCGTCAAAGACGCACTTCCCGTTCTTTGCGCAGTAGCCACAGGCGACACAGCCCCTTATGGCCTTGCTTCCAACCTGTATGAGTTCAGTCAGTATGCCCTCCTCATTAAAGACCTTGGTCATCTCATCCAGCGCAGTGGCCGTGCAGCCGTGCTGGTGCGCGCTGCCGTTTAATAGAATTACTTTCGACATGTGATTCCTCCTTTAATATATTTTATAATTGTAAATATGCAGAATTACCTCTCACCCTGCTTTCTATCATATCTGAAACTGTTATTCCTAAAAACTATGTTTTTGCAAATCGTACTGCTTTTGCCACCAACATCATATAATTGAGCCAGTTACATATTATTCGATGTACTAGATCAATTGTCTACAGATCCTAAGGAACTGTTCAGAAATAACTTGTACATAATGCGCTGTATTTTTGTCCGAGAGGGCTGTTCAAAAATCAGGCGCATAGCGGGCTATGTAACTGATTTTTGAACAGCTCTATCGGGCAAAAAGACAAGCAGAATGTA
>JAGBNO010000133.1 GCA_017634355.1 Lachnospiraceae bacterium
ATCCCAGTGAGCCATAGCGCTTTCCAAAGCTTCTTTTACGTCAGGTTTAGCGTTCGGATTTGAAAGAACTTTTTCAACATAAGATTTTAAAGTAGCTCTGTTTGCATCTACTGCCAATCTCATACCGAAACCGAATTCCGCATTGTCTTCAAAGAGGGAATTGTCCCAAGCGGGCCCATGGCCTTCCTTATTCACGGTATAAGGCGTGGAAGGTGAGGAATTGCCCCAGATGGAGGAGCAGCCCGTCGCATTTGCTATATACATCCTGTCGCCAAAGAGCTGGGTAATAAGCTTGGCATAAGGGGTCTCTCCGCAGCCTGCGCATGCGCCGGAGAACTCCAGGAGAGGCTGCTTGAACTGGCTGCCCTTTACGGAATCCACCTTAAACTTATCTATGACTTCCTTCTTCTCAGGAAGCTCTACCGCATAGTCAAAGTACTTCTGCTCTGCCTTCAGGCTATCGTCCAAGGTCTTCATTTCCAGAGCCTTATTGCCCTTCATGCCGGGACAGACATTGGCGCAGGAGCCGCAGCCTAAGCAGTCCATATCGGAGATCGCCACAGAGAACTTGTAGCCGCTTAATCCAGTCATATCCTTGCACTTCATGCCTTCAGGAGCATTCTTGGCCTCTTCCTCTGTAAGGGCAACAGTACGTATGGTGGCATGAGGACATACATAAGAGCACATGCCGCACTGTATGCAGTTATCGGGATTCCACACAGGCACGGCCACGGCCACGCCCCTCTTCTCATAGGCGGCAGTGCCGGAAGGAGTAGAGCCGTCGGTGTGACGCTGTACTATGGAAACAGGTATGGAATTTCCCTCCTGAGAGGAAACCTTTATCTGTACATCATTTACAAAGTCTATGACTTCCTTAGGACCCTTTGTGGCCTTAGGATAATCCAGACCCTCATCTTTGGCATTTTTCCAGCTGTCGGGTACCTTTACTTCCACAAGGCCGGTCGCGCCCAGGTCTATGGCCTTCCAGTTCTTCTGCACAATTTCGTCGCCCTTTAAGCCGTAGGTCTTCTTTGCGGCGTCCTTCATGTGCTGTATGGCATCCGCCTCAGGGATAATGCCTGTAAGCTTAAAGAAGGCAGACTGAAGTATGGTATTGATCCTCGTAGGTCCCATGCCGGATTCGATTCCGAGCTTTACGCCATCTATGGTATAGAACTTGATGTTGTGGTCTGCTATGTACTTCTTTATCTGTCCGGGCAGGTGCTGCTCCAGTTCCTCCCCTGTCCAAGGGCAGTTTAAGAGGAAGGTGCCGCCGTCCACCAGCTCCTGCACCATGTTGTACTTCCTGACATAAGCCGCATTGTGGCAGGCCACGAAATTAGCCCTGTGGATAAGGTAGGTGGACTTAATGGGCTTGTCGCCGAAACGGAGGTGGCTCATGGTTATGCCACCGGATTTCTTGGAGTCGTAGTCGAAATAGGCCTGTACATACTTGTCTGTATTGTCGCCTATGATCTTTATGGAGTTCTTATTGGCACCCACTGTACCATCGGCACCCAGGCCCCAGAATTTGCAGCATACAGTGCCGTCGGGAGTGGTCACAAGATCCTCGCCCGCATCCAGTGAGAGATGTGTCACATCGTCTATGATACCTATGGTAAATTCCTTCTGGTCGGTATTGTGATATACGGCCACGATCTGGTTAGGAGTGGTATCGTTGGAACCAAGTCCATAGCGGCCACAGAGGATGGGCGTATCTTTGAAAGCAGTTCCCCTTACTGCGGACATCACATCCTGCGCCAGAGGCTCTGCGATGGAACCGGGCTCCTTGGTGCGGTCCAGCACGGAGATGGTCTTTACGCTGGCAGGCAGGGACTTTATAAACGCATCTACATCGAAAGGCCTGTAGAGCCTTACCTTTACGAGGCCGACTTTCTCGCCCTTGGCTGTGAGATAGTCTATGGTCTCCTCTATGGTGTCGTTTACGCTGCCCATTGCCACGATGACGTGCTCTGCATCCGGAGCGCCATAGTAGTTAAAGAGCTTGTAGTCCGTGCCTATCTTCTCATTGATCTTGTCCATATATTTCTGAACTATGGCCGGCAGATCGTCATAGGCCGCATTGCAGGACTCCCTGGTCTGGAAGAAGACGTCAGGATTCTGCGCAGAGCCCTTTTCACAGGGATGGTTGGGATTCAGGGCATTATTCCTGAAACGCTCCAGGGCATCCTTAGGAAGAATGTCCTCGAAATCTTCATTGGACCAGCAGTCTATCTTCTGTATTTCATGGGAAGTACGGAATCCATCAAAGAAATTGATGAAAGGAAGGCTGCCCTCCAGTGCGGAGAGATATGATACAGGGGTCAGGTCCATGACTTCCTGCACGGATGACGCGCAGAGCATGGCGCAGCCGGTCTGGCGGCATGCGTAGACATCAGAGTGGTCGCCAAAGATATTCAGGGCATGGCTGGCTACGCAGCGGGCCGATACATTGAAAACCCCAGGAAGCCTTTCTCCAGCCACCTTATAGAGATTGGGGATCATAAGTAGCAGTCCCTGGGATGCCGTATAGGTGCTGGTAAGAGCGCCTGCTACCAGAGAGCCGTGAACTGAACCTGCCGCTCCGCCTTCAGACTGCATTTCTACAATCTTTACGGTATCGCCGAAGATATTCTTCCTGCCCTCCGTGGCCCATTCGTCTGTGTGCTCCGCCATAGGCGACGAAGGTGTAATGGGATATATAGCTGCGACTTCCGTAAAGATATACGATGCGTGGGCCGCCGCCTCATTCCCGTCCATGGTCTTCTTGAATCGTGCCATTTGCGTAATTCCTCCTAATTTTCTGACAAGTAAAGATTAGCACTTTCAGGAGCAGTAGCTAAATAAGTAACTGTAGCAGAATTACTTAATAAAATGAAAAACTTAATCCGCTACAGGCCCTAACCCTGTGGCTCCATAATATAGTGCAAAACAACATTCACTCATACTAGCACAAACTCTAAAAAAAGTATAGAAGTTTCTTGTAAGCTGTGCTAAGATTGGTCTGATAGCAAGCGGCTATTGCAATAAACACACGAGCAAGCCTGCCTGAAGCTTCGGGCAGATATAAGATATAATGAGGAAGCATGAAAAATAAGAAAAAAAGGCCCAGGAAATATACCATACTCTTTGTCCCTGACGATGCCAGTGGCGTGAGGCAGCTGAAGGTCTCTCTGGACTTCTTTATAATACTGTTCATAGTGGCGCTATTTACAATAATAGGCACTGTCGCTTATATTATCCACAGTGCCGGCCAGATAGAGGACGAGCGTATGCAGATAATGGCGCTTAATGCCCAGCTGGAGGAGGTCACCAAGGTCAACCTCATGCTGGATGCCGACAATGAAAGGCTGCAGAACGAGCTCCTGACCGCCAACACCGCCCTGGATACAAAGACCTATATAGAGCAGCAGACGGATACAGCGGCATCGCTTAGCTATATCCCATCCGGCCTGCCCATATCTGGCAGTATCTCTGCTCCTTCTGAATTCAAAGATGGAGCCATTACCTTTACAGTGGGGGACGGCGCCTGGATAGTTGCATCGGGAGACGGCACAGTGTCAAAAATAGTGAGCGACCCGCAACAGGGCTATATAGTAGAAGTAGACCATGGGAATGAATATCTTTCCATCTACCGCTACGTCACGGTTCCTCTGGTCAAGGAGGGGACAAAAGTACTGCGGGGTACTTATATATTCGGCTGTGTAGGGGAAGTGCCACAGTTCTCCTACTCAGTGAACTATCAAGGCAAGCCCATAGACCCAAATACCATAATGAAAATCGATGGATGATGATTTGAAGGAGGTTTTATTCAAAATGGACAAAAAGAATACCTGGCTTAGCTACAGCGAGGAGCAGAAAGAAGAATTAGAAGTCCTCTGCAGGGACTACAGGGATTTTCTGGACAGGGGAAAGACCGAGCGCGAATGCACTGATATAGCTGTAGAGAAGGCAGAAGCCGCAGGATACAGGGATTTAAAAAAGCTGCGCTATGAGAAAACGGCGCTGAAGCCCGGAGACAAGGTCTATGCGGAACTTATGGGAAAGACCATAGCCCTTTTCAATATAGGCGAAAATCCCCTGGAGGACGGGCTGCAGATACTGGGGGCACACATAGACTCGCCCAGGCTGGACATCAAGCAGAATCCCCTCTACGAACAGGCAGAGCTTGCCTATCTTGACACCCACTACTATGGGGGCATAAAGAAGTATCAATGGGTCACCCTGCCCCTGGCCATTCATGGGGTAATAGTGAAGACGGACGGCACGACAGCTGAGGTCTGCATAGGAGAAGATGAGGACGATCCTGTTTTCTGCGTGACAGACCTGCTTATCCACCTTGCGCAGGAGCAAATGGACAAGAAGGCCAGCAAGGTGGTAGAGGGCGAGAATCTGGATATTCTGGTGGGCAGCATACCTCTTAAGGATACGGAAAAGGATGCGGTAAAAGCGGCAGTGCTGCAGATACTCGCAGAAAAATACGATATGTCTGAAGGCGACTTCCAATCTGCCGAACTGGAGGTGGTTCCGGCCGGCAGGGCCAGGGATGCAGGCTTCGACAGGTCCATGATATTATCCTACGGCCAGGACGACAGGGTATGCGCTTTTACGTCCCTGCAGGCTTTTCTGGATGTAAAAAGCGTCAAGCGCACCGCTGTCTGCCTTTTGGTGGACAAGGAAGAAATAGGCAGCGTGGGGGCAACAGGCATGAGGTCCAGGTTCTTTGAAAATGCCCTGGCAGAGCTCATGGATTCCATGGGCTGCTTTAGTGACCTTAGGCTAAGGCAGTGCCTGCAGAATTCCAGGATGCTTTCCAGCGATGTAAATGCGGCCTTTGACCCGCTGTATGAATCCAATTTTGACAAAAGAAATGCCTCTTACTTTGGCAAAGGCATAGTTTTCTGCAAGTTCACAGGCTCAAGGGGGAAATCCGGCTCTAATGATGCAAATGCGGAATATTTTGCATACGTGCGCTCCATTCTGGAGAAGGCCGGGGTTGCCTATCAGTCTGCGGAGCTGGGCAAAGTGGATGTGGGCGGCGGCGGAACGATTGCCTATATAATGGCCCTGTATGGCATGGATGTTGTGGACTGCGGCATGGCAGTTCTCTCTATGCACGCCCCCTGGGAGGTCACAAGCAAGTCCGATATCTATGAAGGATATAGGGCATATAAAGCCTTCATATCTGTAGATGATTGATTTAGATGCGGAATTCCCGTTTGGATTGTCATTAGCCGTAATGCACGGTCCTTAAGGGATTCTCATACACGTAACATTTTTATAAACTATTTTTTATTAATGGAGGGATGCATGAGCAAACTTTATTTCATCGTAGGAAGCCAGGACCTCTATGGGGAAGAGACCCTGAAGGAAGTGGCGGCAGACAGCCAGAAGATGGCCTCATTCCTGAACGAGCAGCTCAGTGATACGGTCAAGGTAGAGCTCCTGCCTACAGTCATCACATCCGACAGCTGCATAGAGCAGTGCCGCAGAGCCAGCAATGACGACGACTGTGTGGGTGTAATTACATGGATGCATACATTTTCACCGGCCAAGATGTGGATAAAGGGTCTGCAGCAGCTTACCAAACCGCTGCTTCATCTGCATACACAGGCCAATGAAAAACTTCCCTATGCAACCATAGACATGGACTTCATGAACCTGAACCAGGCCGCCCACGGCGACAGGGAGTATGGTTTCATCCTGTCAAGGCTGAATATCCCGCACGAAGTAGTGGTCGGCTTCTACCGTCATAAGGACACCGTGGACCAGATCCGCCGCTTTGCTGAAGTAGCAAAGGCGATCGACTATTCCAAGCACCTGCGCGTAGCCATGTTCGGCAACAACATGAGGGATGTGGCAGTGACGGACGGAGACAGGGTTGAAAGCCAGATACGCTATGGCTGGGAAGTAAACTACTATGCCATAGGAGATCTGGTGAAGCAGATAAGCCAGGTGACAGAGGAAGAAGTAAACCGCAAAATGGCCGAGTACGACCAGAAGTACGAAAGGAAGACCCAGAACCTGGATGCCGTGAAGGAGCAGGCAAAGTACGAGGTCGCCATGGAGAAATTCTTCGAAAGGAAGGGAATAGGCGCATTCACCGACACCTTCCAGGATCTCTATGGCTTAAAGCAGCTCCCCGGCCTTTCTGTGCAGAACCTCATGGGCAAGGGCATAGGCTTCGGACCTGAAGGAGATTACAAGACCTCCGCACTGAGCGCAGTGCTTATGAAGATGTCCGAAGGACGCAAGGGCGCCACCGGCTTCATCGAAGACTATACCTATGACCTCACTCCCGGCAAGGAACTGGAGCTTGCGGCCCACATGCTGGAAGTGCCTGTACAGTTTGCGGCCACCAAGCCTGTGATAGATGTCATTCCTTTGAGCATAGGCGGCAAGGAAGATCCGGCTAGGCTCATCTTCGACAGCCAGACAGGGGATGCCATACAGGTCACTATGGCAGACATGGGCACACACTTCCGCCTTATCTGCGCCGACATCGTAATGGTGAAGCAGCCCGAAGCAATGCCTAAGCTGCCTACGGCAAGGCTTATGTGGAAGCTGAAGCCCGACTTCAAGACCGGTGCGGCGGCCTGGCTCTATGCGGGCGGCGGCCACCATTCAGTCATCTCCCTGTCCCTTACAAGGAAAGATATAGTTATGTTCGCCCGTCTCACAGGCACGGAGCTTATCACCATAGGGAATGATACCACTGAGGCCGACCTGCAGAAATTCTTTATGCCTAAGTAATATATAATCACCTAGTATGCGCATAGCTGCTGTGCAGCTTCAGGACCCTTATATGGTTCCCATGGCAGCTATGCGTTTGAGGGAATTTTATTTTGTTTCCGGCATGAGATCTATGAGTTTTTCTATCATAAGCCGCTTTGCATAGGCATCGAAAGCAAGTGAGCATATAAGGAAAAAATACTTTAGGAATTCCTGTTCCTCATCTGACATGCCATCTTTTTTTGCTTTCGAACAGATTTCTTCTGAAGCCTCTATAGTCTTTTCTACGAAAAGCTGTATATCATCTAGCTGTCCATAGGCAGACTTAAACACATTCTCATATATGTCCTCTAAAGACAGCCCCTCTTTTTTTTTGAAGTAGGTCTGTATGAGGGGGCTTGTCAGCTTCTGTATGTCATGCAGTGATAGCACATTTTTGAAATAATAAATAAAAATCAGCATAATGATGTGGTGCCGCCCGTATTTCTTATTGTTGGGCGGTGGCAAAATGGAGTTCTTGGCATAGTTATTTATCATAGTCTTTGTAAGAATCTTATCAACCTCATAACGCTTGGTTGCTTTCAGCTTTGCCCCCATAAAGGTGGTGAGCTGGTCCATATATAGGTCTATGCTGGGAATGTCCTCTATGCTTATGCTGTCCATGCGCTTCAAGCCCGACATTATGCTTTTCAAAAGTTTTTCTGTATCCTGCTCCATATTTACCTCTTGTGCCCGCTATCAATACTTATAATCTTAAGTTCCTGCTACTGTACAAAATGGGTGTGTTTAAATTGTTTATTAAATAATATGCCTTTATTGAAACAAATACAATTCTCAGCAACAAAAAACATCCCAGAAAGGCCTTGCCGGAAAGGAAGCTATGGATATCTTCTCCGAACTGAATGAAGCCCAAAAAAGCGCTGTATTGCATACTGAAGGGCCTGTACTTATCCTGGCAGGGGCTGGTAGCGGCAAAACCCGCACCATAGTGAGCAGAATGGCATACCTCATGAAGGAAAAAGGCGTGGTGCCCTGGCATATTCTGGCAGTGACCTTCACCAACAAAGCCGCCAAAGAGATGAAGGAGCGCATAGGGGAATTAATGGAGGGGAATGCGGACGGAATATGGGTATCAACATTTCACTCTGCCTGCCTGAGGATATTATTCCGCCATGCAGGACTTCTGGGCTATCCTGACAATTTCGAAATAGCAGATGCCGCAGACCAGAAGGCCCTGCTAAAGGAAGTCTATAAGGATATGTCTGTGGATCCCAAGAGATATCCTGAAAAGATGACAGCAAGAGAGATATCCCGCGCAAAAGACGAGCTTATGAGTCCGGAAAACTTCGCAGAAGCCAGCAAAGGCGATTTTTCCCTGGAAATGGTAGCTGAGATATACAGGGCCTATCAGGCATCATTAAAGCGCAATGCCAGCATGGACTTCGACGACCTCATCATGAATACAGTGCGCCTTTTTCAGGAATATCCCGATGTTTTGGATCACTGGCAGGAACGTTTTCAGTACATACTGGTGGACGAATATCAGGATACAAATACTGCCCAGTTTACACTTCTCAAGCTCCTGGCCAGCAAGTACAAAAATCTCTGTGTGGTGGGCGATGACGACCAGTCCATCTACCGCTTCAGGGGGGCCAATATCTACAATATCCTGGACTTTGAAAAGTATTACCCCGGTGCAAAGGTGGTAAGGCTGGAGGAAAACTATAGGTCCACCGGCAATATACTATCCGCCGCAAACGCCGTCATTTCCAAGAACCGCCTCAGAAAAACCAAAACCCTTTGGACTTCCAAGGCCGCAGGTGACAGAATAAGCTTTAGACAGCTGGACAGTCCCATGGGAGAGGCCTCTTTTATCGCAGACGATATTAAGTCAAAGGTAAGCTGTAAAGAGGCGGAATACGGGGATTTTGCAGTACTGGTAAGGACCAATATACAGACTAAGGAAATCGAGGACGCATTCAGGATAAACCACATAAGCTACGATGTGGTCAAGGGATTGCGCTTCTGGGACACTAAAGTTATAAAAGACCTTACCAGCTACCTTCTCACTGTGGCGGGCAGCGCAAATGACGTGCGCACGGTCCGCATAATAAACCTGCCGCGCCGCGGCATAGGGCCTTCCACTGTGGAAAAACTGCTGCATTTTGCCAGAGAATACGGGATATCCCTGCTGGAAGCCTGTGGGGACAAAGGCCGGCCCATACCTATCTCCTCAAATACCCGTTCCAAAGTCAGGTCATTCTATGACCTTATAGTGAAAATCCGCAAAGAAACAGAGGGCTTTCCATTTTCCAGCATCCTTGAAAAGATAATAGATGAGACCGATTATATGAACTATCTTTTGCAGGAGGCCGAGAGCAAGGAAAAATACGAGGAAATGCGCCAGTACATTGACAAGCTGAAAGAAACCCTGGACAGCTACGAAGCTGAGACAGACAATCCGGATATAGTTGACTTCATGAGGCAGAACGGCCTGGAGGGCAATGCGCTGGATAAAAACAGCGAAGATGGCACAGAAAAAAACCGAGTACTTATTATGACCATGCACAATGCAAAAGGGCTGGAATTCCCCTACGTTTATATGGCAGGGGCAGAGGAAGGGCTTTTCCCCGGATATTCCGCCATAAGCATGGAAGACCCCATGGAAATGGAGGAGGAAAGAAGGCTCTGCTATGTGGCGATCACGCGTGCCAAAAAGAAGCTTACCATATCCTGCGCAAGGCAGCGCATGGTCAGGGGAGAGCTAAAGTATGCGTCCACATCACGCTTTATGAAAGAAATACCCGCAAACCTGCTGGATACGATAGAAAGACCCCAGCGCGCAACACGCTATGAGAGAAAGCTTTCCCCTGAAAGGGAAAGCGCGCACGAAGCTTTTATAGAAAAGCCATTGGCCTTTTCCAAGGAATTCCAGCAGCTAAAAAAAGGGGGACAGATAGGCGGCCGAAAACCGGATTACGAAGAGGGGGATTCTGTGCAGCATTTCAAATTTGGCCAAGGCAAGGTGCTTTCAATAAAAGCAGGGGAGAGGGACTATGAGGTCACCGTCGATTTTGAAACGGTAGGTGTCAGAAAGATGTTTGCAGGGTTTGCAAAGCTAAAGAAAATCTGATAAACTAGAAAAGATAATAATTGCAAAAGGAGGTGCCCTATGGTTCAAAAGAGTTTCGCCAGTTTGGAGGACTTGGCAAGCAATATGAGAAAGGGCCTTGCCCGTACTGTCAGTCTTGAAAAAGCCGTTGACGGGATAAAGACAGGTATACAGAGGTTGAAAGAAGGACAGCTAAAGCTGCTGTTCGGAAAAAAGGAGGAGAAAGATATGAATGAAAATGACAATCGTAACCCCATAGTATGGATACTGCTTATCATAGGAGCAGTAGCAGCGGTAGCGGCCATTGCTTACGCAGTCTACAAATACTTCACACCGGACTATCTGGAAGACTACGATGACGACTTCGATGACCGTTTCGATGATGACTTCTTTGATGATGAGGAAGAGGTTGATAAAAAGGCGGCCGAGGTTACAGATAATGCAGAAAAGGCCGTAGAACCCCAGCCAGCCAACGCATGAAAAAAAATGAAATTTACTCCGGAAATGTTGTAGCACACCATTTTCCGGACAAAGGGACCGTCGAGACCCAGGAGGCAAAGGTGACTGTCAAAGGCACTCTGCCGGGGCAGACGGTTTCTTTTGTTCTAAAGAAAAAAAGGGGCGGGCGCATGGAGGGGCGTCTTTTTGAGGTCTTAAAAAAATCTCCCTATGAAATACCCTCGCCCTGTCCGCATTTTGGCATATGTGGCGGCTGCGGCTACCAGAACCTTTCCTATGAATCCCAGCTCTCGCTGAAAGAATCCGACATAAAAGAGCTTTTGAAAAATGCCCTGGCGCCCTTTGGGGATGAGGCCCTCGAAAATGGAAGGATTGAAGACCTTTCCTTTTTTGAGGGCGTGATTCCCAGCCCTGTCAAGGCAGGCTACAGGAATAAAATGGAATACTCTTTCGGAAACGAAAGGCTTGACGGACCTATGGAACTGGGAATGCATAAAGCCGGCCGCCATAATGATGTCATTACCGTGGACAGTTGCCTTATCTCCGACGGCGATTTCCGGCTTATACTCAAAGCTGCGCTTGATTTTTTCCGAAAGAAAGATGCGTCCTTTTACCGCAAGCAGACGGGAGAAGGGTATTTGCGGCATTTAATAATACGCAAGGGATCCAGGACAGGTGAAATACTGGTAAATCTTGTCACTACATCGCAGTTCTGTGTTTCCTCTCATGTAAAAGAGAGCCATGGCCTTGAAGGCATTTCCCAAAACAGCTTTGGCAATAACGAATCAGTATCTTCTATAAGAAGCTTTTCTGACCCATTTCAGAATGAAATCCTAAAAGAATTTGCCGGTCACATTTGCGGCCTTCCATTGGAAGGGCACATAGCCGGCATATTGCACACCGTTAATGACAGTTCCTCAGATGCCGTTAAGCCGGGCAATTATAGCATTATCACGGGACAGGATTTTTTCTATGAAAAAATATGCGGGCTTAGTTTCCGTATTTCCCCCTTTTCTTTTTTCCAGACAAATAGTGCAGGGGCTGAGTTACTCTATGAAAAAGTAAGGGAGTATGTGTTCTCAGGGATAAAAGCCAGAGGCTTTGGCGATAGAAAGCCCCTGATTTTCGACCTCTACAGCGGAACCGGCACTATGGCGCAGCTTCTTTCCCCTGCCGCAAGGCAGAGCGTAGGCATAGAAATAGTCCCTGAGGCTGTGGAGGCGGCAAGGCTGAATGCTAAAGAGAACGGCCTCGAGAATGTATCCTTTATAGAGGGGGATGTATTGAAAACCTTAGATCAGGCTCCGGAAAAACCTGACATTATTATCCTCGACCCGCCCCGTGACGGCTGCAACCCCAAGGCCCTGGAGCGCATATTGAAATATGAGGCCCCTGTGCTTATCTATGTATCCTGCAAACCCACCAGCCTTGCGAGAGACCTGCAGAGCATCATACCGGCGGGCTATAAGCTGGAACGCTGCGCCGCCGTGGATATGTTCCCGTTTACGGGGAATGTGGAGACGGTTGTCAGTTTATCCCTGAAAAAGGACAGCCCTAAAATCGAGGTATCCATGAAGCCCGGAGAGGATAGCTTGTATGAGCCACAGGATAAGGGTACATACGAAAAGATTAAGGCGTATGTTCTGGAGAAATTCGGATTTAAGGTCAGCAGTCTCTATATCGCCCAGGTCAAGGATAAGTGTGGGCTGGATAAGCGGCTGAACTATAATCTGTCAAAGAAAGATGCCCCTCATGTACCGGAGTGTCCGAAAGAAAAAGAGGATGCGATAATGGATGCGTTCAGGCATTTTGGGTTGATTGAGTAGTGTCGGATAGATTATAATTGTTGGATTCCCACTGGATATATAGCTATCTGGTGGGATTTTTA
>JAGBNO010000134.1 GCA_017634355.1 Lachnospiraceae bacterium
TCCCTGTCCAGCATGAGGCAGGCTCCGGTCACCGCAAAAGCATTTATAACAGTCGTATTCACTCCGTGGTAATAGTCCCTGTCGTCCACATATCCCGACAGCTTGTGGGACGGGCCTGTGGACAGGAGGCTTATGCCGCAGTGCTGTATCCTATCGCCCTCCGGATAGTGCAGCTTGCAGCCCACTGCTCCCGCATGAGCTTTTTGGGCCCAGAAACGCAGGGTTTCAAGGAAACGGGTGTTCTCTGGAACCTCCACGTCGTCATTCAGAAATAAAAGCCACCTGCCCTTTGCCTCATCCGCCCCTATATTGCAGAGCCTGGAATATATGAAATCCATGGGCCTGTAGACGTAGCTGGCGTTATATTCCGATGCAAGTTCCTGATACTTTTCTTTATTGTCAAGAGAACTGCCGTTATCTACAACGACTATGTCCAGCCTGCAATTCTCCAGCTCTGCCGCAGAGCATAGGCTATGCAGGCATTTTTCCAGAAGCTCAGGGTGGTCTTTGGATAATATAACCGGTGAAATTACGCCATCATATCCCGAAGAAGTGGCGTAACTGCCGTTTTTGCCCTCGTATGCGCTTTCACCTCTGGGGCTTTCCGACTCCGGATATTTGAGGACATCCGTTTCATAACTATAGTCATGCAGCGAAAAGGCATGGTACATAACTCTCGCTATATGAAGCCTTTTCTCTGCCGCCAAGGCACAGAGCCTTAAAAATTCATAGGACCCTTCCCTCTCGGCGGCTGTACTTAGAACCTTCTCCCAGAGACTATCGGATACTATGCTAAGGCCACCCGGATAGTAATAGTTATCCAGCAGGTCCGGCGACCAGTCCGGCTTAAACCAATGGTCCACCCTCTTGCCCTCCAGCCTGTCCTCGTCGAAATATATGAAATCGTAACCCTCGTTTTCTATATTCGCTTCTTTAAGGCATTCGGGCAAGAGCGGGCTTACTATCCCGTCAGGGTCGGCAAGGATATGATAGCGTCCGATATATTTATCCTTAAATCCCTCTGCGGCGCTATTGCCGTCCCCCTGCTCCTTTTCCCTTATCCATGCGCTGTAGGGATCAAAAAAGTCCTGCACAAGTTCATCATAATCCCTTTTTTTCATCCCTCTTCCGGCCCCTCCGGATCTAAGCGCATCTTTATAAATTCATCACGTGTACCGTAAATGAGCCTGTTTAAATAGCTTCCCTCATTCTTCCTCGGAATGGCAAATTCAAAGGCAAGGGGCTTCCAGAAACGCTCAGAGTGGGATGCTATATAGTACTCCATGTGGAGATGCGCTCCCTTGGGCGTATGCAATAGCCTTATCTGTCCGTCCGCAGTATCGAAAAGCACTACCTGTCTCGCTATGACAGTGCCATTCACCATGCACTCCCCGCTGGGGATGCCGTTTAAGCTTACCTTGATTATCTGTACCATGCAGGGATAGTCAGAGGGATCTATCCGTATTCCGACCGCATCCTCAGGCATATCAAAATCAATGGTTATTTTATCCTCTGTATCCCTCTCCGCATTGATCATCACTGCCGAATCCGTCTGGAAGTCCTTGCCATAGTCGAAATAGGCCCAGATATTCGCAGGCCTGCCAAGCCTCCTCGACAGATTCATGGTCTCTTCCAGCATCACATTGTTACCGCCAAAAATGGAATACATGCCCTTTAGGGAAATATGGTCCCCCGCGATATATTTCTGGAAAGAGAGTTCCATTATGTGATATGCCTTCCTCTCCTCCTCTGTGATCCCCAGTTCCCTGTAGAGCTCCTCCTTATTGAGACTCTCCCCGCAGAGGGAGTCCATATAGTATTCCACGGAACGGTAGATCACAAAGTCCACCGGTATGGGAAAGTCGAAGGTCCATTCGTAATCTATGATATTCCAGCACTTATTGTATATCAGGTTGTCAAAGAGCATATCCACATCTGTGAGCATGAGGCTCTTATGCTCGCCCGGCACGCCCGTAACCCCAAATACATCGGCAAATTCCTGCGTCGCCCAGAAATCCCTGGACACCAGGTTCCTTAAGGCCCTTGCGAAGCTCACTATGGCATTTATGCATTCCTCCGGACGGCCCGCATTTATGAGGCTGTCCAGCCCGTCGCTCATGGTCTTTCCTACAAGGAACTCAAACTCCAGGCAGGTCAGCCGCCCGTCGTGGCTATAAATAGCCTTGCACGAATTGGGGCTGAAGCTGCTGTCCTTAAGTTCCTCGCTCAATTCCCTGTATGCGGCCTCCATGCGCTCCAAATGCGATACCGCCTCGTCTGTCAAAGGGTACTTTACGACCACGCTCCTGTGGTTGCCATCCACTTCCACATCCGTCCTTATCTGGAAATGCGGCGACCTCTCATTTGAGTGCTTGGAATAGATGGGATGCCTTGCGAACATGCTCTCCAGCCGCCCCTCTTTCTGCAGTATCACGAGATAGGAATTGGAGAAAAAAGGAAAATAACCGTCTCGCAATGCTTCATCCAGCGCCGCGCTCTCGTTGAAGGCCGTTAGCCTCTCCCCGTCGAAATTCCGCATATTGTCGTGGAAATCTCCCCTGGACGGCAGCCTCTCATCCGAATATATAGTAATGGGGAGCTTGTAGTCCGGATATGGATACATGAAAGTGTACTCATATCCGGCCTGGCGCACGAGCTTCGTCAGCGCAGCCTTGGAAAAGGTTTTCGCAACAGACCCATTCGGATACCCCTCTATGCCGTCAAAGTAGCGCCCAGTGTGATCCTCCCTGCAGCCGGCAAAATATTTCATGCCGTACTTATTCTCTATGGCTACGACTATCTGGCCGCCATGGGCCAGATGGCGCTTTAACAGCAGCAGCATTTTCAGGAAAGGGTCCTCATCCTTTATATAGGAGACCGCATACTCCAGCACCCCAATAAGCAAAATGTAATCATACTGCTTAGAAAGATGGGGCTCTATCTCCTGAAAATTGCCCACGAGTATCTCTATATTGCTGCGTTTCCTGTTCCTCCAGGCATTGATCTCGCTGCGCTTGCGGCTTAATTCCACGCATGTCACATGCCCTGCCTTTTTGGAAACCGTACCGGTAATGGCTCCGCAGCCGGCGCCTATCTCCAGCACATTCTGGTCTTTATGTATAGGCAGGAAATCAACTATATTTCCCCTTAGATGAGACAGATGGTAAAGGGTGCTCCAGCTCATCTCTTCGCCTATTACGCGGTTGTATTCAGACTCAGTATGATTCTTGACTATTTCGAGCAGAGCATCCTCAGAAGCCCCCTCTGAATACAGATCCTCTCCTGAGTAATAGCTATAGTCCAGCGTCACCTGTCCGATTTTTTGTATATCTCTGTCCATATCCCTATTTTGCCCGAAGCTATAGCTACTTGACCCATTCTACAGTAGTATCCATGCCCATGTCATAGTATCCTACCGTATCCTTAGAGGAGATCACGTTTATATTAAAAATGTCATAGAGCCTGTGATATACCGTGAATTCCCCTTCCCTGTACCCTGTGCAGCCTAAGGAAATAAGGTATTCCCCTCCCTGTAGGCTCATCCTCTGTGTGAAGGTGGCAATGAGGGTATCCCCGTCTTTAGGAGTGCCCGTGTCCACCTTTTCAAAAAGAGTATTGCTGCCCGTGATCTCAACCCCCATGCGGTTCTTAAAGGATACAGCGATGATGGGCTCAGACACCTTCGCAAAGAAAGCTACCTTCACCCTTATGGTGAAGCTGTCCCCCTTTATTATCGTATTAGTGATCTGCCCGCTGTTGTCTATGCAGCAGAAATCCACTATTTCTGCAAGGCCGTTGCCGTAGGAATCCTTTGCGGGATTCAGAATAAGCTTATCCTGCCAGCGTTTGGGCTTCTCTTCTTCGCCGGTGCCCTTTTTATTCTTAAGCGCATTCTTTCCGGGATCGGAGGTATCCAGCTGGTGCACCAGCACCTTTTTATACATGTCTATCATGGTTTTGGGCGGGCCCTCGCCCAGCTTTTTCCCATGGTCCAAGAGCATTACCCTGTCACAGTACTTACTCACGCTGGATAAGTCGTGGCTCACAAAGAGTATGGTGCGCCCGTTTTTCTTGAATTCCTCGAACTTATGGTAGCACTTATTCTGAAAAAATACATCTCCCACGGAAAGAGCCTCATCCACTATGAGGATCTCCGGATCTATGTTTATGGCCACAGCAAAGGCCAGGCGCACGAACATACCGCTGGAATAGGTTTTCACCTTCTGGTAGACAAAATCCCCTATGTCGGCAAAGTCCAAAATGTCCTGAAGCTTTTCGTCTATTTCCGCATGGGTAAAGCCTATCATAGTGCCATTCAGGTAGACATTCTCAACGCCGGTGAACTCCATATTGAAGCCGGCCCCCAGCTCTAAAAGCGCAGAGATGCGCCCCCTTATATCTATGCTTCCACCTGTGGGATTTAAAACCCCCGTGATGATCTTTAAGAGAGTGGACTTGCCGGAGCCATTAGTGCCTATAATGCCTACGGTCTCTCCCCTCTCTACCGTGAGATTTACATCCTTCAAGGCATAGTGCTCTCTGTAGAGCTTCTTACGGGTAAGCCCCAGAGCGTCCCTCAGCCTGTCCCTCTGGTGGTCATATAGCTTATACATTTTTTCCAGGTGCTCCACCTGGATCGCAACATCCCCCATTAAATCTCCTCACAACACATCCGCAAAGTGGCTCTTTAGCCGCCTGAATACAGTCGCCCCTATGATAAATGTGACACAGCTGAATATCCAGAAATAGGCCGTAGAATAGAAATGCTCCCAGAACCACATACGGTCCAAAAGAGCCATACGATAGCCGTCCACCAGATAATAAACAGGATTCAGCTTAAAGATTATCTGCCACGGCCTGCTTAATGCATCCAGATGCCACATAATGGGCGTAAGCCATACCCCCACCTGCAGCGCTATATTTATGATCTGCCCTAAGTCCCTGAAAAAAACCATCACAGAACAGGTTGCGTAGCTCATGGCCAGCACCAGGAAAAAGGCGCAGAAGGTAAAGTAAAAAAGCTGCAGCCAGTAAAGACTGGGCGTATAACCGCAGAGTATGAGCAAGAGACAGGCCACCAGTGTCAAGAAGATATGTATGAACAGTGCGCTTATCACCTTGATTATAGGAAGTATGCTTATCTTGAATACCACCTTTTTAACGAGGAAGCTATAGGCAAGCAGAGATCCCGTGCCCTGCCCCCAGGCGTCCGAGAAGAAAAACCATGGGGTTATGCCCGCAATAAGCCAGAGCACAAAGGGATAGGTCGTTTCCCCCGTAACATCAGTCCTCGCCCCGACAGAAAAGACAAACCAATAGACCAACACTGTCACCACAGGCTGTACAAAGGCCCAGAATATCCCCAGATAGGAGCCTGCATACTTAGAGCGGAAATCGTTTAGCGAAAGTTTCCAGATAAGCTCCTTATTCTGCCAGAGCTCCACGGGGAGGCTCACTATCCTCTCATATCCAAGAATGAATCCCACTAAGGCGGCATCTATCATGCAGCAGGAAATAATTTTCTTAAGGATTTCCTGAACCGGATCTGCCAGGGGATTGTGGTGTAATATGATATACACATTAAAAGCCGCCACAATAGCAAGTACTCCTATTATCACGGCTTTTTTCTTATGCACGGGTCCCATTACATTATTATTTTCCACTTATAGACCCTCTTTGACTAAATTCTGCAAAACTCGGCCAGTTCCTATCCCTCTCATTGACATTCAGCTCATCTATCCGCACTTCGCGCGGCCACTCTATGCCCAGCATAGGGTCATTAAACCTAAGCCCGCCATCATCCCCCGGATGGTAGAAATCGTCACATTTATAAGCGAATTCGGCAGTATCTGAAAGCACCAGAAATCCATGCGCAAAGCCCTTCGGGATATAAAACATCTTCTTATTCTCACTGGAAAGCTCGACACCGAACCACTTGCCGAAGGTACGGGAGCCTGCCCTTAAATCCACGGCAACGTCAAATACCCTGCCCTTAAGCACCCTTACAAGCTTAGACTGGGGATACTGTATCTGATAGTGCATCCCCCTTAAGACCCCCCTGGTGGAGGAAGACTGGTTATCCTGGACAAAAGTATCCCTTATCCCCGCTTCAAAAAACTGGTCATAGCGGTAGGTCTCCATAAAGTATCCCCTCTCATCCCCGAATACTTCAGGCACTATCACCCTTAAACCCTCTATTTCACAGTTCTCTATCCTTATTTTCCCCATTATTCCTCCTTTAAGTCAATCCCCCAGGCTGATGTTCAAGTCCAGGTCCACATTTCCCTCTATCCCTTCCACGGAGCCCTTAGAAGAATATTGCCAGGCGTCGTAGCTGCCCTCATAGCTGGGCGAACTCACCCTGTACTGCGCAAGCCATATTTTCCAGTCCCCCAGAGCTTCAGTATCTATATAATGAGTAAACCAGCGCTTATTTGCATATACACCGGCCCTATAGCCAAGGTTTTGAAGGGTCTCACAGAAAGCATTGATGTTCTCAGTCCGTTTGGCCTTGTCGAGACCGTCTGCCCTTCCGCCAGAGGCTTCCACATCCAGAAATACAGGTAGCGACAGTTCCTCAGGCTTCACAAGGGCCGCCACCATGCTGGCCTCTTCAATAGCCTCTGTAGAATTAAGGGCCTGTGTGAAAAAATAAAGCCCTATTTTCATCCCCGCTTTAGCTGCGCCCTCCATATTTTTCCGGAAATAGGGATCCTCCACGAGGGAGCCGGAAGATGAGCCCCTGTAGCCCAATCGTATTATTGCATATTCTATGCCTGTGTTTTTGACAATCTCCCAGTCTATGTCCCTATTGTACTTGGAGACATCTATGCCTATGCTCCCGTTCCTTAAGTCAATTCCGCCGCTATTTAAGAGTTTTCCATCGTCCTCCTCTTCTATGTCGGCGGTATCGTCCAAGTCCGGATCTACCTCGTCCTCCTCCTTTATAAGTGGCTCGATATCCTCTATGGCAGTATATGCTATGCTCTCCCTTACGGTAACCCTGCTCTCATGCTCAGGCGCAATATAGCCCGGCGTGGGTTTAAGGCTTACAGTATACTCGCCGCTGGGCAGGTCAGCCGCATATAGGATGCCGTCCATATCCCCGTCCTCATACTCCGCCTCCATTTTCCCGCTACGGAGTTCCGTGCGGAAAGGCACGCCAGTGACAGGATTTCCATTTCTATCCACCACTATCATGCGTATATCCCTGTCCACAGAGGAAAGGAGCAGTGTAAGCTGTGTCCTCTCAGCCTTGGATTCAACTGCCTCGAAAGTCTTAAAAGGCTCTCCTTCAGGCTCTATGCCGGATTCATTTAAGTTTTTCAGGACTTCTTCATTTTCTTCAGGAAGCGCGGCCATTTCAGCACCGCCGCCTTCAATTATCCGACTCCTTCCGCCGCCATTGTTAAAAAGGCCGAAAAAAACCACAAAAGCAACTATTATGACTATGCCAGAGATTAAAAGTGCCCAAAGCTTAAATGAATTAAAGCCCATTGGCTATATCTTGGAGATACTGCCCGTAAGCAGTCTTCAAAAGGGGCTCCGCAAGCCGCAGCAGCTGGCCGCTATCTATGAAACCCTTTTTGAAAGCGATTTCCTCTATGCAGGATATGTATAGCCCCTGCCTTTTTTGGAATGCGGACACAAAATCCGAGGCATTGAGAAGGGAGTCATGGCTGCCCGTATCCAGCCAGGCAAAACCTCTGCCCAGCTTCTCCACGTAGAGCTCGCCCCTTTCCAGATAGGCATTATTTACGGCAGTGATCTCCAGCTCCCCCCTGGCGGAGGGCTTTAACTGCTTTGCTATTTCCACCACATCATTGTCATAGAAGTAAAGCCCCGGAACAGCATATTTGGACTTGGGATGCTCAGGCTTCTCTTCTATGGAAACAGCTTTCCCTTCCTCATCTATCTCTACGACGCCATAGGCCGTGGGATCCTTTACATAGTAGCCGAAAATAGTAGCGCCCTTTTCCCTCTTTGATACCTGCGAAAGCACCTGGGAAAAGGAGTAGCCGTAAAAAATATTGTCCCCAAGCACCATTGCCACACGGTCCCTGCCTATGAAGCTGTCTCCTATGATGAAGGCCTCTGCCAGCCCTCTGGGCTCAGGCTGCACCCTGTAGCTGAAGTTCAGCCCCAGCTGCTCCCCGCTGCCAAAGAGCTCCTCAAACATGGGCAGATCCCTTTCGGTGGATATTATAAGTATATCCCTGATCCCCGCCAGCATAAGCGTAGAGAGGGGATAATAGATCATAGGTTTATCATATACAGGCATCATCTGCTTGGATATGGCCTTTGTGAGGGGATAAAGCCGGGTGCCGGAGCCTCCGGCCAGAATAATTCCTTTCATCTGCTGCCTCCCATTCTCCTAACGCTGTCCATACATTTTATCATAATAGCTCTGGTAATCCCCGCTGGTGACGTGGGCAAGCCACTCTTCGTTATGCAGGTACCAATCTATGGTCTTCCTTATCCCTGAGGCAAAATCCGTCTCAGGCTTCCACCCAAGCTCCCTGCCTATTTTCTCAGGAGAAATGGCATACCTCCTGTCGTGTCCCTTCCTGTCTGTCACGAAGGTTATAAGGTCATCCTTTACCAATTCCTTCCTGGGATCAGAATCGGGCAGAAGCTCCCTCAGAGTGTCCAATATGATGTGGACTATCTCAATATTCTCTTTTTCATTGTGCCCGCCTATATTGTACTTCTCTCCCAGCCTGCCCTTATCGAGGACAGCGGCTATTCCCCTCGCATGGTCCTCCACATAGAGCCAGTCCCTTACATTCTTCCCGTCCCCATAGACAGGAAGGGGCTTGCCGGAAAGGGCATTGTTTATGATAAGGGGGATAAGCTTCTCCGGAAACTGATACGGTCCGTAGTTATTGGAGCAATTCGTTATGAATGCTGGAAAATGATAGGTGTCCACGTATGACTTGACCAGAAAATCAGAGGAAGCCTTGCTGGCAGAATAGGGGCTATGGGGATCGTAAGGCGTAGTCTCATAAAAGTAGTCATCCGGATCCGAAAGAGAACCATAGACCTCATCCGTGGATACGTGCAAAAACCGTTTTCCATCGGGATATGAGCCATCTTTAAGCTCCCATGCGGCCCTGGCGGCATTCAGTAATACCAGAGTGCCCAGCACATTGGTTTCCACAAAGATCCCCGGATTCTCTATACTCCTGTCCACATGGCTCTCTGCCGCAAAATGCACTACGGTATCTATGTCATTATCCTTGAATATCTTTTCAACTGCGGCCTTGTCCCTTATATCAGCCTTCACAAACTCATAGTCCGGCCTATCGGATACATCCTTAAGGTTTTCCAGATTTCCGGCATACGTCAGTACATCCAGGTTTATTATCTTAATTGCCCCTGCCCTGCTTTCAAGCATATAATGTATAAAATTAGACCCAATGAAGCCGGCGCCTCCGGTTACCAGAATAGTTTCCATAGAAATTTCCTCTTTTTTTGTATATAATAGTGATATAGTGCGTACTAAATGACGTTACCAACAGCCTTTGACCACTAAGGGTAGAGTATAACATAAAAGCAGGCATAATAAAAGTAAGGAGGATCCCCATGACCTTCAGCCTCTGTATGATAGTAAAAAATGAGGAAGCTGTGCTCGCGCGGTGCCTGGATTCCTTATCGGGACTCATGGACGAGCTCATAATCGTGGACACGGGCTCTACAGACAGGACCAAGGAAATAGCCGCGTCATACGGGGCAAAGCTATACGACTTCCCCTGGGTAAACGATTTCGCCGCCGCCAGGAATTTCGCTTTCTCCAAGGCAAGCTGCGAATATATATATAGCGCAGATGCAGATGAGGTGCTGGAAGAGAGGGACCGTTTCCTTTTTAAGAGGCTCAAGGAAACCCTGCTCCCCGAAATCGACATAGTGCAGATGCTCTATACAAACCAGCTTTTTTTTAATACCACCTATAATTTCGACGAGGAGCTGCGCCCCAAGCTCTTTAAACGCTTAAGGAGCTTTGTATGGGAGGATCCCCTGCACGAGTCCGTGAGGCTTTCTCCCGTCATCTACGACAGCGATATACGCATAAAGCACTGCCCCACATCCGAACACCAGGGACGGGATTTTCACCTGCTTAAAGGGGTAATAAAAAAGGACGGGAAATTATCTAATAAGCTCCACAAAATGTATGCGAGGGAGCTCTTCATCGCAGGAACCGACAGCGATTTTATGGATGCGGAAAATTATTTCAGGGATAGCCTGAACAGCGACCAGGATCTGGATGCAATACTTATGGACTGCTGTGTCATAGCGAAATGCGGCCGCCTAAGGAATGACCCTGAAGCGCTGCTCTTAGCCTCTTCCAGGGCTCTTGCAAGCGGCAACGCCCCATCAGAACTGGTATTTGAACTCGGCGAATACTACAGGGCCCGGCGGGATTTCAACGAGGCCGTCATTTGGTACTACAATGCGGCCTTCGAAACTGAAAGCCTGTTAAACCGTAAGTACCACGAGTCTTTCCCGCTGATAGGCCTCCATATGATATATGTTATACTGGGGGATAGCGAAAATGCTAAAAGATATGGGACAATGCTAAAGGATATGGAATAGGGCCACTTTAATTACTTATAGCAAACGAATTTAGAAATTGCCTAATCAGGAGCTGATAATGCCCTACTTTTGGCATTATCAGCTTCCTGATAGCGCAATTTCTTAATTCGTTTCCTATACGCATCTTGGAAAGGCATGTAACAGAGGGGGGATATATGTCAAAGAAACAGAGACCAGGTGAAATCGATATCAATTCCATCTATGTAAATAAGGAAGATAAGATATATAACAGGCACAAGACTCCCAAGCCGGATAAACAAAGGGAATGTGCCTTTACTCAGTGGAAGGACTACTATATAGCGGATTTCCACCCTAACCTTACAGAAAATATAATAAACGAGCCCATAGAATCGCCTATTACGGGAGAAACTGAATTTGTCACAATGAACCTGCTCACAGTGCTTTCTTTCGGCGAGATCTCTACATACCTGGCAGACCGGATAAGAACTGCCGTGACAAAGGCCCGCCTCACCGGAGCTTCACCACAGAAAGCCCTGCACGACATTATTATAGATGAAATCGAATTGGGCGACCAGGCCATAATAAGCCAAGCCTTTAAAAATACTGTCCAGGTCGGAAACAGCAACCCCGACACCTGGTGGGCCGAGGCCGGAATAAAATGAAAAGGCTGAAAGGCCAGGGCAGAACTATGTTTTTGAAGTTACTGTTTTTGCCCCCAACACCATATAAACAGGAGAATATTGAAATAAAAAGGAGAATTTTGAAATGAGCGATAATTGCAATTACGACTGTGGCAGCTGTGGCGAGGACTGCCCCAGCAGGAATAGCCAGCCCAAAGATCTTTTCTTTCCTCCAAACGCAAACAGCCATGTAAAAAAAGTCATAGGCGTAGTAAGCGGCAAGGGCGGTGTAGGAAAATCCCTAGTGACGAGCCTTATAAGCGTCGCCATGCGTTTACGGGGCCACAGCATCGCCATTATGGACGCAGATGTAACAGGTCCTTCAATACCAAAGGTCTTTGGCATACGCAGCAAACTCTACAGCGATGAAACAGGCATCATGCCCGTCACTAGTGAAATGGGCATTAAACTTGTATCCCTGAACCTCCTTTTGTCCAATGATACCGATCCCGTGGTGTGGAGGGGCCCCATTATTGCCGGAATGGTGGAGCAGTTCTGGTCAGATGTGCAGTGGGGAGATGTAGACTATATGTTTGTGGATATGCCTCCAGGAACCGGCGACGTGCCGCTGACCGTATTCCAGTCCCTGCCCCTGAATGGGATCCTGGTGATCACATCGCCCCAGGAGCTCGTGGGAATGATAGTCGAGAAGTCGGTAAATATGGCAAAGATGATGAAGATTCCCCTGTTGGGCCTCATAGAAAACATGTCCTATTTCAAATGTGACCAGTGCGGAAAAGAACATCATATTTTCGGCGAGAGCCACCTTGAGGAAATCGCCGAAAAAGCGGGAATCACTGCCACAGCGAGACTGCCCATAGACCCTTTGATGGCATCCTCCTGCGACAAAGGGGAAGTAGAAACGGTCAGGTGCCAGGAACTTGATAAAATCGCAGAATCGCTGGAAAATATATAATCCCAAAGCCCTGCTATTTTTACGGCCACTGACAGGCCTATCCCGTCAGCGGCCGGGGCAATGATCTTTTCAATATCCAAAGGCAAGTTTCCCATAAAATACAATAATCTGATTGACTTAAAGCCCTTCATCGTGTAGTATGGCATTTAGGGATACTCTATCGAAAGAGTATTTCCGGTTATTGTTTTCTGTAACCTGTCAAAAGGTAGGTAAGATAATGGGCAATGCCGTGTCCCTCCCCTTTGGGAAAAGTGTAATTAACAGAGCAGGAAAGTCCCTGCAGCTGCATCTGCGCATAATGATCGCGCTTGTTCTTCTGTTTGCCGTGGCTTTTGCCACCCCAGCCACTCCCATAGTCACAAAGGCCGCCGAAACGGCCGCAATGAACAGGCGCCTCCTCGACGACATAAACGACCTCAGGGCTTCACAGGGTCTGGGTTCCCTTCAGATGGACTCCAGCCTTATCTCCATCGCCAGCATACGGGCCGACGAGGCCTCCTCCAAATGGAGCCACACGCGCCCCAACGGCCAGCAGGGTGTCGATATGATATCCAAAGATAAGTGGCGCGGCGAAAATCTTTCTTATGTTATCTATCCCGATTATTCAGGCATGGACTCGGAACAGTACGAAGCGGCAGAGGTAATGTTCGACAATCTGGTAGCCAGCCCCACACACTACGACAACATGGTTTTCGACAGCTTTACGAGGATAGGCATAGCCTCCAGCGTTGTGGACACATCTTCAGGAACCCGCATCACTACCGCATATATGTTTTCTAATTGAACAGCCCCGTACCGTATGCTATACAAGTCTTAAGCATAAATGTTCAGCAAAATCAGGAAGCTTGTTCCAGGGCAGATAGCAGGACGACGCTGTGGCCAAAAGCAGCAGTTTCATAGTTTTGCCCCAGGGCTTATGAGGTTTTAGATGGAAGCTTATAAAGAAGAATTCATAGATTTCATGCTCGAATGTAAGGTACTGAAATTTGGGGATTTTGTTACCAAGAGTGGCAGAAAGACCCCTTTTTTCATTAATACCGGCTTCTATAGAAGCGGCAGGGAGCTGAAAAAGCTGGGCGAATACTATGCCAGGGCCATACACGACCAATTTGGGACCGACTTCGATATACTCTTCGGCCCCGCATACAAAGGCATACCGCTCTCTGTATCCGCCTCCATCGCTTTTTTTGAACTATACGGCAAAGAAATACGCTATTCTTCCAACCGCAAAGAAATAAAAGACCATGGAGACAAAGGCATTTTGCTCGGAAGCCCCCTCTCCGACGGGAACAGAGTTGTCATCATAGAGGACGTGACCACTGCCGGCACTTCCATAAGGGAGACCCTGCCTATATTGAAGTCCCAGGCAAAGGTGGAAGTTAAAGGCCTGTGTGTATCCGTAGACAGAGAGGAAAGGGGCAGTGGAGAAATGTCAGCCCTTAGGGAAATAGAGAACGAAAACGGTTTCCCAGCCTCTTCAATAGTCACCATGTCGGAAGTCATAGAATATCTTAAAGACAAGGAAATTAATGGCGAAAGGGTTTTGAGCGACAGCCTGATGGATGCCATTGCTTCTTATTATAAGGAATACGGGGCAGGCTCTTAAGCCATTATATGATGCAGGAGTCAAAAGCAGTAACTTCAAAATCGTGCCAGTATGTTGAACAAATGTTCGGGGCCTTATGCGCCGCCTGTCGCTTATTCGCGCTTTCACTGCATTATGTGGCGCAAGATAAGCGCATTGGAGCGAAAGCGTCCCCCGAAACATTGGGCAAATGCTAGGACAATATGCATGGTTTTGGCTCCAACAGCATTGCTTTTTCACAAACGGTCGTAATGCGCTAAGCCGCATCCAATTCGGGCTCATAGCCCTGTAGCTCATTGCAGAAAGAAGGCTTATATGAATAATGAACAGGAAGCTATTTACAGAAGTATGCGTTTTTCGGCCGTTGTCAATATAGTCCTCGGAGTTGTGGTGCTTGTGACAGGAGTTGTCAGTGGCACCATGCTTCTCATATCTGCAGGAAAGCTCTTAAATGGCAAGTCCCAGCTACTCTTCTAACCGGCAGCCGCCCTGGAAAAAAAGGTTTCTATTTACCAGCAATACCCAGTCAAAAAAAGGAATCATGTCATCTGTCTGTTCCATTTTGTCCCTGCTTGCCTTTATCATCATTATGGTATCCGTGCTAAAGACAGGCGGGATGATAGACAGGCGGCTTGGGGCCTTAAGCTTTGTATCCTTCCTATTTGGCCTTTTCGGACTCCTTCTGGCCACAATGAGCCTATTTGAAAAAGACCGTTTTCCTTTCTTCCCTCGCTTCGGCTTCATTCTTTCATTTATTTCCTGTCTCTTGTGGTCTGCCATAGTCTATATGGGTCTCTACGATTGACTAAACACCATAAAAACCTTATAATAAACTGATTTATTTTGTTTTCTGCCAAGGCAGTTTCACAAAAATAGGGGGATAACAATGTCAAAAGTTGGAATAGTGATGGGGTCTGACTCCGACCTGCCCACTATGGCTAAGGCCGCCGATGTATTGGACAGCCTCGGCATAGCTTATGAAATGAGGATCATATCTGCCCACAGGGAGGCAAGGCTCTTTTTCGAGTGGGCTGAATCAGCAGAGGAAAACGGTTTTTCTGTAATAATAGCCGGCGCAGGAATGGCAGCCCATTTGCCAGGCATGTGCGCGGCCCTATTCAGCCTGCCGGTAATAGGTGTCCCCTTGACTTCAAAGGCACTGGGCGGAATGGATGCGCTATACTCCATACTTCAGATGCCCCCCGGCATACCGGTGGCCACCGTGGCCCTAGACGGAGCAAAAAATGCGGCGCTGCTTGCTGCCAGGATACTGTCCATAGACGACCTTGAGCTCCGGAAAAGATTAAAGGCATATAGCCTTGATGCCGCAGAGCAGGTAGAAAAGAAGGACGCAAAGCTCAAGGAAATTGGCTGGAAAGCATATCTTGAACATAGCAATGTATAGGAAACTAATTAAGAACTTGCGCTATCGGGAACCGCTAATACAAGGATCAGGCATTATCGGCTCCTTATTAGGCAAATTCTAAATTAGTCCGCAATAAGATTTTACACATACTGAAAGCATATTGCAAAAAGAGCTATAGAAAGAGGAAAAATGGACTACAAAACTGCGGGAGTAGATGTGGAGGCAGGATATAGGGCTGTAGACCTTATGAAAAAGTTCGTGGAGAATACAAGGCGCCCTGAAGTGATGGGGGGCTTAGGCGGATTCTCCGGAGCCTTTTCCCTTTCGCCCTTCAAAAACATGAAAAAACCTGTTCTGGTATCAGGTACAGACGGTGTCGGGACAAAGCTTAAAATAGCCTTTCTCCTAAACCGCCATGACAGCGTGGGCATAGACTGTGTGGCCATGTGCGTAAACGACATAGCATGCACAGGCGGGGAGCCCCTCTTTTTCTTGGATTACATAGCCTGCGGAAAAAATATACCAGAAAAGATCGCAGATATAGTAAAGGGCGTGAGCGAGGGCTGCATTCTGAGCGGCGCCGCCCTCATAGGCGGAGAAACCGCAGAAATGCCCGGCTTCTACCCTGAGGACGAGTACGACCTCGCCGGCTTTGCCGTGGGCATAGTCGATGAGGATGCCATGCTTGACAAAGCAAATGTCAGAGATGGCGATATACTTATAGGGCTGCCCTCCAGCGGGCTGCACAGTAACGGCTACTCTCTTGTAAGGAAAGTTTTCCAGATGTCAGAGCCGAACTTAAACCGCTATTTTGACGCCCTCGGCTCCTCCCTTGGGGAAGCCCTGTTAGAACCTACGAGAATCTATATAAAAACCTTAAGTCTGCTGAAAGAGAACAATATAGGGATAAAGTCCATAAGCCACATCACTGGCGGAGGTTTTTACGAGAATATACCCAGGATGCTTCCGGACAATATGAAGGCCGTGATCAATAAGGCCTCATGGCCGGTACCTCCCATATTCGAGATGCTGCATAAGGACGGGAAACTGGATACAGATATGATGTACCACACCTTTAATATGGGCATAGGCATGGTTTTGGCACTTGCCCCCGAAGAAGCTGAAAAAGCCATATCCGTCCTTTCTGATGCAGGTGAAGCCGCATACAGCATAGGAAGGGTACAGGCTGCGTCTTCAAGAGGTATAGAGTTATGCTGAAGGTGCTCGTATGCGTGTCTGGCGGCGGCACGAATCTGAATGCCATAATAAAGGCCGTTGAAGAAAAACGCATAGAGAATGCCGAAATAGTAAGGGTGCTTAGCAGCAAGGCCCATGTAAAGGCCCTGGACATAGCCGCAGCTGCCTCCATCCCCTGCGTCACCGTACAGAAAAAGGACTATGAAGATGCGGGCAAATATGAGGAGGCCCTTATAGGAGCAATTAATGATGCGGCTCCGGACCTTATCGTGCTGGCAGGCTTTCTGGTCGTGCTGCCGGAAAGGGTGATCGATGCATATCCGAACCGCATTATAAATGTACACCCTTCGCTCATTCCCTCTTTCTGCGGTATGGGCTTCTACGGCTTAAAGGTGCATGAAGAAGCCTTAAAAAGAGGCGTGAAGCTTACCGGCGCTACGGTGCACTTTGTAGACAAGGGCTGCGACACCGGCCCCATTATCTTCCAGAAAAGTGTGGCCGTGCTGGAAAACGACACTCCTGAAATATTGCAAAAGCGCGTAATGGAAGAGGCTGAATGGGTGCTGCTGCCTAAGGCCATTTCTGAAATAGCCGCAGGAAACATAGAAGTAAAAGACGGAAAAGTATATAGGAAATCGTTTTATTAGTGTGATACTTCAGAGGATCACCCAGGATGGCCACGTAAATAAAAAGGCAGTTTCTAAATTCCTTTGCTATAAACTGCCCCATTTATTTATAAGACTATCCTTACTTAAATAGAGGAGGAAGCCTTGGAATCCAGAACAGAGGAAATGACGGTCCTGATAGTAGGCAGGGGTGGCAGGGAACATGCCATAGCCGCAAGCGTAAAGAAAAGCCCCAGGGTCAGTAAAATCTACTGCATACCCGGAAATGCGGGCATAGCGGAGTTGGGAGAAATCGTACCCGACATCAA
>JAGBNO010000135.1 GCA_017634355.1 Lachnospiraceae bacterium
AACACGACTCCGCCTCCTTTCTAACCTACATCATATCATTAAATAGGTTAAAAAGGAAGTATCATACATAAAATACTAACCTACATTTAAGCGAAATCCAGTATATTTGCGATGTTTTCAACCGCACAGGTGGAAAAATTTAAGAAGAAATTCAATGCTTTTGTACTAGACTGTACATGCAGCGGATTTGAGGAAGAATCTGATTTTACTCTGGAAAATGACTTTATTTATAAAAATGATGAAAAATGGCTGAAACGTTTTATTAAATTCTTATTGGAGCTGCAGCTGAAATGGGTATTTGTTCCGGCACGTGAAGATCAGAAGAGTGAAAATCCAGACGATTATATAGCATCCGAAGAGATAAAAAAACAAATATCATCATTGCACTTATGTAAAGATGATAAGGCAGATGGGAATGAATCTTATGAATATGATGAAGGGGATAATTCCTGTATTTCATTATGCATGCCCAGCGATGCTGGGGATCTTGATAAAATGCATAATGAAAAGGGATTTGGAATCCGGAGAAAATCATATTACAACTTAAGCCGCAGGGCAAATAGAGAGGACCGAAACGATAGTTGCAAAATAAACCATTATGCCCCGCCTGTAAGACGCTGCTATAAAAAATCCAAATAGCAGAGTACCGAAATGATAGTTACAGAATAAACCCTAATGCCCCGCCTGCATGACGCTGCTATAAAGAATCGAGATGATATTGTATATATTGCATAATATTGAGACTTATTATTCATGAATTATTGTGCAATGACGGGAGAATTATTAGAGTAAAAAATATGGATTTTTTAGAGTAAAGACCTGTTGACAGTAAGATAATATTGTGTTAATATTCATACATGTTAGACAAAGCTAACAAGTGATTTCTCCTATTCTTTGGATTTGGGCAATATAGAGTTGTGCAGATCCTGATCCTGCCACGGTAGAGCCAGCCGTGGCAGGATTTCCATTAAGTCAATAATGACCAATCTCATGCGTTCCCCTCTTTACCTTTTTGGACATTTGTTATAAAATAAAGAGCATTAGTGTAAGTCGTCCGGCCGACAGGTGGGATGCCGGCCGCTAAGGAGGTGTTCATAAATAACTTTTCAAGGATGCGCGGTATTTTTTCGAGTGTGCTAGTGTCCTGACACATTCTTAAATTCAAACTAATTTCTTGTCTGTTTTCCCTATGCTTCGTTGTCGTCAATCAGCGGAGCTCGCTATGTAACTGATTTTTGGTCAGTACAGCCGGAGAAAAAGACAGGCACACATCAAGCTATTTGTGAACAGATCCTAAGGATCTAAGGATAAATGGCTCTGGCAATAAGGCGGCGCTATTTATCTTAAGATCCCAAGTCACATGTAGATGCATACGGGGAACGGGCAGCTTAAGTTGAGAAGGCATAAATTTTGTTCCCTAAGGAGCCGTATGAAAATAAAATGTTTCATACGGATCCTAAGTCACGGAGGAGGTTATATGAGCCAGAGCAACATGCTAGCAATGATCCTGGCCGGCGGCAGGGGAAGCCGCTTAAAGGATCTCACGAACAAGGTGGCCAAGCCTGCAGTTTACTACGGGGGTAAGTACAGGATCATTGATTTCCCTTTGAGTAACTGCGCCAACAGCGGTGTGGACATAGTGGGAGTGCTGACCCAGTATGAGTCGGTCCTGCTAAATAGCTACGCGGCCGCGGGCGGGCGCTGGGGCCTTGACACCACCCACAGCGGTGTATTTATCCTGACACCCAGGGAAAAGGCGGATTCGGGGCTGGATGTCTACAGGGGCACGGCCGATGCCATTTCCCAGAATATAGATTTCATAGATAATTATGACCCAGAGTACCTTCTGGTGCTGTCCGGCGACCATATCTACAAGATGAACTACGACAAGATGCTTAAGTTCCACAAGAGCAACAACGCTGATGCCACCATAGCGGTCCTTAGCGTTCCCTTGAAGGAGGCCAGCCGCTTCGGCATAATGAATACGGATGAGAATAAGCGCATAGTGGAGTTCGAGGAGAAGCCTGAGCATCCTAAGAGCACCCTTGCCTCCATGGGCATTTATATCTTTAACTGGAAGCTCATGAGGAAGATGCTCATACAGGACATGAAGAATCCCGATTCCAGCCATGACTTCGGAAAGGACTTTATCCCTGTCATGCTGAATGAGGGCAAGGCCGTGTACGCATACGAGTTCACGGGCTACTGGAAGGATGTAGGGACTATAGATTCCCTCTGGGAAGCCAATATGGACCTCCTTGACAAGAATAACGAGCTGGAGCTTTCGGATACCACTTGGAGGATATATACCGGGAATACGGCGACGCTGCCGCAGTACATAGGGCCTACGGCAAAGATTAACGGCGCCTATATCACCCAGGGCGTGCAGGTGAACGGTGAGATAACCCATTCTGTACTCTCCACCAACTGCCATGTGATGGAGGGCGCAAAGATCATAGACAGCGTGCTCATGCCCAATGTGATAGTGGAAGAGGGTGCGGTAGTGACCAGGGCAGTGGTCGCGGAGGGAGTCCGTATAGGCAAGAATGCGGTGGTCGGCGACAGCAAGAGTGAGAATATCCTGCTTGTGGCAAAGAACGTGAAGGGAGGGGAGTAAAGATATGGCTAGCAGAGCATTTGGTATAATAGCGTCACCTTCAACCCGTGTAAGGGTGGAGGGGCTGCACGACTACCGTCCCATAGGCGCTTTTTCATTCCTGGGGAGGTTCCGCGTTATAGATTTCCCCATTTCCAATATGAGTAATTCCGGCATGGACAGGGTCATGGTATTCATAGCGGCAAGGCCCCGCTCCATAGCTGAGCATATAGGTTCGGGACGCCATTACAATATTAATTCAAAGAGGGGTAAGATACAGCTTCTATTTACCCAGAACAATAATCCCAACGATATTTATAATACGGACATAGCGGCCTATCAGGAGAACAGGGAGATCATAGCCCGTATGCACCAGGAGTACGTTATCATCACTCCCAGCTACATGGTCTTCAGGCAGAACTTCGATACGCTTTTGGAGGAGCATATAGAGAGCAAGGCGGACATCACCATGCTCTACCACAGGGTGGAGAATGCGAAGGAGACCTGCTTAAACTGCAATGTGCTTACCCTGAATAAGCAAAAAGGCGTGCAGTCAATAGATGAGAATCTGGGGAACGCAAAGGAAAAGAATATCTCCATGGACACCTATGTGATGCATAAGGAGCTCTTCCTGGACCTCATAAAAGAGGCGAGGAAGGAGTCATCTGCCTTTACCCTTGCGGACATAATAAATATGAAGGCCTCAGAGCTGGATGTGAGGGCAGTTGGCCACAGGGGATTTTTTGCGGCGATTACGAGCCTAAAGGACTATTTCTATGCGAACCAGAACCTCCTCGACTTTGACAGGGCGCAGGATTTCTTCAGGGAGGACTGGCCTTTCTACACAAGGACCAACGATTCCTGCCCGACACAGTACTACGAGGGCGCAAAGGTAAACCACTCCTTTATCAGCAATGGCTGCTTGATAGAGGGCACGGTGGAAGACTCCATAATAGGGCGCAATGTCTGGATAAAGAAGGGCGCAGTGGTCAAGAATTCCATAGTCCTCGCATACTCCCTTATAGACGAGGGCGTGCATATAGAGCACGAGGTAGTGGACAAGTGGGCGCAGATTAAGCACGTGAAAGAGCTTATCTCCACGGATGACAAGCCGGGGTATGTGAGGAGGAGCGACATACTCTGAAGAACTTCGGCAATTTTACTAAGTATATTAGGAAAAGCTGACGCAATTGTGGGGCTATTGCTGAAAGCCGCATAATAGGGGATTGAAAGATGCAGGCATATATGGCAGAATTGAAGCTTAAGGCAGACCTGCGCGCAGAGCGGGACAGGCTTCTGGAGATCAAAAGAGTGCTTCCCGAAGATGCGGCAGAAGCCCTGCGGCTCATAGAGCAGAGGCTTAGTACTATACAGGAATCGCTGGAAGACTGACATTTTCTGATTAATAGTTTACGAGGCTTGAAAGCCATGCTTCCAGTGCTTCGTTTCAATCGCATTTTGTTTTATGGATTCGGTGCAAAGCCTCTGCTGGTGAGGATCTGCGCCGAAGCCATTAGTAAAAATACGATTGAAACGAAGCACTGACATGGCTTTCGGGTTTTTTATTGTAGGGGCGGCGATAAGAAATTATTGGTCTTTCGGCCAAATGCTGCCCTGCGGGCGGGTAGGGGAAAAGCGTTCCCTGCCCGATTACTGAAAAGCAGACTACAAGGGACTTAGCATGGATTACGGAAGAATAGGGGCTGCCAGGCGACAGAGGCAGCTGTCGGCAAAGATGCCCAAATTTGTTCATATGTTCTATACCACCTTTATCACGGTCACGGTGATGGCCATGATAGCGGGGGCAGTGCTTCTGTCTGCCGCCGGGGTGGGGGTGCTTAAAGGCGTCCTCGCCTCATCGCCGGAGATCACGGATAAGGACATAAGGCCCTCCGGCTATTCTTCCATGGTCTATGACGCAAACGGGAACCAGATAACCAAGCTCGTGGCGGCCGACTCCAACCGCATATACCAGACAATAGACAAAATCCCCCTGGACCTGCAGCACGCCTTTGTGGCCATAGAGGATGAGAGATTTTATACCCATAATGGCGTGGACTTAAAGGGCATAGTGAGGGCCTTTGTCACGGGGATAAAGAACCATGACTTTTCACAGGGGGCCAGCACTATTACCCAGCAGCTTATCAAAAATAATGTATTTACCTCCTGGACCAAGGAATCCTCCTTTGCGGAGAAGCTTAAAAGAAAGATACAGGAACAGTTCCTCGCTGTGGAACTGGAAAAACAGGAAACTGTCTCCAAAGAGTCCATATTGGAGCTCTATTTAAATACCATTAACCTTGGGCAGAATACCCTGGGTGTGCAGGCCGCTTCCCAGAGGTATTTTAATAAAAATGTCTCAGACCTTAACCTGTCGGAAGATGCGGTTATTGCGGCAATTACACAGAATCCTTCGAGGTATAATCCCATCTCGCATCCTGAAAAAAATGCCGAGCGCAGGGCAAAGGTCCTTAGGAATATGCTGAACCAGGGCTATATCACGAAAGCCGCTTACGAGGAGGCTATAAATGACGATGTATATTCCAGGATACAGACTGTAAATGAGAAAACCCAGACCGATACGGTGAATTCCTATTTCGTGGATGCGCTTACGAAGCAAGTTCTTACCGACCTGCAGGAAAAGCTGGGCTTCACTGAGACTCAGGCCTATAACCAGCTCTACTCCGGCGGCCTTTCCATATATGCGACACAGGACCCGAAGATACAGAAGATCTGTGACGACTATACTCAGGATGAGGATAATTATCCTGCGGGGACAAAGTACCTGCTGGGTTACAACCTGACTGTAGAGGACAGCAAAGGAGAATTACAGAACTATTCCCCTGAAATGATGGCGTTCTGGCTCGCAGACCACGGCTACAACAGGGACAGGCTCTTTTCTTCTGTAGAGGATGCCGAGAAGGCTGTGGAGGAATACAAGGCTTCCATACTGGAAGAAGGCGCTACCTTCGTCTCCGAGAGGATTTCCACTGTGCCGCAGCCCCAGATTTCCCTTACGGTCGCAGACCAGTCCACGGGCTATGTGAAGGCCATAGTGGGGGGCAGGGGAAAGAAGGAGGGGAGCCTTACCCTGAACAGGGCAACAGACACCACGAGGCAGCCCGGTTCTACTTTCAAGATAGTGTCCACTTATGCACCGGCTCTGGATGCGGGCGGCATGACCCTTGCAAGCGTACAGGTGGACGAGCCCTTCGCCTATTCCAACGGGCGGCCCGTGTCCAACTGGTATTCTTCAGGATATAAGGGTATATGCACGCTGCGCTACGGAATAGAGCAGTCCTTGAATATCGTTACGGTAAAGACGCTTACGGACATCACTCCGCAGCTGGGATTTGACTACCTGTTGAAATTCGGCTTCACCACGCTGGTGGACAGGCGTGTCACTAAGGATGGGAGGGTATTTTCCGATATCACCCAGACCCTGGCCCTGGGCGGCATAACTGACGGAGTGAAGAACCTGGAGCTGAATGCGGCCTATGCGGCCATAGCCAATGGGGGCAAGTACATTAAGCCCCGCTTCTATACCCGTATCCTCGACCATGACGGGAATGTGCTCTTAGACAATAAGGAAGAGAGCCACGAGGCCATTAAGGCGACTACGGCATGGCTCCTTACCTCTGCAATGGAGGATGTTGTCACCAAGGGTACTGGCGCCAGCGTGAATTTCGGCAGCCAGCCCATAGCCGGAAAGACGGGCACTACCTCCAAGTATAATGACATTTGGTTCTCAGGTTATACGCCCTATTATACCTGTACGACCTGGGCGGGATATGACAACAATGTGGACCTCTCGACTTCGGAGCAGAAGAGGATGGCGAGGGATATATGGCGTGGCGTAATGGAAAAGATACACGAGGGACTTCCGCGGAAGGAATTTACGAAGCCAAGCGGCATAGTCACCCGCACAGCCTGCAATAAGTCGGGCAAGCTTGCAAACGGCGGACTCTGTGCCGCCACCGGTTCTGCGTATACAGAGTACTTTGCGGAGGACAATGTGCCGACGGAAACTTGCACCTATTCCCATGTGCCGCAGTACATCTGCTCTGTCACGGGCTTAAAGGCTACGGCGGAGTGCCCCTATAAAGTGCCAGGGGTCACGAGCGCAGAAATGGGCTACTGCCCTCATACGGCAGAGAATCTGGCCGCTTCGGGACTTACGCCTGAAGCCGCGGCAGCGGCCGCGGCCCAGGCTGCTGCTGCACAGGCGGCCGCCACCGCAGGAGCAGGGGAGGAGTCTGCGGCGCTGCCCGCCGCGCCCGCCGCACTGGACTTCTCTATGCTGCCTGTGCCGCAGCCGTAAACACACAGTTCCTTAGGAACTGTTCAGAAATAACTTGTACATAATGCGCTGTATTTTTGTCCGAGAGGGCTGTTCAAAAATCAGGCGCATAGCGGGCTATGTAACTGATTTTTGAACAGCTCTATCGGGCAAAAAGACAAGCAGAATGTA
>JAGBNO010000136.1 GCA_017634355.1 Lachnospiraceae bacterium
GACCTGGGGATATAGATATGGGTGCGGCCAAGGATGCTCCATTTGAATATGTGCCGGCTGCCGACAGGGAAGTGGGCAATAAGACTGAAAAGATAAGCCTTATTTCCATAATCTACCGTGTCGCTCCATACCTTACGCAGTGCATAGAGAGCCTTATATCCCAGAGCTACCCTGACCTGGAGATAATACTTGTGGTGGGTGAACCGCCTGAAGACAGGGAAAAACAGGCACTTAACGGGAATGGGCAGGATAGGGCAAAAGGGGAGGCAGGGGACGGCTGCCTCAAAATTGCGGAATACTATGCGGCCCTGGACAGCCGAATAAAGATAGTGACATGCATAGCGGCAGGGGCCGCCGATGCGAGGAACAGGGGATTAAGTGCGGCTACAGGGGATTTCATAGCCTTTGTGGACGGGGACGACTGGGCAGAGCCCGATATGATAGAGAGCCTCCATAGGAGCATAAAGGAGAGCGGGGCCGATATAGCTGTCTGCTCCAAGTTCAGTGAATATAAGGACGCCACAGTACCAGACCCTGGGGACGGCAGGGAAATACTCTCCCCCGAAGAGAGCTACAGGATGATACTCTTGGGGACGGGTTTTTTCTTCCACTGCTGGGACAAGCTTTTCAGGGCAGAGCTTTTCGAAGGGCTTCTTTTTCCCACGGACCACTATATAGAGGACAGATATATAGTGGGGGAGCTAATCTACAGGGCAAGAAACATAGTCTATGACAGGAAGCCCCTATACCATTTCAGGGTACGGTCTGATTCCCTCTCCAGGGCGGCCGGAATTTCTGAAATGAACCTGGAGGCGGACGAGCTCTTTACTGAGAAGGCGGTGAAGCGTTTTCCGGCATTAAAGCAGGAATGTGAGGCATTTCTTCTCTATGACCACATTACCTGTATACAGAATAAATTATTGAAGCATGATTTCTCAAAAAAGGATATAGAGGCCCATGTGCGCTATGTGAGGGAGCATAAGGCAGGAATGAAGGACAATCCCTATATAAACAGGAATACGCGCATAAAGGCCTTCCTTTCGCTGCACTTTCTCACGGGGCTAAAGCTCATCACGGAGAGGGGGAGGCATAGGCAGGAGACAGAGCATGAAAAGTACAGTATTTAAAGGAAAGAGAATACTCTTTATATGCAGGGAGACTTACTCCAAGCCCCTATGGTTCTTAGCCCGCGACCTTATGAAAGAAAATACGGTGGGGGCTTTCTACATCATGTCCGCAGAGAGCCGTTTCAATAAATGCTATTATAATGAGCATACCATATTTGAGTTTAAGGAACATCTCCCCGGCTGTAAGCTCTATGATGTAAGCGACATCTGCGACATTTTTGTGCGGGGCATGGAAAGATATTATAAAAAGGCCGGCAGGGGAAGGAATGGCAGGGGCAGGGACCAGAAGGTAAAGGGTCCTGCAGATATGGAATTTCTGAAGGCCGTAGAGAGGGACTACAGCCACTTCAAGACACTGGGCCTGCAGCTCATGAGCTCCCAGGAGAATACGAAGCATTACCACTGGCGGGACTACTGGGCCGTGACCAGTGACGAGGAGAACTGCTTTTGGCTTGAATTAAATTATAAAAAGATATTTAAGATACTGGACGAGTTTAAGCCCGATGTGATTTTGGACCTGGACAATGCGGAGCTGCAGCGTACCATACTCTGCGAAGTCGCATACAGGAGGAAGATACCATATATTACCATAGAATACAGTAAGTACGGCTATTGGAAATATCCCTCCTTCCAGAACTCCTTTGGCATAGACCCCTATTTTAGGGAAATCTACGAGGAGAAGCTTAAGCAGCCGGATTCAGAGCTGTCGGAATCTATAAAGTACATAGAGGACTTCAGGCAGAAGAATTCCATAATGAACCCTGAGTTCTCCGGCTCCGTGACCGTGCAGTACGAGAGGGATTCCTGGCTCTGGATACTCAGGGTCATGCGGGGAAAATGGAACTATTTCTGGGACCAGGATATCACGGCAGGGAACATGAAGGTAAAGAAAAAGAGCAATATGCTCTATGCGAGGACCTGGCCCTATCTCAAGTATTACTGGAATGAAATGAGAAGGAAGCGGAAGTTCCTTGTGCCAAATAAGTATTTTGAAAATCCGGTGGAGGGGGAGGACTATGTATATATGCCCCTGCACCTTATACCTGAGTCCAGTGTCTTCGTGAAGGCCTCCTTCTATGTAGACGAGCTGAACCTTATAGAGCAGGTCAGTAAAGCCCTCCCCGTGGGGTGGAAGCTCTATGTGAAGGAGCATCAGGCCATGCTGGGGGAGAGGGATCCGGCCTTTTACCTGAAGGCTTCCGAGATAGCAAATGTGCGTGTGGTACAGGTTAATTATTATAAAGACCCTAAGCCCTGGATACTCAATGCGAAAGGCGTGGTGACAATAACCGGCACTGCGGCCTATGAGGCGGCATTATTGGGAAAAAGGTCTATAGTTTTCGGGGAAGTACCCTTTTCACTGATAGAGGGCATTACGAGGATACGCTCCTTTGAGGAGCTGCCAAAAGCCATACGCTCCTTTGGGAGCGTGGACAGCCTGCATTCGGCGGCCGCCTACTTAGAGGCCGTGAAGGAAGCGGGCGCGGAAGTGAAGATATTTGAGCTCATGGACGGGGCGGAGGAGATTTTCTCAGGGCGGAGAAAAGAGGACAGGGAGTACAGGGAGATGCTTAGGGAACTATTGCATTTCTATGAGAAGGGTTATGAGACCTGGGGTAAAATGATTATCACCGCAATAGAGGAGGAAATATGAGCATAATAATGGACAGGCTTGAAAAAAACAAATTTACCCTCATAGCTGAAATAGGCGTGAATTACTATGATATAGCCGCCGCAAGGGACATGGACAATCTGGAGGCCGCCCGCCTCATGATAAGGGAGGCCGCGGAAGCGGGGGCGCATGCCGTGAAATTCCAGAGCTACAAGGCAGAAACCCTCGCCAGCGTAGATTCCCCCGCATACTGGGATAAAACAGAAGAGCCTACAGAGAGCCAGTATGAGCTATTTAAGAAGTTTGACTCTTTTGGGGAAAAGGAATACCGTGAATTAAAGGCAGAGGCGGACAGCTGTAACGTGGAATTTTTGTCCACCGCCTTTGACATAGCTTCGGCAGACTACTTAGAGCCGCTTATGGAGGTATATAAGATATCCTCGTCCGACCTAAGTAATATCCCCTTCATAGAGTACCAGGCGTCAAAGGGCAAGCCCGTCATTATGTCAGTAGGCGCATCGGAGCTTCCTGAGATACATAGGGCTGTTGAAGCAATAGAAAGGCATAACGCTGAGAAGATTACCCTCCTGCACTGCGTGCTGGAGTATCCTACGCCCTTAAGCCATGCGAACCTCTTAAAGATACAGGCCTTAAAGGCCGAATTCCCGCAGTGCTATATAGGATACTCAGACCACACGAGGCCTACTATATCCTGCGATGTGATAAAGACAGCCTACAACCTGGGCGCAATCCTCGTGGAAAAGCACTTTACTTTGGATAAGACACTGACGGGCAATGACCACTATCACGCGATGGACCCTGCCGATGTGAAGCGCATAATTAGCGGCATAGAGGAACTGGACCTGATAAGGGGCAGCGGGGAATTAAAAAGCCTGGACACGGAGGCCGGCGCCAGAAGGAATGCCAGGCGCTCTTTGGTGGCGGCCTGCGACATTAAAAAGGGCAGCGGGATAGAGAGGGAAATGCTCACCTTTAAGCGTCCGGGGACAGGAATATCCCCTAGCGAGATAGAGGCAGTGCTTAAAAAACATGCGGCAGCAGACATCAAGGCCGATACCGTGCTAATGGAAAGCATGCTCATCTGATGGCTGAGAAGGGAAACGGAGAGAAGGCAGTACGCTCAGGCTTCTGGTATGTGGTATCGAATGTGCTGATAAGGGCCGTGGGCATCATTACGGCCCCCATATATACGAGGCTCCTTACCACTGCTGAGACAGGCTATGCCAATAATTTCAATAATTATGTGAGCATTTTCACGGTAATAACCTGCCTCTGCCTCATATATAGCGTGGGAAGGGCAAAGCTGGACTTCAAGCAGGATTTTGACGCCTATATGTCTTCCATACAGGCACTTTCCAGTGGATTCGCCCTGATAGTGCTTCTCTTAATGGCTATATTCTGCCCTGCAGACGGGATGCTGCTCTTTCCGAGGCATATAGTACTGTTGCTCTTTGCCTATCTGGCCCTCTATCCGTCCATAGACTATATGCAGTATAAGTACAGGTTTTCCTACCAATACAAGGAAAACATACTCATTTCCGTGATAATCTGCATAACTACAGTATTTGCGACTGTGGGGCTTATCTTCCTTATGCCCCATGACAAGGGCTATGCGAAGATACTGGGGACGGTGCTGCCAGGCATGGCCGTGGCTCTCTGGTGCTACATAAATCTCTTAAGGAAGGGCAAAACCCTTGTGAATCTGGAATACTGGGGCTATGCCTTAAAGATAGGGCTACCTATGATACCCCATGGGCTGGCTTTAATACTTCTTGCCAGGATAGACACGACCATGATCTCCAAATACTGCACATTTGGGGATGTGGGCCTATATACCTCAGGCTATACCATAGGGACTCTTCTCATGTTCATTACCAATGCAGTCTCCCAGGCCTGGCTCCCATGGTTTAATGAGAAGCTATATGCGGATAAAACCTCGGAAATAAGGGAAAAGAATAAGATTCTAATGTTCTACGGCTGTGTGTTGACGATACTTTTCATCATGGCAGCGCCTGAGGCCGTGAAGATATTATTTGCGCCGCCATACTGGGACGCCATGTGGGTGGTGCCGCCGGTGGCACTTGGCACTCTTTGCCAATACTTCTATACCAACTACGTAAATGCGGAGCTATTTACAGGTAATACGGCTCTCATAGCCATTAATTCCATAATAGCGGCTGTAATAAATATAGGCCTCAATGCCTATTACATACCCCGCTATGGCTATATAGCGGCGGCCTATACCACTCTCGCGGGCTATTTCATACTGATGGTGCTGCACTGCCTGTCCATGCGTTTCATACTCAGGATGAAAATATATGACGACATACTTTACTTTATCCTTATGCTCCTGACATCGGCATTGGGCATAGGGGCCGCGGCGCTTTATAATAATTGCATCATGCGCTATGTGCTGGCAGCCGGTACAGCTGTGGCAATAATAATATTTAGGAGGCGTGATGCCGCCTTCCTTATAAACCGGCTTAAAACAAGGGGAAATAAGGAACTGTCGTGAAATAATTCTGCGGCAGATTCTAAGCAGTGGGGGACAGCTATGGTACAGAAAAATTACTCCATGCGTACTTTGGAAGAGGCAAAGGCAGACATAGACGCTATGAAGTCCAGAATAGAATGGAAGTCATATAGCGATGTGCTGGTGCATTTCTTCGAGTCCGGACTGAGCTCGTCTGAAGCAAAGGAAATACTGGACTATCTCCATGAGACCATACCAAAGGCAAAATGCGCGGGCATAGCCATGTATGGGGTCGCGGATTCGCCGGACATGAGGGGAATAAAGCTGAACTTCTGCCTCATGGAGAGTTCTCATGCCGAAGTAGTGGAGCTTAATTGCAATTCCGGAGATGAAATAGAGGCTGCGGAGAAATTAAGGGCTTATATCGAAAGGACGGAGGATCTGGCCGCTGTGGAGATATACCCTTCAGGGCTGGATTTCCATACTACCGATTTTCTGGAAAGGCTTACGGAAGGCTTTGATGCCATTCCTTTCTATGGGTCTATGGCTAATGGCGAGGGAGTGGCTGAAACCATAGAAGAATGTGAGGACATGAGCTTTTCAATAGGAAATAGCCTCGTGCATGCGGGCGTGGTCATGGTCATTCTTTCAGGAAAAGACCTCCATGTGCAGATGGATTACCTGCTGGGCTGGAAGCCCGTGGGCAGGGAAATGAGCGTGGAACTTGGGGAGAGGGGGCCCTTCGGGGAGTCCACGGTGAGCCGCATAGACGGACAGCCTGCCGCAAATATTTATGAGAAATACCTGGGGGTAGTCCCCAATGATTATTTTATAGAGAATATATGCGAATTTCCCTTAGTGATAAGACGAAATGGCTGGGATATATGCAGGATAGCGAGCGAGGCCAATGAAAAGGGCGAGCTCTATTTCGTCGGCAATATTAATGAAGGTGAGACACTCAGGCTCTCTTATGCGAGCAAAGAAGAAATGCTGGGGATATCCAGGCTCGGCGCGGAGCGCATGGGTGAATTCCAGCCTGACTGCCTTTTTGTCATAGCCTGTGGGAACAGGATCAATTTCCTGCAGGAAGATGCTATGACAGAATTGGGTTATTATGAGAAAATACAGGAGGAGATGGTATTCTGCCATGGACAGACCGAAATATGCAGGCAGGGCGGAAAGGGCGGAGTGCTGAACGGAGCCTTCGTAGCGGTAGGAATAAGGGAGGGGGAAAGCTGTCCCTGGGGATATTGCCAGTATCTGTGCGACTGTGCTTCTACGAAGACCAAGAACAGGGCCATACCTTTGGAAGAGCGGCTGGAGAAGTTCCTTGAGACCATGACCCATGAGCTGGAGGATGCGGCAAGGGCCGCAAATGCCGCCAATATGGCAAAGACCGCGTTTTTATCCAATATGTCCCATGAGATAAGGACCCCCATAAATGCCGTCCTTGGCATGGACGAGATGATACTAAGGGAATGTAAGGACGAGGTGATATGCAATTATGCTGAGAATATCAGGACATCGGGCAATACTCTCTTAGGCCTCATAAATGATATACTGGATTTCTCCAAGATAGAAGCTGGAAAAATGGATATCATAGAGGTGGACTATGACTTCGCTTCAGTACTTAACGACCTTGTCAATATGATAAAGAAGAGGGCAGAGGACAAGGGATTGACGCTGCAGGTTGAGGTGAACCCTGCGCTTCCGAACCTCCTCCACGGCGATGAGATAAGGATAAAACAGATCGTTACCAATATCCTCACCAATGCCGTCAAATATACGGAAAAAGGCGGCATAGTGCTAAAGGCGGACTATAGGGCAATAGAGGGGCAGGAAGATATAGCGCTGAAGGTATCCGTCTGCGATACCGGCATAGGCATAAAGAAGGAAGACCAGGCAAAGCTCTTCTCCGCCTTCGAGCGCATAGAGGAAAAGCGGAACCGGAGCATTGAGGGCACGGGGCTTGGAATGAATATCACACAGAGGCTTCTAAGCCTCATGGGCAGCACGCTTGAAGTAGAGAGCGAATATGGCAGGGGCTCTGTATTTTCCTTTGAATTAAAGCAGGGCGTGGTAAAGTGGGACGGCATAGGCGACTATGAGGAGGCTTTCGAGCGTTCCATAGCCCAGAGGAAGACCTATCAGGAGAGCTTCACGGCTCCGGATGCCGATGTGCTTGTGGTAGACGACACAAGAATGAACCTTGTGGTATTCCAGAACCTATTAAAGAGGACTCTGGTGCGCATAGATACCGCTGAAAGCGGTCTGGAAGCACTGAAGATGACAAGGGAGAAGCATTATGACATTATATTTATGGACCACCGTATGCCGGGGAAGGACGGCATAGAGACCTTAAAAGACCTAAGGGATGACGAAGAAAACCTGAACAGGGACACGCCAGCCATAAGCCTTACTGCCAATGCCGTTTCCGGCGCAAGGCAGCAGTACATAGGGGCAGGTTTTCAGGATTATCTGACAAAGCCTATAGATTCGGGAAAACTGGAGGCGGTGATGGTGCGCTACCTCCCATATGAGAAACTGCGGCTGGGAGCGGGGGGGAATGGCGATACGGAAAGCGCCCCTGCGGAAACAAAGCCGGAAGAAGCCCTGCCGGAATGGCTAAAGGAAATAGAGGGGCTTAACAGCATAACGGGTAAGGAACTCTGCGGGTCATTGGATAGCTACATGGAGGCCCTGGGCATTTTTTATGAGGCAATAAACTCCAATGCTGAGGAAATAGAGGCATATTGGAGGGATGGGGACATAGAGTCCTATACGGTAAAGGTACACGCCTTAAAGAGCATGGCAAAGGTCATAGGGGCTATGGAACTCTCTGAAAAGGCAAGGCTTTTAGAAGATGCCGGAAATGCAGGGGACAGGGAGAAAATAGACGCGGATACAGAAGAACTCCTTAATGACTACAGGGCCTTTAAGGAGAAGCTGAAAAAGCTGGACGAGGATAGCGGGGATGACAGTAAAAAGGCCCTGATAGACTTAGATGAGCTGCAGGATGCCTATGAAGCAATGCGGGAGATAGCAGGCAGCTTCGACTATGACAGCCTTATGATGGTGATACACTCCCTGGATGAATATGCTATTCCAGAAACAGAGCAGAAAAAGTATAATGAGATAAAGGCCGCGGCAGTAAAACCCGACTGGGACCGCATTAAAGAACTTCTGGAGGTGACACATGGATAAGAAGTGCATACTCATAAGCAAAGGCTCCACCTTCATGGTAAATGCCGTAAAGACTAATCTGGAGGGCGATGGCTTTACCGTATATTCCATAGGCCCCAGCATTAAGGAGATAAATGCCGTGCAGGAGAAGGCCGATATCATACTCTTTTATCTGGGCGCCTTTGTAGAGAATATAACAGAGGACCTGGTATTCCTAAAGGATATCTGCGTAGAAAAGGAGAAGGCGCTCTGCCTCGTGGGCGACCATGAGGAATTCCGCATAGTAAGGGAGAGCATACCGGACGACATAGTGTCCAAACACTTTGAGCGGCCCCTTGACATCAAGGCACTGGTGGCCGGCATGGACGACATTGCGGAAAAGAATACTGTGATCCTTAGGAAAAAGAGCATACTAGTGGTGGACGACGACGGCTCTTTCCTGAAAATGGTCAAGGGGTGGCTGGACAGCAAGTACAGGGTCACCATAGTGAGCTCAGGCATGCAGGCAATTACCTATCTGGCGAAGAATAAGCCCGACCTCATACTCTTAGACTACGATATGCCCGTTACAAGCGGGCCGCAGGTTCTGGAGATGATAAGGAGCGAGCCCACTACGGATTCCCTTCCTGTTATATTTTTAACGGGAAAGGGCGACAGGGAGAGCGTTATGAAGGTGCTGTCCTTAAAGCCCGACGGGTATCTCTTAAAGACCATGGGGAAGGATGAGCTCTTAAGCGCGGTGGAAAAGCACTTTGAGGAGCAGAAATACAAGGCACTGTAAGATGAGATTTTTTTGGGGGTTAGTAATGGTGGCTGGGAGAAGGATATTATCTTTTTTACTTGCGTTTTTTTTGACGGTGACGCTCACTGCCTGCGGCAGTGCGGGGAGCGATACTGCGAATGCCGGAGCGGCCGATGCGGGCGCAAAAACCGTGAACATAGGCGCAACGGACGAAGTGGGGACGCTTAATCCGCTGAAGATGGATATGAGCTTCATAAACCACTACTCGGCGGGACTGGTATTTTTGCCGCTGGTATCCTTCAGCGCAAATTACGGCTTGAATTACTTATTAGCTGACAGCATAACTACTGAAGACAATAGGACCTTTACCATACATATCAAGGACAGCGCAGCCTGGTCAGACGGGGAAGCGGTGAAGAGCGACGATGTGATATTTACATATAGAAAGCTCTCAACGGCCGAAATACGCAATGTGAACTTCAATTTTTCCATTCTGGAGGGCATAAACGGGGACGGGACATGGCCTGAGGGAAAGGACAGCGTTTCGGGGCTAAAAAAAATAGATGATAAGACCCTGGAAGTAAAGACGGTTAACAGCATGGGCTTAAATACATTTATAAATGGCGTCGCTTCCTGGGTCAATATACTGCCGAGCCATGCGTTGAAGGATATACCTGATGAAGAGCTCCTCAGCAGCCCCTGGTTCGATAGCCCTGATGTGGTGAGCGGGCCATATATGATAAGTGAATTTGTTCCCGGCAGCCATGTTTATTATAAGAGTAATGAAAATTATTTCATGGGGGCTCCGAAAATAGGCAATTTAAATATTATATGCACTAGCCCCAAGGAGCTCTTAACAAAGCTCAAATCCGGAGAACTGGACTTTGTGCATCCTGCCATGGCGAATTTTCAGGCTGAGGACAGGAAGGAGCTGGAAAGCTTAAAAGAGGGCAGGGCTTTTTATGCGGATCCGATTACCAATGAAATGACCTTTTTTAATACCAGGAAGATACCGGATGCCAGGGTGAGGAAGGCCTTTGTGCTGGCAATAGACAGGGAGAGGATATTGGAGGAATTCCTGGACGGCAAAGGAGAGATATCGGATGGCTTTATCTGCTCCAAGAGCCCTTACTTCGATGAGGAGAAAAAGAATATCCCCTATGACCCTGCGGAAGCGAAGAGGCTTTTAGCCGAGGCGGGCTGGGACAGCGGGAGAACCTTGGAGTACTATGTGAATAATTCTGACATCAGCATGGTGAGGACGGCAGAGGAGGCTAAGAAGTATCTGGCAGAGGTGGGCATAGAGATAAATGTGCACAGTGTAGACTTTCCCACGCTTATGGAACTGGGAGGGAGCGATGAGGTGGATGTCTTTTCTGTGCAGTATACGGTGCTGCCTATAGATTACTATTCTGATGAAGCGTCCCTCATAAATTCGGATCCCAGCTGGACCGGAGGCTATACGGATGCTGCTGTGGCGGAGGCGCTCATGGCTACGCAGAACAGCACTGACGAGGCAAAGATAAAGGCCGCCTATAATGCCATAGACCGCAGGATGATAGAGGATGTGCCTATGTTTTCTATGTATTTCGTGGGGAATATAGGGGTTGTGGGCGACAGGCTCATGAATGCGGAGCCCACTTTCTATGGGGCTTTTGACAATATACAGGAGTGGGATCTTGAACTGAAGGAATGAGCGGCGCTATATAAAATGAAATTTAAAAAGGAGGTTTTCGCTATGACAGAGCATGAATTACAGCAGATTATGATGGATTTTTATGCAAACTTATTAAAAATAAAGAGGGCAAATGGTGATACACCCAATAAAGAGCTGGATTCCCAGATTGCCTTGTTTCGCATTAAATTGTCTGCATTTGGACTGGACATAAGCGCCATAGACAAGGCAGTGCTCGGAGAGTGAGAATATGCGGCACTTGAAATAATGCTCCTACTGTGTATAATACATAGACTGTTGCCTTTGGAATGAGGCAGCTAAGATAATATGAAAAGCTTTGCGATAGAGCATGGCCAGGTATTACTGAAAGTTATATGGCAGAGGAGAATATTATGGACAGAAGCAGGATGATATGTATGACGCCTGACCAGGTGGGCTCATTTGTAAATATGGTGCAGCGCTTCAGCTTTGACGTGGACATAGCCAATGCAAAAAGCAAGGGGCGCACAGTGGATGCAAAGTCGTATCTCGGAGTCATGGGAATGGACCTTAAGGGGGATCTGGTCGTGTCATACAATGGGGAAGACCCAGACTTTGAGACAGCGCTGGATGCCTTTAAGCCAGCGGAAAAGGTTTCATAAATCATGTGCTATGATCCAGTCAAGGCTATAGCAAATGAGGTGCATGAAGCGCATGGAGAATTCGGAAAAAAGGGAAGAGGCCGGGCTTAACCGATATCTGTCGCCGCTCAATGTATGGGCGCTATCCTTTGGCTGTGCCGTGGGATGGGGAAGCTTTGTCATGCCTGGGACTACTTTCCTGCCGGCGGCCGGACCACTTGGGACGGTACTGGGCTTGATCATAGGAGTGCTTGTCATGTGGGTGATAGGGGTGAACTATCATTTCCTCATGAACCGCTACCCCGATTCGGGGGGAACACTTACCTATTCCATAAAAGCCTTTGGCTATGACCATGGATTCTTAAGCGCCTGGTTCCTGCTCCTTGTCTATATAGCCATAATCTGGGCGAACGCTACGGCGCTTGCGCTCATAGGGCGGAATCTCTTAGGCGCTATGTTTCAGTTTGGTTTCCACTATCAGGTGCTGGGCTATGACGTGTATTTGGGGGAAATCCTGCTGACACTGGCCGCCATTCTCATTTTCGGCGTCGTATGCATGAAAGGGAAGCGGCTGGCGATAGGGGTGCAGACCTTTCTTGCCCTGTTTCTTTTTTTAGGTATCTTATTTACTTTTCTGGGAGTCTTTTTTTCAGGCTCCGGAGATGCCATATCTTTATCTCCGGCCTTTGCCTCCGGAAATGAAAAGCCCCTGGGGCAGATAATAGTCATATTTGCACTGTCTCCCTGGGCCTTTGTGGGATTTGAATCCGTATCCAATTCTGTTTCCGGCTTTAAGTTTTCAGTAAAAAAATCCCTCTATGTGATGACGGCGGCACTTTTTACGGGTGTCCTTGCCTATATATTTTTAACCCTGATGGCGGCCGGAGTGCAGCCAAATGGCTATAGGGACTGGTCACAGTATATAGGAGATATCCAGAACATAAAAGGCGTGGGCGCCCTTCCCGTATTTCATGCAGTCTATAGGAATATGGGACCATTCTGGGTTTCTATCCTTGCGCTTGTGGCATGAGCGGGGATAATCACGGGCCTCATTGGCAATTACATAGCTGCGGGCCGGCTTATGGAATCCATGTCCCATAAGGGGATACTGCCTAAGTGGTTTGGGGGATTGAATAAAGAGGCCATTCCTAAGAATGCCCTATTGTTCCTTATGGGAATATCTGTATTTGTGCCTTTCTTAGGGCGCACCGCCATAGGCTGGATAATAGATGTGAATACCATAGGGGCTACGGTGGCCTATGGCTATACATCGGCCGCGGCATGCGCATGTGCGGCTAAGGAGGGGGACAAGAAAGTCCAGGCTACAGGGATAATAGGAATAGCCGCCGCAGTAATCTTTTTCATTTATTTCATGGTCATAAGCACCAATGCCATGTCCACTGAATCCTATCTGATACTTGCGGCCTGGAGCATATTGGGATTCGTCTATTTCCGGCAGGTATTCAGCAGGGATAAGGAAGGGCGTTTCGGGAAGTCCACGGTGGTGTGGATAGGACTGCTCTTCCTTATATTCTTAACCTCGCTTCTCTGGGTGAGAAAAGCCACAGGGGAGATGACCCGACAGGTGGTCAAAAATATAAGCGAGTATTATGAGGAAGAAGAGGCTGAGCACGACAGGGCGACAGTCGCAAGGACTGAGAGATACCTGGCAGAGCAGATGGAAAAAGCCAATGGCCAGCTCGTGAGGAATAGCATCATACAGATGGTCATGATAGTGGCGGCCCTCGCCATAATGCTGAATGTTTATGGCATTATGTCCAAGCGGCAGAAGGAGGCAGAGCTGCAGCGGCAGATCGCGGAGGAGAGCAGCAAGGCAAAGACCATATTCCTGTCCAATATGTCACATGACATCAGGACCCCCATGAATGCCATTATAGGCTATATAAATCTCTCTAAGCAGGAAGATCCCACCAAGGAACAGCTTAAGGAATACCTGGGTAAAATAGAGTACTCCAGCAGGCATCTTTTGGCCCTCATTAATGACGTGCTGGAAATGAGCCGCATAGAGAGCGGGAAAATGAACTTAGAGCCCATAGCCGTGGACTTAAAGAAGAGCATAGCTGAAGTTCGGGATATGTTTTTAACCCAGATGGAGGAAAAGCATATAGACTTTTCCGTGGATGTGTCACAGATTAAGCATCCGTATGTCTACTGTGACAAGAACCGCCTGAACAGAGTGCTCTTAAATCTTCTGAGCAATGCCTATAAATTCACTCCGGAATATGGAACGGTGTCTGTATCGGCCTGGGAAATAGAGAGCGCGGAGGAGGGCTATGGCAAATATGAGATAAGGGTCAAGGACAGCGGCATAGGCATGACAGATGAATTCGCGGCAAGGGTATTCGAGGCATTTGAGAGGGAGAGGAACTCTACCGTGAGCGGCATAGAGGGCACAGGCCTGGGCATGGCAATTACGAAGAGCATAGTTGACTTAATGCAGGGCAGCATAGTTGTGAATACGGCCCCTGAAAAGGGTACGGAATTTATAATAACCCTCCCGCTGAGGCTTCAGGAGGGAAAAGAAGCATTGCCTGAGGAAAGCCCCGCGGAGGAAAAAGAACCACAGGGCAAATTGGATTTCTCCAGAATGAGGCTTTTACTTGTGGAGGATATGATGGTGAATAGGGAAATAGCCACCATGCTCCTTAAAAATCTGGGTTTTGCCATAGAGACAGCGGAAAATGGGAAAGAAGGGGCTGACAAGGTAGCCGCGGCCGCCCCCGGTTACTATAATGCGGTGCTCATGGACATACAGATGCCGGTTATGGACGGTTATGAAGCCACGAGGACCATAAGAGGGCTTGAGAATAAAGAACTCGCAGGAATACCCATCATCGCAATGACTGCCAATGCCTTTTCCGAGGATGTGCGTAAGGCGCATGAGGCTGGTATGAATGGGCATATAGCCAAGCCTATAGATATGGACAATCTGATAAGTACCCTAAAGGACGTACTGGGATAATACCTTAATATGGCACCGCCACCTTATAAAACGCTTGTTATTGCGGTGCTATAATGCATTGTGCTATAATTAAATACTGCCCTGCCATAAGGGGGGCAATTTATTAATTCGTTTCCTGATAAACAGAGGAGAAAATGAATAATATAAAGGTTAGGACTAAGCTTCTGGTTTTGAGCATATTTGCCGTATGCAGCATTATTATAATGCTGGTGCTGTCGCTTGTGGACGCGGGGAGAGGCGTCGTTGTGTCCGTAGGCGCAGTTTTGGCTATTCTTATGGCGGTATGCTCTATATTGACTGCGGGCGGCATTTCAAAAGCCATGCATCTTTCCGTGGACTATGTGGAGAGGATGTCCACAGGAAATTTCACACAGGACCTGCCTGAGGGCCTGAATGCCAGGGAAGACGACTTCGGTTCCCTTGGGAACAGCTTGAAGGAGATGAAAATCTGGATAGGCAAGCTCATAGGAAATATAAAGAAGCAGGCCGACGACATTGAGATTATAGTTGAGGATATAAATAATAGCGTAACTGAGTTAAATAGCAGCATAGAGGATGTGGCCGGAACTACAGAGGACCTGGCGGCAGGCATGGAGCAGACTGCGGCCTCGGCGGCTGAGATCAGGGAGGCATCGGAGAATATACAGATAGCTACTGACGACATGAAGGAGAAGGCCAGTGAGGGGGCAAGGGAAGTAAAGTCCATACATGACCGCTCCATTAAAGTAGAAGAAGAGACCAGGGAACAGAGAAAAAACGTGGAGATGATAAGCTCTGAGATAGGGAGCAGCCTTTCCGTCGCTTTGGAGGAGGCCCAGGTTGTGACGGAGATAAAGGTGCTTACCGAATCGATAATGGCCATTACGAATAAGACCAATCTCCTCGCCCTTAATGCCGCCATAGAGGCCGCCAGCGCAGGCGCCGCAGGCAAGGGCTTTGCTGTAGTGGCGGATGAGATACGGACACTGGCAGAGCAGAGCAAGGATGCTGTGGTGAAGATACAGTCCGTTACCCAGGCGGTCACAGGCTCTGTGGACAGGCTTTCGGGGGATGCAAGGAAACTATTGGATTTTGTGCAGAACGATGTGGCCAGGATGCTTTCAGATTTCAGCAACACCACGACGGAATATGGCAAGGATGTACAGTATATAAATTCACTGGTGACGGTTTTTTCCGATACGGCACAGGATCTGCACAGGCAGATTTCAGGCATAATGAATAGCATAGATGAGATAAGCAATGCCTCCCACGCCGGAGCCGAAGGCACCACCAGCATAGCCCACAGCATAGATACCATCAGGAACCAGTCCAAGAGGGTGGTGGAAGAAGCGGAGCAGACCAGAGAGACGGTGGAAATACTGGACTATGAGGTGGCAAAGATATCAGTGCTTTCGGAGGATTATTAATGAATAAGATAGAGACTGCGGAGATACGCAAACAGTTCGACCCTGACCGCTGCACCATAGAGAGGATATGTACCTGCTATGTGGGCTCAGAGAAAGAAAAGAGATTTATGAGCAGGGACTCCTTCCTGTCGCTGCCGGAGGAGGAGATGCATAAGTACCTTGCTTTTTTCAAGAAGGCCCTGACCGGCACCATAGGCAAGAACCTGATGAACCTGCAGATCCCGCTTTCAGAGGAAATGCCGGGGGGTAAGCAGGAATTCCTCGTGAAGCTGAGGGACAGCGAGCTTGCGGACGATGAAATGCTGGAGGCATTTTACGATAAGATAATTGAGCACTACGACCAGGCGGATAAATATTGCATCTTTCTAGTGTATGCCGTATATGATGTGCCCGGAAAAGGCTTGGACGGCCTCACTATGGATGATGCCTCAGACAGCGTATACCGCTATATGCTCTGCTGCCTCTGTCCGGTGGAGCTTTCCAAAGGAGCGCTGGGCTATGACACGGAGGAGAACCGCATAGGGGAACTTACCCGGCAGTGGGTAGTAGGCGATCCCGATAAGGCCTTTCTCTTTCCCTCTTTTGCGGAGCGCATGTCCAATATACATGAGCTGCTCTACTATTCAAAGAAGGCAGGGGAGATACAGCCTGACTTAATAGAGTTCCTCTTTGGCGCAGAGCCGCCCCTTACGGCAGACGAGCAGAAGGACACCTTCAATCTTCTGGTGTCGGATATGATGGGAGAGGACGGCGACATGGAGATCATGAAGAATGTCCATGACAGCCTCACTGGCCTGATAGAAGAGAATAAGGCGAATCCGGAGCCGCTCTCCATGGGCAGCGCGGAAGTAAAGCAGCTGCTTAAGGATAGCGGCATAAACGGGGAAGGTATGGAGCGCTTTGAGGACCGTTTCGAGGAGCTTGCCGGGGACAAGGCAGAGATAATGGTGGCTAATCTTCCCGGCATAAAGACGTTCAATATTTCGACTCCCGACATAGAGATACATGTGAAGCCTGACTATGTGGACCGCATAGAGGCCAGGGTCATAGATGGACGGGACTGCCTGGTAATAACGGTGGATGACCATGTGGAAGTAAATGGGGTCAATGTGAAAACTCTGGTAAAATAAGAAGCCGTGGCAAAGCGGCAGAAAGAGGATGCATGAAGATAGGCAGAATACTGACAGGGGTACTTTTGGCGGCGATATTGGGAGTCGCCATCTATTTTTCTGTCACATCGCTTATAGAGAGGATCAACCAAAAAGAAGAGGAAGCCACGGAAGAAGCAGTTTCTGAGAATGAAGTTCCCGAAGAAGAGCCTGAAGAAGAACCGACGGAAGAGGCTGAGGCTGCTACAGGCGTGACTTTCGCCAATACCGAGTACAATCCTGCGCAGCCCCACTTTGACACCATGGGAGAGAATCTGGTCCCCAAGGAAAGGGAGAACTACATAGTGGAAACTGTAGATGACGTGGACCAGTTCTGGGACAACGGGCAGATGAACTATCTGGCTTTTGAGAATATTATCATAATAAGCACATATCCCAATGACCAGGATGGCACCTGCGATTATTTCGTCGATGTGCAGTTCAGGGACGGGTCCTATCTGCAGGGGCTCCGCTGCAATATAGTGGATGAGCTCCAGGATGGGAGGCGTTTCCGCTATGGCTATGTGGTGGACGATTCTACTACTAAGGACGGGCAGAATGTGATGTACCTGCACTGTGTGCAGGAGTAAGCCTGGGATAGTCAGATATTGCAGCTTATCACCGTAATAGAGGAGGTGATTCAATGCGTATAGGCAGCGGCTATGATGTGCATAGGCTGGTAGAGGGGAGAAAGCTCATCCTGGGCGGCGTGGACATCCCTTATGAGAAAGGCCTTCTTGGGCATTCTGATGCAGATGTGCTGCTGCATGCCATAATGGACGCTCTTTTGGGCGCCGCGGCCCTGGGGGACATAGGGCTGCATTTTCCGGATTCTGACCCGCAGTATAAAGGCATTTCTTCCTTGGAACTATTGAAAAGGACAGGTGAAATGCTGGCCGAAGGGCATTTTATCATAGAAAATATAGATGCCACCATCATTGCCCAGGCCCCTAAGCTGCGTCCCTTTATAAGTGAGATGCTTAAAAATATTGCAGACGCATTGGAACTCGATATTTCGCAGGTAAATGTGAAGGCTACTACGGAAGAAGGCCTGGGGTTCACAGGGGAAGGCCTTGGCATAGCTGCGCAGGCCGTATGCCTTTTAGGACATCCGGCGGATACATTCTCCATGCTTTCAGGATGTGGCAGGGCATTATCCTGCGAGGGGTGCGGGTGCGTTCAAGCTGAGTAATGATTACGGCTGCGGAATGGAGGAACCTCAATTGCTTTACAGGAGTTAGTCAGATATTGTAAAGAACCACCGCAATAGAGGAGCCTCAATTGCTTTACGGCAGTTAGTCAGATATTGCAAAGAATCACCGCAATAGAGGGGAGTGATATGAAAAAGAAAAGCCGCAGGAGCCTAAATGGCGTTCTCCGCTATATTAAAGATGAGATAAAGGTGGTAAGGGAGAGGGATCCCGCCATACACTCAGACATGGAGGTCTTTTTCTATGCGAGTTTCTGGGCGGTCCTTTTCTATAGGGTGGCGCACTGCTTTTATCAGAAAAAGAGCTATGTGATGGCTAGGGCCATTTCACAGTTTGCGAGGAATCTGACGGGCATAGAGATACATCCTGGCGCAAAGATAGGCAGGGGATTTTTCATAGACCATGGCTCCGGCGTCGTTGTGGGAGAGACCACCGTTATAGGCAATAATGTGACACTCTATCAGGGGGTTACTCTGGGAGGCACTGGAAAGGAGCATGGAAAGCGGCATCCCACATTGAAAGACAATGTAATGGTGTCCGTGGGGGCAAAGGTACTGGGCTCTTTTACCATAGGAGAGAATTCCAAAATAGGGGCAGGCTCTGTTGTCTTAAATGAAGTTCCGCCAAATTGCACTGTGGTGGGCGTGCCGGGGCGCATAGTGAAGTGTAAGGACAGGGAGATACCCAGGGAGACCATGGACCAGGTGCATCTGCCTGACCCCGTGCGGGAGGACATAGAGCTTCTGCAGAGGGCAGATTCGGCTATTACTAACCAGCTCATTGATCTGCAGGCTGAATTCAGGGAGCTGAAAAAGAGCATGAACCCTGCCGGAAATAAGGGCTGAGGAGAGGTATTCTTATTAGATACGAGGAGAGGAAGCATGAAGATATATAATACCATGAGCAGGTCCCTGGAGGAATTTATACCCCTTGAACCGCAAAAGATAAGCATGTATGTCTGCGGCCCCACTGTCTATAACCTAATCCACATTGGCAATGCGAGGCCTATGATAGTATTCGATACCTTCCGCCGCTATATGGCGCACAGGGGTTATAAGGTCGATTATGTGTCTAATTTTACGGATGTGGACGACAAGATCATTAAGAAGGCAGAAGAAGAGGGCGTAAGCTCTTCGGAAATATCCGAGCGCTATATAGATGAATGTAAAAAGGATATGGAGGCCCTGAATATACTTCCCGCTACCGTTCATCCCAAGGCCACAGAGGAGATAGAGGGTATGATAGGGCTGATATCAGACCTCATAGAAAAGGGCTATGCCTATGTGACGGAGGATGGAACGGTCTATTTCCGAACCAGAAAGGATAAGGAATACGGCAAGCTCTCCCACAAGAACATAGACGACCTGGAGGCGGGGCACGGCAGGGAACTAAAGGTGACGGGAAGTGAGGGCAAGGAGGATTATCTGGACTTTGTCCTCTGGAAGCCAAAAAAAGAGGGGGAGCCCTACTGGCCGTCCCCCTGGTGCGACGGGCGGCCGGGCTGGCACACTGAATGCTGTGTCATGGCAAAGAAATACCTGGGAGAGACCATAGACATACATGCGGGGGGAGAGGACCTCATATTTCCCCATCATGAGAATGAGATAGCCCAGGCAGAGGCCGCAAATGGCGTGCCCTTTGCCCGCTATTGGATGCACAATGGCTTTTTAAATGTAAATAATGTAAAGATGGCAAAATCCCTCAACAATTTCTTTACAGTGAGGGAGATAACGGAAAAATATGATCCCCAGGTGCTACGCTTCTTCATGCTGACCGCACAGTACAGGAATCCCCTCAATTTCTCTGAGGAGCTTATGCAGTCGGCGGCGGCGGGCCTTGAGCGCATACGCACCTGCGGAAAAAATCTGGATTTCCTTATAAAAAATGCCGCAACAGAATCAATGTCCGATGGAGAAGGGGAGCTATTAAAAGAGGCAGGAAAGTACATAGACCGCTTTAATGAGGTGATGGACGACGACCTGAATACCGCAGATGCGATTTCTGTCATATTTGAGCTTGTTAAATTCATAAACAGCAATACAGATGAAGAGAGTTCCAGAGCTTTTCTCGAAGGCTTAAAGGATGAGCTCTCACTGCTCTTTGGAATACTGGGGCTTAAACTGGCTTCGGAAGAAGAGGAACTATTGCCTGAGGAGATAGAGAAACTGATAGAGAAAAGGCAGGAGGCCAGGAAGAATAAGGACTTTGCGAAGGCAGACGAAATAAGGGCGATTCTTCTTTCTAAGGGAATAGTTCTGGAAGATACCAGGCAGGGGGTCAAGTGGAAGAGAGCCGACTAAGAACCTATTCACCGCTGTCCCTTGCTTTTCTGGGCGATGCGGTATACAGCCTCATTGTCAGGAAAGAGATAGTTGAGGATGCCGACAGGCCTGTGCATGAGCTGCATGAAATGAGCAGCGGCATAGTGTCCGCAGTAGCGCAGGCGGCCATGATGGAACACTTGCTCCCCTTTTTAAGCGAAGAGGAAGAGGGTGTCTACAGGCGCGGCAAAAATGCCAAGACCATTAGCGGGGCCAAGAATGCCTCCTCCGCCGCATACCACAAGGCCACGGGTTTTGAAAGCCTCTTGGGCTGGCTTTATCTCAAAGGGGATATGGAAAGGATTTATGAGCTTCTGGAGATAGGGAGAAAGGCTTCAGAGCGGGGGATGGGTATTTGAGGATAAGAGGAGGAGCATGTCCAGAGACGAAGAAACAATAATAGAGGGCAGAAACGGCATAATAGAGGCCTTTCGTTCGGGAAAGAGCATAGAGAGGCTATTTCTCTTGGACGGGAGCCAGGACGGCCCCATGCAGACCATTAAGAGGGAGGCAAAAAAGCAGGGCCTCAGGATAGAATTTGTTTCACGGCAGAGGCTGGATCAGCTTTCTCCCTCAGGGAAGCACCAGGGTGCGCTGGCCTATATATCTGCCCACAGCTATGCCAGCGTAGACGACATAATGGCCAGAGCCGAAGCGTCAGGTGAGCCGCCCTTTATATTTGTGCTGGATGGGGTAATGGACCCCCATAATCTGGGGGCGATAATAAGGACTGCCAATATGAGCGGGGCACATGGGGTAATAATTCCCAAGCACTCAGCCGTAGGGCTTACAGGCACGGTTATGAAGGCATCTGCCGGAGCCCTTAACTATACGCTGGTGGCGAGGGTATCCAATCTAAATAATACCTTGAAGGACCTGAAGAAGCGGGGGCTCTGGTTTGCCTGCGCCGCACCTGACGGGGAAGAGATGTACAGCCAGGACCTGACCGGCCCCATAGGACTGGTGATAGGTGGGGAAGGCTCAGGCGTCAGCAGGCTCTTAAGGGAGAATTGTGATTTTGTCACTTCTATACCTACCAAAGGGGATATAGACTCCCTCAATGCCTCTGTGGCAGCGGGGGTGCTTGCTTTTGAAATAGTGCGGCAGAGGAGGATGCTAATATCAAAAAAGTTTACATAGAAGTATTTTTATGCGATAGTATAATCGTCTCTACGCTATTCGGGAATAGCAAGAAGGGTGAATATGGGAGACTGGAGTGATATATTAAGAGAAGTCAAGGAAACATCGAGCCAATTTGACTTTATAAGACATAAATATCTTAAAAATCTTAAAAATCTTGCTGATCTAACCATCATGCATTTATGATAACATTAGATGCTACAGCAGCGATAAAAATCATAGAGAGTCAGGAGAAAAAGTCATTCGTATCATCAATCAGCGTTAGATAGGAGAACTGATATGAAGCAGATGGAAAAAGAAATTGAAGCTCTTTACGATTTATGCGGGATTCCTTCAGAATTAGATTATCCGGTTGTCACTGATTTGAATAAAGGAAAACTTAATAATACACTGCGTTCAGATAATGACGCATTTACTAGAAATTCCTCTTTTAGTTATTCTGCTTGTGGAGCATCAAGTGTGGGATTTGATCAGTTAAGTGAAAACGGATTCAAGTTTTAGTGGAACTGCCCTATCATCTGAGGATATCAAAAAACAGAGTTAATGCTGGCGAAGTGGCGTTCAAAAAAATAAATTGACAATCTGGTGTATTGCTGATATTATATCATGGTGTTTTGACACAAGCTGCTATAGCACAGTCGGTAGTGCGCATCCTTGGTAAGGATGAGGTCACCAGTTCGATTCTGGTTAGCAGCTTTTTTATTTTTAAATTTTTCCAACTGCACGGATAACTCACGCCCATTCCGCATAAAATCCATCTTTTGCGCCTCAAAAGCGTTTTAATTCGTCGCAGAAGATAGATTTTATGCGGAGTCAGATTTAAAGCGTACAGTTGGAATTTTTTAGACAGCTAGTGCTTCGTCCCAATCACTTTTTACTAATGGATTCGGTGCAAGCCTCCAGCAGCAGAGGATTCACACTGAATCCATAAGACAAAATGTGATTGAGACGAAGCAATAGGAAGATGGGGGTGCCCTAAAGCTTTAAGGCGTCCATCGGCAGGAGCAGCCGCAGGGCAGCGCCAGAGAGCTTTCAGTGACTGGGATGCCTATCTCGTCGGCCTCTGCGTTTCCGCTCCGCTTAGAGGCAATAGCTATATTCATAAGGTAAGACAGGGTGCCGCTGGACAGTCCTGTGGTATACATATTCAATAGAAAGAAAAGCGGAGAGTCTGACAGAAGTTTTTCAGATAGCGTAAGGAGTTCCTGTATAGAGTCTTCGAGCTTCCATATCTCCCCCTTGGGCCCCCTTCCGTATGAGGGCGGGTCCATTATTATGGCATCGTAATGCCTGCCCCTTCGGATTTCCCTATTGAGGAATTTCATGCAGTCGTCCACCAGGTAGCGGAAGGACTTCTCCGGCAGCCTGGAGCAATGGGCGTTTTCTTTAGCCCACTCTACTATGCCTTTGGAAGCGTCCACATGCGTCACATGCGCGCCGGCTGCGGCACAGGATAGCGTAGCGCCTCCCGTATATGCAAAGAGGTTCAGTATCTTCACTTCTTCATTTTGATCTTTAATACGCCTGCTAATCAGGTCTGTCATCCAGTCCCAGTTAACAGCCTGCTCAGGGAAAAGCCCCGTATGCTTAAAGGAAAAGGGCTTCAAGCGGAAGGAAAGCTCAGGAAGGCCGCCTTTGAGGCCATAAGAAATGCTCCATTCCTCAGGGAGGCTAAAAAATTCCCATTTGCCGCCACCCTTGGGGCTACGGTGATAGACCGCATTTATCTTTTTCCAGGCCGGATGCCGCTTTTCAGTCTTCCATATTACCTGTGGGTCCGGACGGCAGAGAATGTACTTTCCCCATCTTTCCAGCCTTTCGCCATTAGAGGCATCCAGCAATTCGTATTCCTTCCACCTGTCTGCTATCCACATATTAACTCTCCTCTATTACGATGACTTTTCGCAAAGCTGTCGTGAAAATGCGCAAGGCAATACCGCTTTCCGGAATTATTATAGAATTGTGTTAATTGAAAATCCAGTATGGCAGCTACAGATTACGGAGCAAGAGAGCCATTTGCACGGCGTTTTAGAGCCACTTTCACGGAGTAAAGAGCCACCCTCTTGTATAATGTATTCGGCACATGTTTTCATGTGACTACTTTTATACAGGAGGTGGTCTTATGGTTGAC
>JAGBNO010000137.1 GCA_017634355.1 Lachnospiraceae bacterium
ATTTAAAAACCGTTATACTACTGTAGAAAACAATAAATGTATTGACTTTACTAATAAGGCATATTATGATGGTGCTGTATAAGGGATGGGCTGCAGAAATAGCCATTATCCCAATGACAGCACCATTATTTATTAGTGAACTACAGCAAACAAATTTGTTTACTAGTAGGTCATTTCGGATAGGGGGTTCTGAACAGGATAGTCAAAACTATGCTGGCAAGGTGTTGAAGGTGCTGCTTTTGGCCGCAGCATCATAGTAATGTTATTCTAAATGGAGGAGGTTTTTTATGGATGTGATTTCCATGGGTGAAATGGTGATCGATTTTCTACCGGGGACAGAGCCTGCGAGCTATCTACGGAATGCGGGGGGCGCTCCTGCCAATATGGCCATAGCCGCTGCCCGTAATGGCCTAAGTGCGGGGATGTACTGCAGGGTTGGGGACGACGACTTTGGCCGCTTCCTGTTAAAGACCCTGGAGGACAATGGGGTAAAGCCGCTGTTGCCGGAACTTTGTGAAACTGTTTTCACTACAATGGCCTTTGTGAGCCTGAATGAGAATAATGACAGAAGCTTTTCCTTCTGCCGTAAGCCAGGAGCGGATACCCAGATAGCCCCGTCCGACATCAAGGACAGCGACATAGAGGGCTGCTCACTCGTACATGCAGGGAGCGTGAGCCTTTCCGGCCACCCCTCGGACGACGCTACCAGGCACTTCCTGAAAAAGGCCAAGGAAATGCAGAAGCTTGTCAGCTTTGACGTGAACTACAGGGACCTGGTCTGGAATGAGGACAGGCAGAAATGCATAGACAGCGTGCAAGAGATTTTTAAGTATGTGGACTTCCTTAAGATTTCCGACGAGGAAGAGGACATGGTGGGCGGAGTGGGGAATATCGCCGGCCTCATGGAGAAAGAGGGCATAAGCCTCATCGTGGAGACACTGGGGGCAGAGGGTGCTAGATGCTTTTATAAGGGTAAAGAGATAAGGAGCAAGGGCTATTCCTTCGGGGCAGTTGCTGATACTACTGGCGCAGGGGATGCCTTCTGGGGGGCCTTCGTCTCAAGGCTCTTGATACTGGGCGTCAGAAAAGTTTCGGACATCACGGAGGAGATTATTAAAGATGCCCTGGACTATGGTAATATAAGCGGTTCCCTCTGCGTCACTAAGAAGGGGGCCATATCATCTCTCCCTACGAGGGAAAAGATAGAAGAAATCAGAGAAGCAGGATTAAGTATAAGAGAGGAAATGTAGAATGGAACAGGATTTCTGGGGAAAGAAATGCATAGTCTCCCCTTCTTTAATAACACTTGACATGTGCAACCTGGAGCATGAGGCCGCATTGGTAAAGGATAGCGGCCTTGAGTCTCTGCATGTGGACATACTGGACGGACACTTCAGCCCCAGTATGCCGCTGGGACTGGATACGGTGAAGCAGCTCAGGAAAAAGACAGATCTCATTTTCGATGCCCATGTGATGACCACTGACCCTCAGTTCTACATAGAGGAACTCATAGAGGCCGGAGCCGGCGAGATTGTTTTCCATATAGAGACCTGCGCCCACGTAGATGGCACACTTGAATTCATAAAGAGGCAGGGAATAAGGGCGGGAGTGGCCCTTAAGCCTGCGACAAACCTCCATGTGCTGGACTATGTGCTGGAAAAATGCGACGCAGTGCTGCTTATGCTCATAAACCCCGGATTCGCCCAGATAAAGGGTGAAAAGCAGACAGTATATGCGGAGAGGAAGGTAAATGACCTTCACAGGATGATAGAGTCCAGGGGGCTTGATACCAAAGTGGTGCTGGACGGAAGGATTTCCAGGTCTGACATAGAGAAATATGGCAGGGACGGAAGGGCCAATATTTTTGTGGCAGGGAGCACCTGCATACCTAAAGAAGACAAGCCCATAGGGCTAAAAGAACTTAAGGATTTAGAGAATGATATAAATGGGTTATGAAAGGAGAAAAATGTCATACTACGGAGATAATTTCAAAGAATCTTATGAACTCGTGCTTAAAGAGATAGGCGTTGCGCTTAGCAAGGTGGAGCCGGAAGCAGTGGACAGTTTCGTGGAAGCCGTGACAGAGGCGGAGCAGGTATTCTTTATAGGAGTAGGGCGCGTCATGCTTTCACTGGAGGCTATGGCGAAGCGGTTTGCCCACCTCGGCATACGCACCCACTGCGTGGGCGCCATAAATGAGCCCGCAATTACCGATAAGGACGTGCTTATCGTGGGCTCCGGCAGCGGCGCCAGCCTCTTTCCTCTGGGCATAGCGAAAAAGGCAAAGACATTTGGTGCAAAGATTATCCACATAGGCTCTAATCCGGAGAGCGAGATGAAGGACATTACGGATGTATTTGTCCGCATACCGGTCCGCACCAAGCAGTACAGGCCTGATGAAATTGACTCAAAGCAGCCCATGACGAGCCTCTTTGACCAGAGCCTCCTGATTTTCGGGGATGCGGTCGCAAAGATGATGATAGAGGAAAAGAAGATTGATATGAAGGGGCTTTGGAGGAACCACGCCAACCTGGAGTAATGTGCAGAGGGGCCTGATTACATGGCCAGTATCAGGTCAGATATTACGAAAAGCCATCGTAATATAGGAGGTATTAATGCTTATGAATACAAGGGAATTACATAAATATGCGGGCTCGCTGCAACAGCTCCTCTATGCGAGGCCTATTAGCTACAGGGAGGGGCGCACCGCCCAGATGCAGTCCATAGAAGTGAAGTGCGGTGACCTATTTTTTCATGTATCCCCCGACAAATGCCTGGATGTCACAGACCTGTGCTTTAGGGGCATGAACATGACATTTTTATCCAAGGGCGGGCTCATAGGCCGCACGAATATGGACACCAATGGAGAGGAGGCGTTACGCAGCATTATGGGTGGGCTCTTCTTCACCTGCGGGCTTGAAAATATCTGCGCTCCCTGCAAGGTGAACGGACACGACTATCCCATGCACGGGCGCATACGCACCACTCCCGCAGAGCATGTGGGGATAAGGGTCATAGAGGAGGATGAGGGCGCCTCCATAGTTATAAGCGGAGAAATGCGGGAAGCTGAGCTTTTCGGGGAAAACATGGTGCTTAGGAGGGAGATAATAACGAGGCTCAATGAGAACAGCATAGAAGTGCTGGACGAGATAGAGAATCAGTCCTTCAGGGAAGAGCCTATGATGATACTCTACCACTGCAACATGGGCTATCCTTTTCTAAGGGAGGGCTCTGAAATATATGTGCCTACAGCCAAAGTCACGGGCAGGGAAGAACATTCAGAAAAGCATCTGCAGGGCTGGAACCGCATGGATGCCCCTAAGGACAATGAGCTGGAATATGTTTATCTGCATGATATTAAATCAGATGATAATAAAAATACGGCTGTGATGGTAGCGAACAGGGAATTGGAGACTGCCATCGCCATTGAATACAGCACGGAGAACCTGCCATATTTCATGGAATGGAAATCTGTAGCCTCCGGCGACTATGTGCTGGGACTGGAGCCCGCAAATTCCAGTGTCTATGGGAAAAAGTACCACCTTGAAAAGGGGACGCTCCACAGGATGGCTCCGGGAGCAAAAGAGAAGAACAGGCTGAAGTTCACGGTGCTGAGTGGGAATTCTTCAATAGATGAGATGGTGAAAAGAATTAACGCCATAGGATAATTATGCCGCATAATAAAAAAATGGACCTCTCAAGGGAGGACCTTAGGAAACATAATAGGGGCAGGCTGCTAAAGCTTATCGCAACGGGGATGAGCCTGTCCCGTTCGGACCTGGCGGCAAATATGGGGCTTACGAAGACAGCCATTACCCATATCGCAAACGAGATGATAGAGCTTGGGTATGTCGAGGAAGCCGGAAAAGAGGAGAGCAGCCGCCCCGGACGCAAGAACATAGGCCTTGACATTTCTGAGAAAGCCCCTAAATCCGTGGGGCTGCTTATCATGCGGGACTATATAAGAGCCGTGCTCTGCGATATGAAGCTCAATATCTTAAAGGACGTGTCGGTCTACAGGGAGTGGGCGGACAAGGAGGAGCTGACAGGGGAAATATTGTCTGCGGTCAGGAAGGTCCTGCCGGAGGGCACACGCCTTGGCGGCATAGGGGTTGCGTCCATAGGCCCTATAGATACGAAAGAGGGCGTGATAAAGAAACCCCTCTTTTTCCACGGCATACAGGATGTGCATGTGGGGGAGCTATTAGAGGAAGAATTTGAAGTGCCTGTCTTCTGCGACAATGACAATCAGAGTGCGGCTCTGGCAGAGCATCTCTTCGGGAATGCGAGGGGATATGAGGATGTGCTTATGGTCGGTATGGGCAGGGGAGTGGGCTCAGGAATAATCATACACGGGGAGAGGTTTTCCGGACATGACGGCTATGCCCCTGAGATAGGCCATGTGAGCATAGATAAGGACGGCCCCATGTGTACCTGCGGTCGCAGGGGCTGCCTTGAAACCTATGTGAACAGCACTACTAATATGCGCAATATGCGTGATGCAAGCGGCAGGGAACTAAAATTCAAGGAATACTGCCGGCTTAGCTCTGAATTACCGCCTCTGGATGCGGTTTTCCTGGACATAGTAGAAAAACTTTCCGTAGGCATATTAAATCTTGTGAACCTCTTAAACCCTGAGGTAGTGATACTGGGGCATGGGGCCGTGGACTGCCCCGACAGGTATTTTAAATTGCTGGAAGATAATATACACGAGAGGAAGTTCAGCAATAAGGACAAGAGAACTCTGGTATTAAAGCCCTTTTTCGGGAAGGACGCCCATGTGCTGGGCGGAGCCTGCAACGTGATATCCAGGTATTTCAATGGAGAGTTGCTGTAGGATACTTTTTTTAGGCGGCTTCATAGGAAAGCTTTGCCATATTATAGTAAATCCCCATGCCGAACATCATGCGGCATGGGGATTTACTATAAATAGAATAATAAATTCATAGTAATCCCATAGGTTAAACATAGAAACATATTTGGTAGTTCATTTTTTCCCCTTGAATATTTAAAATTAAAATGATATAAGTATTGTTTAGAGATTTTAAGTGGCTCTATTTGACATCGTTTTTGTTTAATTTTTGGCGGAAAGGCCTGCCGGGGCACTGCTTATAAGTTCTCCGGGGATTGCCTTTGCCACAGGAACATGGGAGGAAAAATGAAAAGAAGCTTAAAGAAAATTCTGGCAATAGGGGCTTGCGTAGGTTTAGTGACAGGCCTTCTTTCAGGCTGCGGGGGAGCGGCCCCGTCAGGAGAGGCGGCAGGTGGCGCTGCAGATAGCGGTGCGGCCACGGATACCGCCGCAGCAGATGGAGCGGCTGCAGCCGCAGATTCTTCGGGATCTGGCGCAAATGGGGAGAAGGTATTGAATTTCGGCGTGCAGATGTACAGCGACGGCCTTATAGACCCTACATCACAGACGAATACAGCGTGGAACTGCATGCGCTTTGGCATAGGCGAGTGCCTGTTTAAGTTTGACGACAGCATGTCCGTACAGCCCTGGCTTGCGGAGAAGGCCGAGACCGAGGACAATATCACCTGGACCATTACCTTAAAGAGCGGAGTAAAGTTTTCTGACGGCGATGATATGACGGCCACAAAGGTTGCGGCTTCGCTCCAGAGAATGTTGGATGAGGGACCGAATGGCTCCTCCACGCCGGAGAAGTTCCTGCCCTATGAGTCCAAGATTACGGCAGACGATGCCGCAAATACCATTACCATAGTGCTGCCCCAGGCCAATGCCAACCTCATGGGCAATCTCGCATATCCGGTCTGTGAGATAGTGGATGTGGAGCATACCACTGACTGGAACGAGGGCGTAATAGGCACAGGGCCTTATAAGGTCGCCTCCTTCCAGGACCAGGTGGGATATGAGATGGTAAAGAACGAGTATTATTATGAGGAAGTGCCGTATGACAAGGTAAATATCATGTTCATGGGGGATGCTTCCGCAAAGGCCATGGCGCTGCAGAGCGGCCAGGTGGACCTGGTGGAGAATATCACCAATGTCTCAGACATACAGACACTGCAGAGCGACCCCAATTTCACTGTGGACATAGCGTCCGGCGTGCGCTGCGGCTTTGCATGGATGAACCAGAAAGGCATACTTAAGAACGATACCCTGAGGAAGGCCATACTCATGGCCATAGACTATGACACGATCTGCCAGAGCAATACCATAGGCGGGCTCTATACTGCAGGCTTCTCCGTGCTTCCCGCCACCCTGGACTATGGCTATGATAAGCTTACGAATCCCTACGCATACGACCCTGAGGGCGCAAAGAAGCTCTTAGACGATGCGGGCATAGTGGATAAGGACGGCGACGGCATAAGGGAGCTAGACGGGCAGAATATAAACCTCCGCTTTATTTCCTATGAAAACAGGCTCTTAAATGATTTCTCCGACGCTTTTGCGCTCTACCTCTCTGAAGTAGGCATAGGGGTGACTGCTGAATACGGCAGCTCTGATGACCAGTGGAGCAAGCTCGTGGCCTTTGACTATGACTTAAATAATAATAACTGGACCACGGTGGGCAATGGCGACCCCACAGAGTACATGGCCAACTGGTACAGTAAGGCAGAGGCTAATTACTGCGGATATTCTAATCCTGAATATGATAAGCTGTATGAGGAACTGCAGGCTGAGTTCGATGTGGCAAAGAGGAAGGATATCATACAGAAGCTGCAGCAGATCCTCATTGACGATGCCGTTGCCATTATAGACGGATATTATAATAGTTCCATGATATATTCCAAGAAGGTGGGCTATGCCCATATCCATACGGCGGACTATTACTGGCTCACGACTGAGATAAAGCCCGCTTCATAAATTTAAGGTATTCCTTTCGCCACTTCAGTGGTGAGTATTGTCATAGGGATTCTTTCTCAATAGGAAAGGGTCCCTATGACTAATGCTTTTATGGGATAATGGAGAGGGTCAAAACTATATTTTTGAAAATCGTACTAGCATATTGCACAATGTTTCGGGGACGCTTTCGCTACAATGCACTTATCTCACGTCACATAATGCAGTGAAAGTGCGCATAAGGAACTGTTCAGAAATAACTTGTACATAATGCGCTGTATTTTTGTCCGAGAGGGCTGTTCAAAAATCAGGCGCATAGCGGGCTATGTAATTGATTTTTGAACAGCTCTATCGGGCAAAAAGACAAGCAGAATGTACAAGTTATTCTGTAACAGTTCCTAAGTGACGGGCGGCGCATTATCATAAGAATTTTTGCAGAAATAGAGGAATCAAGGAGGGTGCTTTGAGCAGAAAAAAGATACTATCCAGGGCGGTTCAGATAGTAGTGGTGCTCTTTGGGATAAGCTTCATTACTTTTCTACTTACATATCTTGCGCCGGGGGATCCCGCCCAGATCATGCTTACATCCTCAGGCGTCATGCCGACAGAATCCCTGGTGGCAGATCTGAGGGAGCGCATGGGCTTCAACGAACCCTTTCTCACACAGTATTTCAACTGGCTTAAGAATGCGCTGCATGGCGACCTGGGAACTTCATTTTCCTTAAATAAGCCTGTTGCGCAGCTTTTGTCCCAGAGGCTATGGCCCACGCTCAAGCTGACGCTTCTCTCTATGGTGCTCATGCTGCTCGTATCTGTGCCTTTAGGGATGCTTTCGGCCGTAAAAAAGGACAGCTGGATAGACAATATAGTCCGTTTTATCACCTTTTTGGGAGTCTCGCTTCCGAATTTCTGGGTAGGGCTTTTGCTTATGCTCTGTCTCTGCGTAAGAGTTAAGATTTTCCCCGTCGTAAGCTCAGGGGGAGACTTTAAGAGCCTGGTGCTGCCGGCTGTCACGCTTGCCATAGCCATGTCGGCTAAATATACGAGGCAGGTCAGAACCGCCATACTGGAGGAACTGGGGCAGGACTATGTGGTGGGGGCCCGCGCCAGAGGGGTAAAGGAATGGCGCATACTCTGGTGTCATGTCTTTCCGAATTCCCTGCTCCCGCTCATCACAATGCTGGGCCTTTCGGTGGGGTCGCTCCTTGGAGGCACTTCCGTGGTGGAAGTGATTTTCTCATATCCGGGTCTGGGCAGTCTTGCAGTTTCGGCCATTACTTCAAATGATTACAACCTTATCCAGGGCTATGTGCTGTGGATAGCCCTCATATATATGGTCATAAACCTGATAGTGGATATTTCTTACAACTATATAGACCCAAGGCTCAGGCTGGCAAACTAAGGAATTTAAAGAGGCAAGTATGAAAAAACCCAGTTTCTTTCTGAGATATAAAGTATTCTGCATTTTCCTTGTACTGGCTCTTCTCATAGTGCTTATGGCTGTATTCGCGCCTCAGGTTACCATGGGGGTGGATCCGGCAAAGGGCTCTCTTGCGGAAGCTATTAAGCCTCCGGGGGCAGGGCATATCTTCGGGACGGACAAGATGGGCCGTGACATATTCACGAGGGTGGTCTACGGCGCAAGAGTCTCTCTTGCGGCTTCTTTTTCCGTTGTCTTTTTATCCTTTTTTATAGGGACGGTCTTAGGCATACTTGCCGGATACTTTCGGGGCGCCTTAGATGCGGTGATAATGCGCATAGCTGATATGATGGTCTCCTTCCCCGGACTGGTGCTTGCAATGGCGGTGGCCGGTATCCTTGGCACCAGCATAAAGAATGCCGTAATAGCCATAGCTGTAGTTACCTGGCCCAAATACGCCCGTCTTGCGAGGTCCCTGGTCCTAAAGATAAGGGACAGGGACTATGTCTCGGCGGCTATTGTTACAGGTTCGAAAACGCCATATATTCTGCTGCGCTATATGCTGCCTAATGCGCTGCCCACCCTAATTATAACGGCCGCTACTGACATTGGCTCGCTCATGCTGGAGCTGGCGGGGCTTTCTTTCTTGGGCTTTGGAGCCGTGTCGCCCACTCCGGAGTGGGGCCTTATGCTGAGCGAGGGCAGGCCCTATATGCAGAATGCGCCATGGCTCATGGTATTTCCGGGACTGGCAATTTTTATAACCGTTGTTATATTTAATATGCTGGGAGATGGCATCAGGGATATACTGGATCCCAGAACGGAGGATTAGGAGCCTCAATTGCTTTACGGCAGTTAGTCAGATATTGCAAATAATCACCGCAATAGAGGAGAGAGATATGTCCATGCTGGATGTTGACCATATAAATATTGCTTATAAAAACAAGCCTACGGTGACTGATTTTTCCATGCATATAGAGAAGGGGCAGATTTATTCCATCGTAGGTGAGTCCGGAAGCGGCAAAACCACTGTAATACGGGCAATTTTCGGAATGCTCCCCGGCGGCGGGAAGGTGACCGGCGGCAGCATAGTATTCGAGGGGGAATCGCTCCTTACTTTTTCAAGGGAGAGGTGGAGGCTCTTCAGGGGCAAGGATATTTCCATGATATTTCAGGATTCGGGCGCTATGATGAATCCTACGAAAAGGGTGGGCTCTGCCTTTATCGAATATATAAGGACCCATGAGGCTGTCTCCAAGGAAGAGGCCTTCAGAAAGGGCGTCATGATGCTGGAACGCATGCGGCTTCCTTCAGGGGAAAATATCATGAGGAGCTATCCCTTCCAGCTCTCCGGCGGGATGCGTCAAAGAGTGGGCATAGCAATGGGCATGACGTATGAGCCTAAGCTGCTTTTAGCCGATGAGCCTACTTCAGCCCTGGATGTGACCACGCAGGCGCAGATAGTGCGTCAGATGATGGAGCTAAGGGAAAACTACGGGACCAGCCTGATTGTAGTTACGCATAATCTTGGGGTGGCCGCCTATATGTCTGACCATATAATAGTCATGAAGGACGGGAAGATAGAGGATGAGGGCGACAGGGATTACATTCTGTACCATTCGGGCAACGCTTATACGCATAAGCTTTTGGAAGCTGTGCCCTCAATAGGCGGGAGGCGTTTTGTGTAGGTTTATGCCGTATACGCTCATAAAGCGTCCGGATAGGGCAGTGGCTTTCAGGAGCTTTCTTTTCAATATGGCGTTGCTTGCAACCGCAGGGAATGGATTTAGGGGGCATAGAGGATAGGGGATGTTTGACGAAAAGGATCTGATACTAGAGGCAAAGCATGTGACCAGGGTGTTTCCGGCGGCAGGGGGAAGGAGCCTCACCGCCTGCAACGATATAAGCCTTAAATTCTATAAGGGGAAGACTCTTGGCATAGTTGGGGAGTCCGGCTGCGGCAAGTCCACTTTTATGCGCTTTTTAGTATCCCTGGATAAACCCACGAGCGGGGAGATACTCTATAGGGGAAAGGATATAACAGCTTTCAGGGGGGAGGAACTCAGGCAGCATAGGCAGCACATACAGATGGTATTTCAGGACCCTGCCCAGTCCTTCAATCCCAAGATGAAAATACAGGATATAATATGTGAGCCGCTTCTGAATTTTAAGCGTATTAAGAACTCGGAAAAGAGGGAGGCCGCAGAAAGGCTCCTTAAAATGGTGGAGCTGCCACCGGAAATGGCGGACCGCTTCATGCACAATATGTCCGGCGGGCAGAGACAGAGGGTGGCCATAGCCAGGGCTCTGGCACTGGAGCCTGAGATAATGCTTTTAGACGAGGCCACGAGTGCCCTGGACGTCTCCGTGCAGAGGACTATAATAGAGCTTATCACAAAGCTGCAGAGGGAGAAGGGCATTACCATGGGATTTATCTGCCACGACATAGGCCTCGTACAGTCTCTTGCCCACCAGATTGCGGTCATGTATCTGGGAAACATAGTTGAAGTGCTGCCGGGGGAGGACATAAGTACACATGCGAAACACCCGTATACGCAGGCTCTTCTTAAATCCATTTTTGACGTAAAAATGGACTTTTCAAAGAAGATAGAGAGCATAGACAGCGAGGCGCCAAGCCCCTTGGATGTGCCGAAAGGCTGCCCTTTCTGCAACCGCTGCGACTGCCTTATGGAGAAATGCCGTACGGAAAAGCCAACTCTTGCCACATTGGGGGAGGGCCATTTAGTAGCCTGCCATAAGTATGCCTGAAAGCACCTTAGATTGTTTTGGATTATTTTTCTATAGATTCTAAGATGACTACCAGACAAGCAGCTATAGTTGAAGAGGGGCATTTAGTGGCCTGCCATAAATATGCCTGAAAGCACCTTAGATTATCTTGTATTATTTTTCTATGGATTCTAAGATTGGTACTAGACAAGAAGCTATGTTTTGAGTAAAATATAGCCTGTATCTTTGTGGTATGGTTTTTTAAGGAATAATCCAGGAGGTACAGTTATGGCAGATATCCATCTAAATATAAATTTAAATCGTGGACAGGTGAAGGCTGACGCTATACATCCTTCCAAAGCGCAGGCTATGTCCGGCAAGACAAATGCCGTTAGTGACGATAAAGCCTCGAAGCCTGCCCGTACGGCAGGGGCTGAAGCTGAAAAGATCTTAAAGGAGCAGAGGGAGGCTGAGGAGAAGCGGAAAGACAGGATTAAGGAAGAACTTGAGAATGTGGTGTCCGTTTCAGAGGATGGAGATACGGTCCAGGCCAGTAACGAAGGCCAGGAAAGGCTGGAGGAAGATGCCTTTGGAAGGGTTGTTGTTAAAAATAAGGAAGAATTAGCCCCTGAAGAGCTGGCGGAAAATATAGCTGAGAAGGCAGAAATGCCTGAGATAGACATTCCTGAGGAAGAGCCGGTGGAAGCGGCGGAAGAAGATGTGGCTCCTGTTGCTGCTGCGCCGGAGGAAAATATAGCCTCTGCTTCTGAACTTATGTCAGCACAGCCAGAGGATGTGGCTCAGGCTGGCCAGAACATAACTTCTTTTGTCGGCTATACGGACTCAGAGCTGGAGCAGCTGTACTTAAAGGGTGACATTTCAAAGCAGGACTACGATGAGGAAATGGAGAACCGGGCTGAGAAGAAGGAAGTCAAGGAGGCTGAATCCAAGGAGTTTGGCAGGGAGATAGAGGAACAGCTATCCAAGGGGAATAAAGCCGACAGGGACAGCCAGGAGTTAAGAGAGGCTTTTTCGCCCGACGCTTCTGACAAGATTAAAGCCGGTGAAAAGATCATTATCATGGATAATCTGGAAAAGGTGGCAAATGGAGTACCGGCTGCGCTTGGTGGATGAGGGTTTGTCAGGAAGGCGCTCCAATAAAAGGCAGAGTTTTATATCGGCAATAGCTGCTTAATGGTAAAGTAGGGTAAAGGCTTATTTTTTATGTGGCTTATCCTTACAATATATTGAACAGAATAAAGATTTCACGTGGCATAGCACGGTAGCGAAAGGAAGGTACAGATGACTATTGACAAGAAGCAAGAAGGAACTAAACTCGTAATCGCACTCACAGGCAGGCTCGATACCACGACGGCCCCCCAGCTCGAAGCAGAGCTTAAGACCGCTATGGAAGGTATCACTGAGCTGGAGTTCGATCTGAAGGATCTCGAATATATTTCCTCTGCAGGCTTGAGGGTACTCCTGTCTGCGCAGAAGGTCATGAATAAGCAGGGCAAGATGGTCATACACAATGCCAACGAGGACCTTATGGATATATTTGATGTTACGGGTTTTGTGGACATACTTACCATAGAATAAAATTGCATCATTCTTATATGCAGTTATTTTTAATCGGTCTCTTTATTTGATAAGGAGGCCGATTTTTTTACTCCCTTTTTACATTTGTGTGTCTGGTAGTAATGCTTGTGTAAATTTTACAAAAGAAAAACAAGTCTTTTTGCATTATAGCTCCTAAAGGGCGGCGATAGGAAATAATTGGCCCTTCGGGCGAGCAGGGGGAAAGCGACCGATAATTGATTCTTGAAGCTGAAGCTTACGATTGAATGGCGGGGGTATTTTTGATATATTAAACAACATCAGTAATTGCAGTTTTGTGAACCGTGAATGCCTGGTCACTGGCTTTAGCAGTTTGCGAAAGTACAATTTGCCGTCTACCATAAAATCCGAAAGAGATGCTTCATTCGCATTCATAAGGAGGGGACATGGAGGATTTTAGCAGAAAGCTTCCCATAGGGATACAGGATTTTGAGAGCATAAGGAAAGAAGGCTACTTATATGTGGATAAAACTGCATATATATACAGTCTGTTCCACAAGGGCAAGCCTTACTTCTTAAGCCGTCCCAGAAG
>JAGBNO010000012.1 GCA_017634355.1 Lachnospiraceae bacterium
CCGTATCGTCTTTGAATTCAACGGGCCGTCTGTGCAGGCGGTACTGGACCGCATCCCCACGGCAAAGGTCATAGACAGGCAGGAAGGCAGGCACATCATAGAGGCCAGCGTCTTTGGAGACGGCATAAAGATGTTCCTCCTAAGCCAGGGTTCCTGGGTAAAGGTCATATCTCCGCCCGACTTCAGGGAGGAAATGAAAAAGGAAATAGAAAAAATGCTGAACATATATAGCTGAAAGATGCGATCGGGCAGGGGAAAAAGTGCCCCTGCCCGATGTGGCAACACACATCATCCCGCATCTTGCAATCTATGATGGGCGTTCGCCAAGGTGCTTATGCTTATCTCCTGTTGCTGTTCCTCCAGATATTCATCTTCTCCGCGTCGGCTATGAGCTGGTCCCTGAAGTCGGGATGCGCTATGGAAATAAGCGCCTCTGCCCTCTCCCAGGTGGAGAGGCCTTTTAAGCAGGCCATGCCGTATTCCGTCACCACATACATGGAATTTGCCCTAGTGTCGGTAACTATGGAGCCGGGAGCTAAGGTCGGGAGTATGCGGCTCGCCAATGTGCCGTCCTTCTGCTTAAAGGTGGAAGACATGCACACGAAGCTCTTTCCGCCTTTGGAGAGGTGTGCGCCCATTACGAAGTCCAGCTGCCCGCCGGCGCCGCTTATCTGCTTGGTCCCTGCGCTCTCAGCGTTTATCTGCCCATAGAGGTCTATGTTCACGGCATTATTTATGGAGATAAAGTTGTCTATGGCGCTAATCCTCGCAATGTCATTTGTGTAATCCACGGGTGCGCTCATAAGCTCAGGGTTATCATCTATAAAGTCATAGAGCTTCTTTGTGCCGGCGGCGAATGCATAGGCCTGGCGGAAGCGGTCAAAGGGCTTCTTGGAGCCATTTATCTTTCCGGCCTTCGTGATGTCCACAAAGGCATCCACATACATTTCCGTATGCACCCCCAGATCCTTTAGGTCGGAGTCAGCTATCATGGAGCCCACTGTATTAGGCATGCCGCCTATGCCCAGCTGCAGGCAGGCGCCGCTCGGTATCTCGTTCACTATGAGCTCTGCCACCCTGCGGTCCACATCACTGGGCTCGCCACCTGAGGGTATCTCTCCAAGGGGCGCATTGTCGCCCTCCACTATATAGTCTACCTTGGAAATATGTATGCCTTCCTCAAAGCCTCCGAGGCAACGGGGCACATTCTTATTGACTTCTACTATTATCTTGTCGCTCGTCTCGCATACCGCCATAAGGTGGGATGCGCTGGGGCCGAAGTTGAAGTAGCCATGCTTATCCATGGGGGCCACCTGCATCATGGCCACAGCCGTATGCTTGATATTATTCCTGTAATAGCTTGGAAGCTCTGAATAGCGCAGAGGCGCATAGTAGCATATACCCCTGCTCTGCAGCTTCCTCTCTATCCCTCCTAAGTGCCAGGAGTTCCATGTGAAATGCTCCCCTGCGTCCTCCCGCTCAAAGATTGCAAGCGGCTTAGTGAGTATCCCTCCCCTAAGCTTCACGTCCTTTAGCTCATCCGTCCTCTTCGCCAGTGCCTTGTCCAGCGCATCCACGGTAGTCACGCACCAGCCATAGTCTACCCAGTCCCCCGACTGTATTATGGACACTGCCTTCTCCGGAGTCACCAGCTTCTGCTTGTACTCCTTTTTGAAATTTGTAGCACCTTGTGCAGCTTTCTTTGCCATAGTTTCTCCCTTCTTGAAACTTTTGATGGTTCATATAGTTAACATAACTTTGACCCGCTGATTTTTCTTACCAAACAACATTCCCTTTCGTAATATAGTTTACATAATGTATCGGCAGATCAAACTTCAGTTTACATAATCCACAACACCCACGCCCGCCACAGGTTTACATAAAATCAATAATAACTGTCGTTGTCGTCAAATATCTCATAGTATTCAAGCCTAGCATACCCATCAAGCCCCTCCGGCCTTTTTCCCGCTTCAAAGCTCCTGCCATTCTTATCCACGCTGCGTATGGCCGTAACTACCGGATATTCCTTTTCATATTCATCTATGCGCTCCCTGTAGCGTGTAAGGGCTATGCCCGCTTCCTTCAAAAGCATATTCCCAAGATAATTGGCGGAAGTCTCTATGCCGTGCCTCTCCTCTATAGGGAAGTTCGCCCAGACAACAAAGGGCACCCTGTAGAGGTTGGTCGTGGCCTCTTCAGAAAGGTTCTCATAGTCCTCACCATTTGCCTTATATATGTCCTCCAGCACATCGGGGGAGGGCTGGTGGTCGCCAAAGGTCACCACTATGGCCGGCCTGTCGCTTTTTTCCATGTACTCAATGAAGTCCTCGAAAGCCTCATCACTGTACTTCATAAGGGACAGATAATTACCAAGCTTCTGTGCAGATTCCGACTCTTCAGGATTAGTGCCGTTCATGGTCACGGAAGCCACAAAATTATCATATTTACCTTTATAACCAGAGTGGTTCTGCATAGTCACATTGAAATTGAACATGGGCTTATCCGGCTCGGCCCTGTGCTCCAGCTCATACTCTATCTGATGGTAGAGACATTCATCGCTCACATAGTCCCTTATCTTCACATACTCAAACTTCTTGAAGTAATCCTTGAAATGCATGTCGTCAAAGCCCAGCAGGGGATAGACTAAGTTCCTCCTCCACCCATCCGCATCGTAAGGGTGCATGGCAAGCGTGGAATATCCAAGGGACTTTAAGTAGTGCGGCATGGCATCAATCTTGTGGCTTATATAGGTCTGGAAAGGTATGCTGCCCTCCGGCAGGAAGGCCATGGAATTTCCGGTAAGGAACTCAAACTCCGTATTAGGTGTCTTCCCCCCGTTCACGGACACATTGAGATAGCCCGTGATAGTATTTTCGTGCCCCTCCTCCAGTGAATGTATGAAGGGCAAATAGTCCGTATTGGCCTCAAAATCCCCGTCCACCTTAGGGTCTGACATGGCTTCATTCATTATCACTATGATGTCAGGAAGCTGTCCGTCCTGCGGCCCTTTGGAAACAGGCGCATCTGCGATTATTTTCTCCACCTCAGGGTGTGAATATCCCTCAGGCGCATCGACTATCAAATACTTCGTCTTATAGAGAAAGCCTAGAAGCATGCCGTTCTTCTTTGTGGCCGCATTTATCTGGAAAAGGGAGTCGTGTATGTCCAAAACTTCTGCCACGGCATCCTGCTGCATAACTACCGTCAGGCTGACTATAATGCAGGAAACAAGGCCAAAACCGGCGAGGCGCTTCTGGAAAGATTTAAGTGCCTTAGGCCGCAAGTCGGGGCAGAGAAAAACCAGAAGAACAGCCGCCAGAACCACCATGCTCCCCACTATCATGGTCTCCGTGGGCGCATAGTCATAATTATCCGCAACCTTCATGGCAGTAGCTATGGTAAGGAGGTCCCAGGGCATGATAAATGAACCCCTGAATTCATAGAGGTAGGCATCTACGGTCGCAAAGACCCATATAAGGCCACACTCCGTCCAGAGGGCCGCCCTCAGCCTCCCTATTAGGCAAAAGAGGCCTAAGGCTATAAGCTCAAATAGAATTATGTTAACTAGTTGTAGTGTGAAAGTTATTTTGCCAAAAATAGGGGACAGCTCGTACTGCGTCCCATAGAATAAGAGCACTGGAACTAGAAATGGAATAAACTGCCTTAAACGCCCTGGCAATATGTCTGAAATATTTTTCATCTATTCAAATCACCTACAGTTCTCAATCCCGCTTTACAACCGTAACCACACATTCGTATTCCCCTCCTGCGCCGGGGCCGTCCTTTATCACTGCCCTGACCTTGGCAGTCCCAGGGGAAATACCTGTAAGCTCTCCGCCGCTGCCTGCACTCACTACGGCCTGGTCCGTACTATACCAATAGGCAGCGCCCTTATAATTCCTTAGCTTCAGCGTATAATTCTCCCCCACCTTGAGGTACAGGCTGGTTTTAGAGAGTTTTGGCACCCGTGTCTTTAATGTAAAGCTAATCTTCGCCGCATTCTTTCCGCTGCCATACAGGGCCGTGATCCTTGCGCTCCCCCTCTTTTTAACCGTGACCTTGCCAAGCAGGGGATGCACCTCGGCAACCTCCTCATTTGATGAAATCCAGCTGTCAGGCCTATAATCTATGCCCTTAAGGTAATCCAGTCCGTATATGACCTGCCCCATGGATACAGACTCGACAGTCTTCTTTGAAAATGAGGCCTTCACCACTCGCACGGGGCACTCTATGCTGCCTTTGCCTGTTTTTGCTGTAACTATGAGCTCACCCTCTTTTTTGCCCTTGAGTATTCCCTTTTTATTAATACGGGCATATTTTTTATCCGACAGGGAATAAGCTGATGCCGGCTCCCCATCTGCCATAAGCCCTATAGCCTGCCCTATATCCGCCTTCTCTTTTACTACAACTACCTGAGGCTCGCTCACTGTACCAAATGCCGGCCTTTTCGGCAGTATGCTGTAAGCATAGGGTATAAGATACATCTCGCAGTAGCGCACGAGCTCAGAGACGGAATCGCAGATAATGGAGAAGCTTCCCGACTGGAATGCCACATTGAATGTGAGATTCTTAAACGGCGTAAGGGCCTTATTTCCGCGCAGGTCCAATATTTCCAGCAAATTAAAGGTACAGGCGAAAACGGCCAGCTTTGGATTATGGCTTAAGTCCAGTTCCCGCAGCCTATTATAGGCGCAGTCCAGGGTTGTAAGGAGGGTGTTTTTACTTAAATCCAGTTCTGTAAGGCTATTATGTGAGCAGTCCAGGACCTCCAGCACCGTAAGGGTGCTTACGTCCAGCGAAGTAAGGCCCAGGCCCCTGACGGACAGCCGCTTTAATCCAGTAAAGTACTTAAGGCCCTCCACGGATTTTATCCCGTTTTCGGAGAGGGAAAGGCCGCTTATCATCTTCACTATGGACATAGGCAGCACCTTGACTCCGTCCACCGTGAGAGGAAAGCCGCTAAAGCCATTGTCCTCCATGTATTTATAAAGCTTGGCCGCCTGAGAGCCGCTGTCTGCCGCCGCCGCCTTTTTCAAGGCCTCTGTTACCTGAGGGAAGATCTTGCTCTCCAGATAGGCCCTGAAGTTGCCGTCCGGTATGCTCTCCTCGTATTTAAGCAGCTCCCCTAGAAGCTTATTGCTTATTATGCCATTTAATTCAAGAGTCCCGCCGCCTGCGGAAAGACCGTCAGCGGCTTTTGCAAGGCTTGTTTCTGCAAGGACGTAATCCTGAAGCCCCGCCTCAGGCCCGCTGCTTAAAAAATTGTCGGACTGGCCTTCTGTAAGTGACTTAAGCAGCCCATTCGAGGAGGCGGCAGAGCCCTCACTATTGCCATCGCTTTCTGAAATCTCTTCTCCAGCATAATAAAGCTCATTTTCGCTAGTTTCAATCTCTGGCCGCACGGACTCCATTTCCCCTGCTTCTTCTCCATGCACAGGAAAAGAGACCAGGGCCAATATTATTAAAAATATAGCGGCTTTCCTATCTCGGAAGGCACTGAAGAAGTTTTTGCCCACAATGCACCTCAAAAAGATTTAATAAGAAAATCCGCAATAAGCTCTACTCCTCTGCCCCTGTCTTTCCCATTCCTTATGGCCGTCTCAAATAGCGAGGCTTCCGACAGGGCCCTAAGCCCCTTTTCGAAGTTCTCCCTGTCAAAGCCTACGGCCTCTTTTAAGTCATATTTCGTAAGGGCGACTAAATCGATATAGGAAAACATGGGCACATACTTAAATGGCTTGTCGTCCCCCTCAGGCACGCTGGAAGCGAGTAGCTTCACATGCTCTCCCAGGTCAAACTCCGCAGGGCAGATCAGATTTCCAACATTTTCTATGAATAGAACTCCTCGCCTGAGGGCCAGTTTCTCTGCCCCCTCCCTTATGACAGCCGCATCCAGGTGGCACTCCCCGCAGGTATTTATCTGCACGGCCGGCACCTTTTTCTGTTCAAAGGCCTCTGCATCCAGGGAAGAATAAAGGTCTCCCTCCAAGACCATGGATTCTAAGCCCCTTTTCTTGAGCTCGTCTGTAAGCGCCATTATGAGCGTAGTCTTGCCGGAGCCGGGTGCTCCCATCACATTTACGCATAGTATGCCCTTTTCTTTAAAAAAAGCCCTGTTGTCCTGCGCAAGCTCATCATTCTCCTTCAGCAGCTTCTGCATAAGCACTACTTCCATAATTACCAAAGTCCCCTAAAAATAATCATGCCGCTTCCCTGAAACCCACAGCGGCTATTTTCTTCATCATCTCTTCTGTCAGGCTCATTCTTCCTTCATAATGCCAATGGTTGCCGTTATTACGGCACATGCGGACCTCATCTCTTCCGCCGGGCTTATCCTTCCTTCATGTGCACATCCAGCTGATTATAAGGTATGCTGATACCGGCTTTGTCAAACTCCAGCTTCACATTCTCAGTAAGCCCCCAGAGCATGTTGAAATACTGCTTGCTTGGCACCCATATCCTGGCCCCCAGAACCACTGCGCTCTCTCCCAGCTCCCTCACAAAGACCTGCGGCTCCTTGTCCTCTATCTCAGAGTCCATTCCCTCCAGTATGCCCAGAAGGATCTCCTTAGCGTGCTTTAAGTCGGACTCATAGCTTATGCCTACAGAAAAATCAATGCGCCGCTTGCCGGGTTTGGTGTAATTAATGAGGGACGTATTGCTGAGTGTCCCATTGGGTATCATCGCAACCCTGTTGTCTATGGTCTGCAGCACCGTGTAGAAAATATGTATGTCAGTGACCGTGCCCTCATTCCCATGGGCATCCTCCCTGATATAGTCGCCTATGGTGAAAGGCTTCATAATAAGCAGTATCACTCCGCCCGCCAGGTTCGAGAGAGTCCCCTGCAGCGCAAGGCCCAGGGCTATACCTGCAGAACCCAGGATAGCCACTATGGAAGTCGCATCCACACCGAAGGAAGAGGCGACGAACATTACCAATATGATATAGAGCGAGAATCTTAAAAATGCACTTAAGAAACCAACTACTCCCTTATCCAGCCTGGCCTTTTCCAGAAAAGCCTTAAAGAGCCTGTCCAAAAATTTTATAAGCCTGCCGCCGACAAAAAGCAATATGGCGCAGACCAGCACCCTTAGCCCCAGCCCCATTGCCTTTTCGGGCAGGGTCTCCAGCATCTTTTCCCACACGGAAGGCTGCAGGGTCTGTTTCAGGTTATTTAAATCACTCAGCTGGTTAATGGTCTCCGCAAACTCTGCTGCCTCAGTGGAAAGCTCACTATCCACGGTCTTGGTAAGCTCACTATCCACAGCCGCCGCAAGGAAGGTTCCAGGAAAAAAATGCATATCTACCTCATTTATGCCGCTTTTAGCGGCGCATTGCACCTGCATAAGATTGAAACAAAGCACTGGTACAATTTACAAAAACTGGGTTTTACCCCTGCTTCATCTACTTCGTTAGCTCAAATATGCTGACCGCTAAAGGCGGCACCTTAATCCTTAAGCTGTCCGGCCTCCCGTCGCACTCGCTCTCCTCGGTCTTTAGTACCCTTGGGTTCCTGAAGTCGAAGCCGCCGTACTTCTCTGCGTCCGAATTGAAGATTTCCTTGAATTTCCCAGGGAAGGGCGCACCTATCTTATAATTCTTCCTGGGTATGTTCTCGAAGTTCACGACTACCAGCAGGGTGTCGGACTTCTTTTCAGTCTTTCTTATGTAAACCAATATATTCTCATTGGCTGAAATGCAGTTTATCCATTCAAAGCCCTTCTCAGAAAAGTCCAGGGCGTGGAGCGCGGGCTTTTCTTTATACAGCTTTATAAGGTCCTTGACGACAAGCCTCACTTCCTCGTGTTCTTGCTCCTTAAGCTGCTCCCAGTCAATGGCCCTGGGGGACTGCCATGCCCCTCTCTCAGCCGCATCCTGCCCCATGAATATGAGCTTTTTACCGGGATGCGTAAAGAAATAAGCGAGAGCCGCCTTGAAGCTTGAGTACCTCTCCTCCAATGTGCCCGGCAGCCTTGAAATGATGTCGTCCTGCCTGTAGAGCAGAGCATCGTGGCTTAGGGGCAGCATAAAGCGCTCTGCGTATGCATAGACCATGGACAGGCAGAGTTCCCCGTAATGGTGTGTCCTGTACAGCGGGTCATAGTGCATATATTCGAGGAAATCATTTCTCCAGCTCTCATTCCATTTATAATGGAAGCCTAAGCCCCCCGAATCCGTGCCGGAGGTGACGCCAGGCCAGCCGCTGTCGTCCTGGGCTATCATTATTGCGCCCTGTCCCATGCGCCTTATCACCGCATTTAAGTTCTTAAAAAATTCTATGCCCTCCAGGTTCTCCGCTCCGCCATAGAGATTAGGGGTCCATCCCCCCTCTCCCCTGCCGTAGTCTAAGTACAGCATGGAAGCGACGCCCTTTACCCTAAGTCCGTCCGCATGGTAGTTCAGTATCCAGAAAAGCGCATTGGACAATAGGTAATTGCAGACCTCAGGCTTAGATAAGTCAAAGCTAAGCGTCCCGTATTCGGGATGGAAGCTCTTTCTGGGATCCGCGCTTTCATATAGACAGCGTCCGTCAAATTCCTTTAAGCCATGGCTATCCTTAGGAAAACAGGCGGGGGACCAGTCGAGTATCACCCCTATGCCCTCTTTATGCATGTAGTTCACAAAATATGCGAAGTCCTCAGGGCTGCCATAGCGGCTCGTGGGCGCATAGAAGCCCAGGGTCTGATAGCCGAAGGTGGAATCTTCCGGATATTCCATTATGGGCATAAGCTCCACATGGGTATAGCCCATATCTTTCACGTACTTTGCAAGTGCCGGAGCTATCTCCCTGTAATTGGGAAATTCATCTCCCGCACCGCTGTCTGCATTGGCAGGATCGCCCTCTTCAGCTGAAGATGGGGCTTTTTTATCCAAAAACGAGGACAGATGCAACTCGTAAATAGCCATGGGGGCCGACTCCCCCTGCCTGTCCTCCCTCTCCTCTATCCACTTCTCATCAGACCACTCAAAGGAACTTATGTCTGCAACCTTGGACGCAGTGTCCGGCCTCTTCTCCGCGGCAAAGGCAAAGGGGTCGGACTTTAAACTCAGGGTCCCGTTTGCTGCCTTTATCTCATACTTGTATAGTATGCCCTCGGTAAGCCCAGGGATAAAAAGCTCAAAAATCCCCGAATTATCATGCCTCTCCATCTCATGTATGCGCCCGTCCCAGCCGTTAAAGTCGCCCACGACACTGACCCTCATGGCCTCCGGTGCCCAGACAGCGAAATTCACGCCCTTTTTCTCATTCAATTCCATGGGATGGGCACCCAGGCCTTCCCAGGCCTTGTAATATATGCCGTTAGTCCACTTCTTTATATTCCTGGCGAGCAGGACATTCGGATATGCGTAGGGGTCTTCCAGAATGGTCTTTTTGCCGTCCTCGTCCACTGCCTCAAGCACGTATGGGAAAGGAAACTTCCTTTTTATCAGAACGGCATAATAGCCGCTCTCGTCCATGAGTTCCATAGGAATGGGCTTTTCCGCCCTGGCAGGCAGCACGGACACAGACTTCACCTGCGGCAGGAAAGCCTGTATAAGGGTCTGTCCGCCTACAGCCTTTGGTCCCAGCACCTTCTTGGGATGGTCCTCCTCGGAATATACAACCGCCTCTATCTCCGCCCAGTCCATGTGGTTATACAGTTTCTTGTTCAACTTATCCCCCCCTTTTCATATCACAGCAGACGAATTTGGGATTTCGTAATTAGCTGGACTTATTCTGAGGGCATGAACCCTCTGCCGGTAAAGGTTTGCACCCTCAGAATTGGTCTAGTTTATTAAGAAATTACCTGTTAGAAAGCATGTATAAAAAGCCCACTCCTAAGCTTTGGTTCGAACCAGGTGGACTTAGGCGGCATGAGGAGTCCTGCGTCAGCCACGTCGAACAGCTCTTCTATGCTTGTGGGGAAGAGCGCGAAGGCCACGTCATACTCCCTTGCGTTCACCTTCCGCTCCAGGGCGGAAAGCCCGTGTATGCCCCCCAGAAAGCCTATACGCGGGTCCGTCCTCTCGTCCTCTATGCCTAAGATGGGGCCCAATATCTCATTTTGCAGTATGGAGACATCCATCCTCTCCACAGGGTCCTCCAGTATGGTTTCCGGCTTGGCTATGAGGTGGTACCAGCATCCTGACAGGTACATTCCGAAATGGTGCTTGTCCTCCGGACGATAACGCTGCCTTCCCACCTTTTCCACGGAGAACTTTTTACGCACCCTGTCTATGAACCTGTCTTCAGAGAGGCCGTTCAAGTCCCTAACTATGCGGTTATAGTCCAGTATCTGCAGTTCATCCTCCGCAAAAAGCACGGACATGATATAATTATATTCTTCTTCCCCGCTCCAATCAGGCTCTGCGGCCTTACGCATGGCGGCCACCTTTGCGGCGGAGGCGCAGCGGTGATGCCCGTCGCAGATATATATCCTGTCTATGCCCTCAAAAATCTCCGTAAGGCTCCTTATGTCCCTGTCGAGGGAGATGGGCCAGATACTGTGGCTTATGCCGTCGTCGCACTTAAAGCTTACCTCAGGCGCAGACTGCTTTACCCTTGACAATATCTCCGTGACCCTCTCGTCTCCCCTGTAGCCCATAAGAATGGGGCCGGTCTGGGCATTGCAGGCATCCACGTGCCTTATCCTGTCCTTCTCCTTGTCGGCCCTGGTATTCTCATGCTTCTTCACTATGCCTTTTTCATAGTCCTGGGCAGTGACACAGCAGACAAGGCCGCTCTGGACATGCTTGTCGGAGGACAGCTCATAGACATAGTACATGGGCTTTTCGTCCTCCACAAGGCTCCCGTCCTTTACCATGCCGTCCAGGAGCTCCTTTGCCTTTTCATATACCTTATCGTCGTATATGTCCATTTTTTTATTGAAATTGGTCTCAGGCCTGTCCACCCGCAGGAAAGACAGGGGCGAGCGCCTGACCTCCGCTTCCGCTTCCTGCCTCGTGAAAACATCATAGGGCAATGCGGCGATGTCGCGGGCCAGGTCTGTCCTCGGCCGTATTGCCCTGAATGGTCTTATAACTGCCATACTGCCTCCTATCTTCCCTTACTTAACTACCCTTACCCTGAATACTCCCTTTACAGCCTGGAGCTTCTTTATCTCATCTTCTGACGGGGAGCTGTCCAGGTCAAATATGGACACTGCCCTGTCCCCTTTGGACTTGGAATTCATAGCGGCTATGTTAATGCCCAGGTCCCCGAAGCCCGATGTGAAATTCGTGAGCATATTGGCTATATTCTCGTGAAATACCACTATGCGGCTGGCCCTCTCCGGCATCCCCATATTAATTTCCGGATAATTCACGGAATTCCTGATGTTGCCGTTCTCCATGTAATCCCTAAGCTCCTTAACGGCGGCTATCGCGCAGTTGTCCTCCGACTCCTCAGTGGACGCCCCCAGGTGCGGCGTAACTATGCAGCCCTCCGCCCCGACAGTGGTGGGATTGGGAAAATCACTTACATATCTGCGCAGCTTCCCTACCTTCAACGCCGCCACAACGGCCTCTTCGTCCACGAGCTCATCCCTCGCGAAATTCAAGAGTATGCAGGAATCCTTCATTAAGCGTATGTTGTCCTTATTTATCATGTGCCTTGTGGAATCGAGAAGAGGTACGTGTATGGTAATATAGTCGCAGTTCGCATAAATCTCTTCCACCTTCAGCACGTGCTTGATAGCCCTGGATAAATGCCAGGCCGCATCCACAGAGATATAGGGGTCATAGCCGTAGACCTCCATCCCTAAGTTCACTGCCGCATTCGCGACCCTCACGCCTATGGCTCCAAGTCCTATTATTCCCAGCTTCTTTCCGCTGAGTTCCGTACCGGCGTACTGTTTTTTCTGCTTCTCTGCCTTCTTTGCTATGTCGGACTCTCCCTTGTTTTCAAGAAGCCAGTTGATGCCGTCCACTATGCCCCTGGAAGCATAGAGCATGCCCGCCAGCACGAGTTCCTTCACGCCGTTGGCATTTGCGCCGGGGGTATTGAAGACCACTATGCCCTTTTTCGCATAATCTTCCACGGGAATATTGTTAACTCCGGCACCGGCCCTCGCCACGGCCTCCAGCCCATCCGGCACCTCCAGGTCATGCATCTTCGCGGAACGCACCAGCACGCAGTCCGCGTCCTTGAATTCATCGCACTCCACATAATTATCGTTAAAGTGGCTCAGCCCCACTTCTGCTATAGGGTTTAAGCAATGGTATTTAAACACTTCATCCTCCCTTTCAGGCATTCTTCTTCTCGAAGTCCTCCATGAATGTAATAAGTTTCTCCACTCCGGCCTTAGGCATGGCGTTATATATTGAAGCCCTCATGCCTCCTACGCTGCGGTGGCCCTTAAGGTTCACAAGCCCTGCGGCCTTGGACTCAGACACGAACTTTTTATCCATCTCGTCATTCCCCGTGACAAAGGGCACATTCATTAAGGACCTGTACTCCTTCTGCACGGTCCCCTTAAACAGTTTGGAACTGTCCAGGAAATCATAGAGAAGGGCCGCTTTTTCTTCATTCTCCTTCTTCATGACTTCAAGCCCGCCCTTATTTAATAGCCACTTGAATACAAGGCCGCAGACATAGATATTGTAGCATGGCGGTGTATTGAAAAGCGACCCGTTGTCCGCCTGGGTCTTGTACATTAAGAGTGTAGGGGTTCCCGGAAGCACATCCTCAGTGATGAGGTCCTCCCTTATCACCACTATGGCCATGCCCGCAGGCCCCACATTTTTCTGCACCCCGCCGTACATTATACCATAGCGGTTTATGTCCGCAGGCTCTGATAAGAACATGGATGAGACATCCGCCACCAGAGTCTTCCCCTTGGTGTCCGGCAGCTCCTTATACCTGGTGCCATAAATAGTATTGTTCTGGCAGATATATACATAGTCGGCATTCTCGTCTATGGGCAGGTCATTTACTGCGGGTATGTAGCTGAATGTCTTGTCCTCTGAGGAGGCTACGGCCTTCGCATCCCCGTACTTCTTCGCCTCCTGCCAGGCCTTCTTCGCCCACTGGCCGGTGATGATGTAGTCAGCGACCTTATTTTTCATAAGGTTCATGGGTATGGCAGAGAACTGGGTCCAGGCGCCCCCCTGCAGGAAAAGCACCTTATAATTATCCGGCACAGCGAGCAGCTCCCTGAAGTCCTTTTCCGCCGTATCTATAATTTCCTTGAACTCTGCGCTCCTGTGGCTCATCTCCATTACGGACTGCCCCGAACCATGGTAGTTCAGCATCTCCTCTGCGCAGGTCTTAAGGACCTCCTCCGGCAGCACCGCAGGCCCTGCCGAGAAATTGTAAACCCTGTCCATTTCTTCTTATCCTCCCTTTATCATATTAGTTCAAAATGCTCATAATACAGATAGACACAATCCTTTATACTTTATCACTCATATTGTATATCGTCAAATATCGAGTAGGGGAAAAGCACCCCCGAACGATGATGGGCATTCGCCAGGGTGCGCGCAACAAAAAAAGGCCGTGCATACACACGGCCCAGAAATCCGGATAATTCAATTCTTGCTCTTTGCCAGGTCCACGAGAATCTTGAAGCCCTCCGGGTCTGAAACAGCCATCTCTGACAGCATCTTTCTGTTTATGTCCACGCCCGCAAGCTTTAGCCCGTGCATCATCTGGCTGTAGCTTAAGCCCGCTTCCCTTGCGGCCGCATTTATCCTCGTTATCCAGAGGGAACGGAAGTCCCTCTTCCTCTGCTTACGGCCCGCAAATGAGGAATTGAGAGCCCTCATGACGGACTGCTTAGCAACCCTGTACTGCTTTGACCTCGCCCCTCTGTAGCCTTTTGCGAGCTTCAGTACCCTTTTATGCTTTTTCTTGGCATTCATGCCACCTTTTATCCTAGCCATTATAACCTCCTAACATTTTAACCACTATCACAAGCCACTTATCTATTCCTAGAATACCTGACGCCTTTCCACGCTGTAAATATCTGCAAAGGACCATACATATTCATCTCATTTGTATGTCCCATGCTGCGCAAATGTACTAGTACATCATTTCGTAATTAGCTGGACTTATTCTGAGGGCGTGAACCCTCTGCCGGTGAGGGCTTGCGCCCTCAGGATTAGTCCAGTTCATTAGGAAATAATCTGCTAGCAATCCATTAGATATATGGCAGAATCTTCTTCATATTCTTCTCATTGGTAGGATCCGTGATGGTGGCCTTACGAAGATTCCTCTTGGTCTTCGGCGATTTCTTCGTAAGTATGTGCCTCTTATAGGCCTTATTGCGCTTAAGCTTGCCCGTTCCCGTTACTTTGAACCGCTTTGCGGCGGATCTGTTTGTCTTGATCTTTGGCATATTCCTAAAACCTCCTTTATTTTTTCTGTGCCAACTGCAGCGTCATTGTCCTGCCTTCCACCTTGGCCGGCTTTTCAATCACAGCCACGTCGCTAAGTGCCTCCGCGAATTCATCCAGGATGTGCTTACTGTTGTTCATGTGGGCCATTTCCCTGCCCCTGAAGCGCATGGTAACCTTCACCCTGTCGCCCTTTGCCAGAAATTTCCTGGCGGCATTCTGCTTGGTATTGAGGTCATTCGTATCTATATTCGGCGAGAAGCGTATCTCCTTTACCTCTATGATCCTCTGCTTCTTCCTGGCCTCCTTATCCTTGCGGGACTGCTCATATCTGTATTTGCCATAGTCCACTATCTTGCACACCGGCGGTTTGGCGCCAGGTGCGATCTTCACGAGGTCCAGCCCCGCCTCCTCAGCAATGTGCAGGGCTTCCCTTGCGGACATGATGCCCAGCTGCTCTCCATCCTCGCCTATGAGCCTCACTTCCCTGTCCCTTATCTGTTCATTGATGAATAAATCGCTAATAGTTAGTACCTCCCACACTTGCGTCCGGGTCTATTTTACTCCGGCCGGCTAATACACTCAAGTCCTAAACGCAGTCAGTTCGTCATCATCTCGCACTTTGCGCCCGACGATGGGCGTCCGCCAATGCGCCTTCACTCTATGCAAGCACACGGCTGGCACTTTGGCTCATTGCCTGCATCATCTCGCACTTCACACCCGACGATGGGCGTTCACCAATGCGCCTTCACTCTATGCAAGCACACGGCTGGCACTTTGGCTCATTGCCTGCATCATCTCGCACTACGTGCTCGATGACTGCACAAAAAACGACGGTTACTTACAAAACCGCCGTTCCCAATAAATCCACCCAAAGCCTATGGCTATAAGCCATTTAAAAGCTTTGAATAAATCATGTACGCCTGAAGCTGCCAATTTGGCGCCGCAGGGTGAGAACCACTGGTCCTGCTTCTTTTGCAACATCGGTGAATCTAACACATCACAGGCTTGCTGTCAAGATAAAAATTCAAACGCTCAGTCTTCCAGCCTCTTGGCGGAAGTAATATTTATCTTTGACTGCGGATACTGCGCCATAATGATCTTTTTGGCATCCGACAGCGACAGGGCCATCACGACCTGCATAGTCCTTTTCCCATCCACATAAAATTTTATTTCATAACGCTTTAACAATTTCCTACAGCACCGCCTTTTTCATCTTTTCCACATATTCCCCCACATATACCGGGGCTTCCCTGCCATGTTCCTTAAACAATTTAACTATGGCCGAGCCCACTATTACGCCGTCGGATATCTCTGCCATCCTCTTCGCCTGCTCCGGTGTGGAAATGCCGAAGCCTATGGCCGCGGGAGTGTCCGTATATTGCCTGACCATGGCCAGTATGCCACTAAGGTCCGTCTTTATCTCCTTTCTCACCCCTGTGACCCCAAGGCTGGAGACTATGTAGAGAAAGCCCTTTGCGTCAGACGCTATCCTCTTTATCCTGTCCTCGGATGTCGGAGCCACCATAGAAACCAGATCTATTCCATATTTTTCACAGACAGGCAGGAATTCTCCTCTTTCCTCGTATGGAAGGTCAGGAAGTATGAGCCCGTCCATGCCCAATTCAGCGCAGGAAGAAATGAATTTCTCCGCCCCATACGAAAAGACCACATTAGCGTATGTCATGAAGACCATTGGAAGCCTTACATCCTTACGCATAGTCCTGACGGCTTCAAAAATCTTATCCGTTGTAACGCCGCCCCTTAACGCCCTCTCATTTGCCTCCTGTATCACAGGGCCCTCCGCAGTTGGGTCTGAAAAAGGTATTCCCAGTTCAATGAGGTCTGCGCCGGCATTTTCCGCGGCCTTCACCGCCTCTATGGTGGTCTCAAGGTCAGGGTCTCCACAGGTCATAAATGGTATGAAGGCCTTTCCGTGGTCAAATGCTTTTTTTATGTTACTCATCCCTTATCTCCCCTCTATTGCGGTCGTATTTGCAACATCTGACCCACTCCCATGAAGCAATTGAGGCTCCTCTATTGCAGTCGTATTTGCAGCATCTGATCCACTTTCGTAGAGCAATTGAGGCTCCTCTATTGCGGTCGTATTTGCAACATCTGATCCACCACCATGAAGCAATTGAGGCTCACCCCTGAACCTCGCTATTGCGGCGCAGTCCTTGTCTCCCCTGCCTGAAAGCGTCACCACCAGTATTTTATCCTTATCAAGCGTTGGCGCTGTCTTCATGGCGTAGGAAAGAGCATGGGCCGACTCTATGGCCGGAATGATACCCTCAGTCCTCGACAGGTATTCAAAGGCCTCCACCGCCTCTATGTCAGTCACGGGCACATATTCTGCCCTGCCTATGTCGCTTAGATAAGCATGTTCCGGCCCTATTCCGGGGTAATCAAGCCCTGCCGATATGGAGTAGACAGGGGCTATCTGTCCGTATTCATCCTGACAGAAATAGGACTTCATCCCGTGGAAAATGCCCACCTTCCCCGTATTAATAGTTGCCGCGGTCTCGAAGCCGTCTATGCCTTTTCCCGCGGCCTCGCAGCCTATCAGCTTAACCTCCTCATCCCCTATAAAGTCATAGAAAGTGCCTATGGCATTGGAGCCGCCACCCACGCAGGCTATGACCGCATAGGGCAGGCACCCTTCTTTTTCCATCAGCTGCGACTTTATCTCCTTTCCTATGACGGCCTGAAAATCCCTGACTATAGTGGGAAAGGGGTGCGGCCCCATAACTGAGCCCAGGCAGTAGTGCGTATCCTCTATACGGCTCGTCCACTCTCTCATGGCGGCGGAAACCGCATCCTTCAAAGTCCCCGTTCCAGTGGTGACAGGTATCACCTCCGCACCCAGAAGCTTCATTTTATAGACATTAAGTGCCTGCCTCTCAGTATCCTCTTTTCCCATGAAGACCACGCACTCCAAGCCCAGTAGTGCAGCGGCCGTCGCAGTCGCCACGCCGTGCTGCCCTGCCCCTGTCTCCGCAATGAGGCGCTTCTTCCCCATTTTCTTCGCAAGCAGGGCCTGCCCCAGCACATTATTTATCTTATGGGCCCCTGTATGGTTTAGGTCCTCCCTTTTCAGGTAAATCTTAGCCCCTCCCAGGTCCTCTGTCATTTTTTTTGCATAATATAATAGTGACGGCCTCCCCGCATAATCCCTGAATAGCCCATTTAATTCCTCCACAAAAGCACTGTCAGCCTTGTATCTCTCGTATGCCTCTTCCAGCTCTATTACTGCGTTCATCAGTGTCTCAGGGATATACTGCCCTCCATACTCCCCGAAACGCCCTTTCTTTATGTCCATCTGCTCAAGCTTCCTTTCACTGTCTCACTATTTCCACAAAGCGCCGCATCTTTTCAGCGTCCTTTTTTCCTCCGCTCTCTATACCGGAGCTCACATCAACTCCATAAGGGGAAAGGGCTCCTATAGCCTCTCTGACATTTGAGATATTCAGCCCTCCTGCCAGGAAATAAGGCCTCTTAAAGCCCTTAAGCATACCCCAGTCCAGGGGCACCCCGCCCCCGTAACCCGAATCCAATAGCACATAGTCCGCGGGAGACTCTGCGGCCCTTTTTAAGTCTGCCTCATCCTTAATGCGAAAAGCCTGTATAAGCTCTTTCCCGGACCTTTCCTTTAAGCGCAGGATGTATTCAGGGCTTTCGTCCCCATGGAGCTGTGCTAAATCTATGACGCCTCCATTAAATAGGGCCAGTATCCTTTCCATATCCTCATTCACAAATACGCCCACAGCCCCAATCCCTGGCTCAAGCCCTTCTTTAAGCCTCTGGGCTTCGTCATGGTTTACATAACGCTTACTCTTCTCAAAGAACACAAAACCTATATAGTCGGGCCTTAGCTCATTTGCCAGAAGAATATCCTCCCTGCAGCTCAGTCCGCAGAGCTTAATTTTTGTAGCTTTACTGTCGTATGTGCGCATCTTGCCGTCCCATAAAAGCTGTCATTATTGCATTTTTACCTCTTTATGCCACGTTTTTTGCGGCACATGAGGAGAAATTGCGAAGGCAATTTCTCCGATGTGATAAGAAACATTGGTGACGAAAAGCGGCACCAATGTTGAGTTTGAAAGAAATGCTATCAAGCATTTCTTTCAAACTTCTCCTACTGACCCTTCAGTTCCCTCATCTTCATTTTTTTGTCGGGAGCCCTCATTACGCTCTCCCCTATAAGCACCGCATCGGCCCCTGCAGCCTCTATCCTCACTCTGTCAGAACGTGTACTTACGCCGCTCTCGGATACGAAGAGCACGTCAGGGGGAATATGCTCCCTGTACTTAAGGCTATTTTCCGTATCCACCGAAAAATCCCTTAAATTCCTGTTGTTCACAC
>JAGBNO010000138.1 GCA_017634355.1 Lachnospiraceae bacterium
CTTCTGGGACGGCTTAAGAAGTAAGGCTTGCCCTTGTGGAACAGACTGTATATATATGCAGTTTTATCCACATATAAGTAGCCTTCTTTCCTTATGCTCTCAAAATCCTGTATCCCTATGGGAAGCTTTCTGCTAAAATCCGCCATAGCCCTCACTCCGATTAATCACCCGCTATTCAATAGCTAATGTCCTGACACATTCTTATTTGAACTGATCTTTTTCATTGGCCGGGAATCGACGACAGGAGATATCTGGTATATTCATGCTCCGGGCTTTTGAAGAGTTTTTCACCGGGCGCCGTCTCGCAGATCTCCCCGTCCTTCATCACACAGACCCTGTCGGCTATGAAGCTCACCACGGAGAGGTCGTGGCTAATAAAAAGACAGGTAAGGTCCATCTCCTGCTTAAGCTTTTTTAAGAGGTTCAGTATCTGCGCCTGCACGCAGACATCCAGGGCCGAGACGGACTCATCGCAGACAAGAAGCTTAGGATTGACTGCTATGGCCCTCGCTATGCTTATGCGCTGCCTCTGCCCTCCGGAAAACTGCCTGGGGTAGCGCTTTAAGCTGTCCTCCTTAAGCTCCACCATGTCCAGTAGCTCCATTATCCTCTCATCTGTCTTTTCCCTGCTGTCATATACCTTCCAGGTCTCCAACGGCTCAGCTATGATATCCCTCACATTCATGCGGGGGTCCAGTGAAGACGCAGGATCCTGAAAGACTAACTGCATCTCCCTCCTGAAGGGCAGCATCTCCTTTTCCGACAGCTCTTCTATTTCCTGCCCTTCAAAAGCAATGCTGCCCTCATCTGCCTTTATCAAGCGCATGAGAAGCTTTGCGAGAGTGCTCTTGCCGGAGCCCGACTCACCCACAAGCGCAAGGGTCTCCCCCTTAAATATGTCGAGGCTCACATCATTTACGGCGAGGAAACGCTTTTTCCTGCCTATGCGGAAGCTCTTTTTTATGTTCCTCGCGGATATCAAGGTCTGCAACTCATTACACCTCTACTCTGTTACTGCGGCTTTTCGCAATAAGCGATCACATTTTCCGGCTGTACGATTGAAAATCCAAGCTATGTAACTGATTTTTGGTCAGTGCAATCGGAGAAAAAGACAAGCAGATTGAAAAGTTATTTGTGAACAGATCCTAAGCCCCCAAGGACCTGTGGCAGCGCACGAAGTGCCCAGCCCCTGTTTCTGTGAGGGCCGGCTTCTCAAAAAAGCACTGCTTAATGTCGTCACTGCAGCGCAGGCAGAAGTCGCAGCCCTTGAAATGCTTCTTCATGTCCGGCACATTCCCCGGTATGGTATGCAGGAATTCAGGGTTATCCCCGACATGGGGGATAGAGGATAAAAGCCCCCTCGTGTAGGGATGGCAGGGATTATTAAATAGCTCCTTAACAGGGGCGCTCTCTACCACAGAGCCTAGGTACATCACATATACATAGTCGCAGAGAGTGGATACCACCCCCATATTATGGGTTATCACGAGCGCGCTCATGGAATTATTCCTGCATAGCTCCTTAATGAGCGATAATATCTGCGCTTCTATGGTGACATCTAAGGCCGTCGTGGGCTCATCCGCAATTAGGAGCTTCGGCTGGCATATCATGGCCATTGCTATCATTACCCTCTGCCGCATTCCGCCGGAGAGCTCATGGGGCCAGGCATTATAGCGGAGGGCAGGTTCGGCTATGCCCACCTTGGAAAGCATCTCTATGACCCTGTCCTTTGCCTTTTTATTGTCCCTCTCCACTCCATGGATGGTCAGGACCTCCTTTATCTGCTCCCCCACCTGCATAAGGGGATTTAGGGAAGTCATGGGCTCCTGGAATACCATGGCTATCTCAGTGCCGCATTTCTTCCTCATTTCTTTTTCCTTAAGAAGCGCGAGATCCACTTCCCCGGACGCTTCAGTGCGCCAGATAATGCTGCCTCCCGTCACCCTGGCAAAGGGCGGCAGGATATTATTAATGGATTTGGCCGTCATGCTCTTGCCGCAGCCGGACTCCCCCACGAGGCCCACTATGCTGCCCCTTGGGATATGGAGGTCTATCCCCTTTACTATGGGCAGGGTCTCTTTTTTCCCTACAATGGATACGCTTAAATCCCTTAATTCCAGGAGCAAGTCTTCTGACATTCCCTATACCTCCTGGTCAAATCTATCCCTCAGGGCATCCCCAAGGAAATTAAAAGAAAGCACCAATAGCATTATCATACCCGCAGGTCCCAGCACCAGATGGGGCTTATTGAAAAGCAGGGTCCTGGATTCGTTCACCATGAGCCCCAGCGACACCTCAGGCGGCTGTATGCCTATGCCTAAAAAGCTAAGGGAGCTCTCCGAAAGTATGGAAGCCGGTATATTCAGCGTAAAAAGCACTATAAGCGTAGGGATAAGGTTAGGTATTATATGCCTGATTATTATATTAAACCTCTTTACGCCTATGGACCTCGCCGCCAAAATGTACTCATTTTCCAGTATGGAAAGGGTCACGGAACGCACTATCCTCGCTATGCTGCCCCATTCCATTATCACTATGGAGATCACTATAGAGCTAAATGATCCCCCAAAGCTGTACATGATAACCATGGCGAGAAGCATTCCGGGGAAAGCCAGGGTCACGTCAGACAGCCAGGTGACAAGCGCATCGGCCGCTTTTCCGAAAAAGGCCGCCGCTATACCTGCCGCCATGCCTATGAGCACGGCAAAAGCCGTCGGTATGAGAGCTACAAAAAGCGATATCCTTGTCCCGTAGAATATGCGGGTAAAGCAGTCCCTCCCAAGGGCATCTGTCCCCAGTATGTGAGCTGTCCCAGGCGCCGAAAGCCTTTCCGTCAGGTTCTGCCTCAGGGCATCGTAGGGCGAGACAATGGGCACAAGCAATGCGAGCAGAATTATCAGCAGGATAATAGAGGCCGGCACTGTAACTGAAGGAGGCAAAATGGGCATTCTGGAAAACAGCGGTACTTTCCGCATAACAGTTTCTTTATTGGATGGAGAAGAACTACTCATACTCTTAACCGTGGATCTAATATGGTATTTATGACATCAGCTAAAATATTGCCCATGGAGATCACAAAAGCCATGAAGAGCACTGTCCCCTGTAAGAGTGGCATATCCCTCGTCTGCACTGCGGTGAGGGCAAGCTTCCCCATGCCTGAAATAGAAAAAATGCTCTCCGTTATCACTGCCCCCGACAGCATACTGGAGAGCTGCAGCGCCATCATGGTAATGACAGGCAACATGGCATTCCTTAAACCATGCCTTACTATGGCCTGCCTCGTGGTGAGCCCCTTGGCCCTGGCCGTGTCTATATACGGGGCTTCCAGCTCCCCCATGAGGCTGGACCTAGTGAGCCTCGCCACGCTCCCCGCGCTGTTCCAGCCCAGGGCTATCGCAGGCAGTATCATAGACTGCAGGCTCCCATTGTATGTAAGAGGCAGGAGGGATAGCTTGAAATAGATAAAGTACTGCAGTGACAGGGCCACTATGAAGACGGGCACTGAAATCCCGAAAAGCGACAAGCCCCTGAAAATGTAGTCAGGAAGCCTATTATTGTAAATTGCTGAAATAATGCCTGTCCCTATTCCGAAGGCCCATGCGAAGGCCGCAGATAGGACAGTGAGCAAGAGCGTATATGGAAATGCCTCCATGATGAGGGCTGTCACGGGCTTCCTCATATAATAGCTCTTTCCCAGGTCCCCCTTAAGGGCCCCAAGGAGATAGGAAAAAAACTGCTCCGGCAGTGGCTTATTTAAGCCCAGGGACTCGGTCATCTTTTCCACGGTGGCCGGGTTCACGTGCTCATTTAAGAGTACGCTCACAGGGTCTCCGGGGATAATGCGGAGCATTATGAAGATAAGAAGCATTACGCCTAGGAGCACAAAGACCACTCCTAAGAAACGCCTTAAAAGTGCGGGCATTTAAGATCCATCCTCCAAATCCGGTTCTAAATATATGTATTTTTCAGTGCCCATATTCTACATCATGGCACTCTTCTATTCAATCATGGCACCAGCCTATTCACCTTAGTTTTCGTCTTGTTTTTCTCTTTTTTCATTGTCGTCAGCGCATTTTCAGAGGCCTTCCTGTGGCCTGTCCCTTTTGATTTCATCTCCTCCTCGTAGAGCTTTGCGAAAGTACTAGATTAATTGTCTACAGATTCTAAGCTACAGGTGGACAGACCAGCCTGAGTCTATCTTTTCATGTACCTTTTTCAGGGTTTCAACATCCAGCTTCGGCCAGTCGTTCACCTTCTGGGCTTTGTCGGTGATAAGGTGCGCCTTCTCCGCGCAGAGCGCCATGGGCGTGTCCGCCAGGGAATCGGAATAGAAATTCTCTATATCAGGAAAGCCCTGGTCAAAAATGTATGCGGCTTTTTCTCTGGCATACATAAGATTGTCCACAAAGGCACCCACATCCCTGTCGTAATCCGATGCGATGCAGTTTACTCCCAGCCTCTTTGCTATAGGCTCAATTATACACTTGGGGGATGCGCTGATAATGAGGTCGTCCGGCTTTTTCTGCTTAAGATACCACTCGGATATATGTTTTTCATGCTTATCCCAGAAACGCTCTATCTGCTCGTCAAAATCATCGACATAGCAAAGAAAACTGAAAAACTCGCGCTCCATGACATAGCGGGGGATCTTCCCCAGCTTATGTCCTATTATGTTTTTCAAAGCCTTAGGAAAAAATGTGAACCACATGGACGGATGCCGTTTCATGCACCATAAGGCAAAGCTTATGGCGCAGTCCGGGTAATATATAGTACCGTCAAAATCATATACATTCATTTCCCTATATTACCTTTCGTGGGACCTTTCTCAACTTACTCCAAAAACTCTGTCCAGCCCTGTGATATTCAGCACTTCCTTAAAGGACGGCCCTATATTCAAAAATTCCATTTTACCTTTACTGGCCTTCAAGCCCTTGTAGGTATTGAGAAGCACCCGAAGCCCTGCCGATGAGACAAAGTCACATTCCGCAAAGTCAAGGGACAGAGCATCCATGCCCGGAAGATTCTCTTCCAGTAAAGCACTTAGCTCCGGCGCCGTCTGGGTGTTGATCTCCCCCTTTAGGGCAACTGTAAGTGAAGTTCCGTCTTTTTTTGTTTTCAATTCAAGATCCATTTCTACCTCTTTCTGCCGCGGTTTTTGCGACGCACTTTCTACCCCGTTTTTAAGGAACAATAGTTAATATAACCATAGTTATGTCGTCGAACTGCGGCATACCTACGGCAAAATCGCTGACATCCGTAAAAATACGGTCCAGCACCTGTTCTCCCGCACAGTCCCTGCTATTATCCAGCACTTTTTCAAGACGCTCCATGCCGTATAGGGCCTTCGTCCTGTCATGGGCCTCCACGACGCCATCCGTATATAAAAAGAGCCGGTCCCCCGTATTGAGCTTAATCACGCTTTGTCCGTACTCTGTGAATTCCAGGCCGGCTAAGAACAGCCCGTGTACATCCTTTAATTCCTCACAGGGCTGGGCCTTGCGCTGTAAGACAGGATAATTGTGTCCGGCATTTGTATATTGAAGCTCCATAGTTCTGGAATCCAGAATGCCTATCCAGGCAGTTGCAAACATGCCTGCCTTATTATTCTCACACAGCCGGGAATTGACGGCATTAAAAATCTCTGCCGTGCTGCCAAGGGTAAGCGCATAGTCCTTTATCATGGTCTTGGCCGTCATCATGAATAGCGCCGCAGGGGTGCCCTTGCCGGATACATCGGCGATAAGAAAGCAGATACGGTTTTCATCTATGGCGAAATAATCGAAGAAATCGCCGCCCACTTCCTTGGCTGTCCTCATGCCGCCCCGCAGATTCACGGCCAAATGGCCTGCAAACTCAGGTGCGGCATCAGGCAGGGCGTCAATCTGTATCTTTGACGCAATGCGAAGATCCGACTCCACCTCTTTCACCTTTGCCTGGCTGTCCAGGACCTTGTGGGTGCTAATGTCTGTAACCAGATAGAGCAGCGCCAGGGATATGGGCACGGATGTGGTTTCGTAAGTGCTCATCCCTTCACCCAGGAGCATTGTCTCCAGGCTATAGAGAACGGGCGATAGGCCCACGAATACAAAAAGACTTGCGGGAATATCCCCGCCTACGGGCCGCCTATGCTTGCCCAGGGTGAGATAATAGACCGCAAGCAGCACGGGAGCGACAATATATATATCTGCAACTATGAAGAAAATGTAATTAAAGAATAGAATTCGCAAATAGCCACTTTCATCCACCCAGAACATAAGCCTGGTCCATTGTGTGGTGACGGCGAACAGGGTGCAGATCACAAGCGGTGTCAAAAAGCATATAATGTCCCGCTTCTTTTCAAAGCGTACGCCCATGCGGTCAAGGAGGTAGCGGTTTATGAGAGCGCAATAGGCGAGGTAGCTTATGGCGTAGCTGCAATAGATTATGTGGATATACATATTAAGCTCAGGCCGGTCTTTGACTATGATCAGAAGCATTTCAAGAACGGCAGCAGCTATGCCTGAGATCAGCATCAGGGAAACAAAATCTTTGATCTTCTGCTTGTAAATGAAGATATTGTTCACGAACATGATGGACATCAGGATCGCAACAGTAAACATAAGCACAAGGAACAGGCGGTCCAGTGAGGCCATTGCACAAAACTCCTTTCAATAGCATCCCATGCTGTTTGAAAGTCTTGTCTAACTATTTGGGGAAAGATCACGGAACAGCAAATATTCAATGCTGAAGTATATATTAGCAGTAAGGGAGTAAATCAGCAAGTATCTACGCCCTTTGTCCGTAACCCACCCCGCTACGGCAGAGGGCATTAGTATAGGAAAGGGATTAACAAGCCGCACTGTCAGGAGCCTCAAATACCAAAGATACGGCGTTTGAGTCTCAGAAAGCAACGGTTACTAATGTAATTTTCCATAATGATTGTTTCATATAGTTTACTTTTAACGCTTTTTTGAGTAAAATGAGTAGCACTTATTCAGTCTAATCTACTTCTTCAGCCATTGCTTCTTGACACATTTTTGTAAAAAAGGGATTAAAAATAGCAGTATTTATTTCGGCATCTATGCCAAAATATCGGAGAAAAGCTGCAAAATGCATGTCATTATTTATGATTTCGGAACAAGCACTGTAAAAACCTGCCTTTTTGAGATTAATGAAAGCATCAATCTTCTGGCAAGCTCTTCCGCTGATTATAGGCTTTACATTTCTGCTGACGGCGGTGCCGAACAGGATGTGGAGGAATGGCAGGCAGCCCTTTGCCATACGACAAAGGATGCAATGGAGAAGTCCTCTGTCAATCCGGAGAAAATTGACGGACTGGCCTTCTGCTCCCAGATGCAGGGTACCGTCCTCGTAGACAGGGATGGAAATGCCTTAAGGCGCCCTATGAATTACCTCGACCAAAAGGGTAAAAAAGAATACATGGATTGCATGGGGAAAGGCATAATCAAGGTCTCCGGCTGCAGCCTGTATAAGCTTGCAAGGAACCTTATCGTTAATTATGCCGGGTCGACCAGCGCAAAGGATCCAGTATGGAAGTATAAATGGGTTGAGAATAACGAGCCTGAGGTCTACAAAAGAATATATAAATGGCTGGATATAGGGGACTATCTTGTAGCGCGCGCCACAGGAAGGATAGTGAGGACGGCCGACTCCGCCTTTGCCACTTTTCTCTATGATACTCGCAAGGGAAGGGAGGGCTGGAACAAGGGGCTTCTAAAAATGTATAAGGTAAACCCTGACCACATGCCGGATATTATAAACTGCACCGACCTCGCTGGGAGGCTTACTAAAAAAGCGGCCGATGAACTGGGGCTGGCAGAGGGGATCCCTGTCTTCGGCGGAGGAGGGGATACGAGCTTCGTAAATATAGGCGCCGGATGCGTAAGGCCGGGAGACACGCATATCTATGTTGGCACATCTGGCTGGGTATCTACATTTATGGACCACCAGACTGTTGATATAGATGCCATGATAACTGGCGTTTTGTCAGCAAGGAAGGGATACTTCAATTATTATGCGGAATTAGAGACAGCGGGGAAATGCTTTGAATGGGTCATGAACCACCTTGCACTGGATGAGGTGGGGATATATCTGGATAAAACCACAGTTACGGATATAGAGAGTAAGTATTTAAGCCTTTATGAATTCCTCTCTGATGTAGTCGCTAAGGTGCCTCCTGGCGCGAATGGCGTGATATTTACCCCGTGGCTCCACGGAAACCGCTGTCCCTTTGAGGATTCCAACGCCGGAGGGATCTTCTTCAACCTGAGGGTAGAAACCAGAAAGAGGGACATGATAAGGGCTGTTCTTGAAGGGATCTGTTATCACCTGCGCTGGCTTTTAGAATGCGAGGCGCGAAAAGTAAAAATCTCAGATACCATAAGGTTCGTCGGCGGCGGAGCCCTGTCAGCCGTAACCTGCCAAATACTCTCAGATATCACAGGAAGAACCATAGAGACAGTCTCAAATTCTCAGGAAGTGGGCGCTATTGGCGCGGCCCTTGTCGTGGCCGCCGGTATTAAAGGGATGGATGTGCTTGACCTATCGCGGCAGCTTATCACAGCTGACCGCACCTATGTTCCCAACCCATCAAACAGGGAAATATATGAGCGTAATTACAAAGTATTTAAGAAACTTTATAAGTCCAACGCCAGGTTTTTTAAAATATTAAATGACCGGCCCTAAGCGGCTTAGGCTCCCTGGCCTCTGGCGGCCTGCTCCGTGACAGAAACGGGAAAGTAAAGGTAAGGAACTGTTACAGAATAACTTGTACATTCTGCTTGTCTTTTTGCCCGATAGAGCTGTTCAAAAATCAGTTACATAGCCCGCTATGCGCCTGATTTTTGAACAGCCCTCTCGGACAAAAATACAGCGCATTATGTACA
>JAGBNO010000139.1 GCA_017634355.1 Lachnospiraceae bacterium
AAAAAAAATTTATATCATGTCAAAATAATACCTATAACGCTATACAGAAAGAACGGCTCAAACCCTTATAGTATATGGGTTTGAGCCGATTTTACTTCAGAAGTTGAGATTGCAACTGATGATGTAATTGTCAATCTATTTCTCCTGCCTCTACCCTATTATCCCAAAGGCCTGTAAGAGCAGGACAAATAGCAGTACCGGGGCTATGAAGCGGAGCATTGCTACATACATCCCCTTCCTGCCAAACCTCTCCCCATTCTTGCAGGCTTCCCCTATAATGAAATCCGGCTTCAAAACCCAGCCAGCCAGTATGCAAGTACCTATGGAAACTATGGGCATTAGCAGGTTATTGCTTATATAGTCCATTATGTCAAGTATCTGCGCTATAGCGCCATTTGGAAGAGTGAACTCAAAGTAGAGCCTGTTATAGCCCAGGCACACTATCACGCCAATGGCGGCGGCTATCACGCCCTCTATGGCCACGGCCTTCTTCCTCCCAATATGCAGCCCGTCCATGAAGCTGGAAACAATGGCCTCTAAGATGGACACTGAACTGGTAAGAGCCGCAAAAAGCACCATCGCAAAGAAAAGGCCCCCCATGACAGCTCCCACAGGCCCCATCTTCTGAAAAACCCTGGGCAGGGAGATAAACATGAGGCCAGGTCCGGATGCCTCCATGCCCTCACTTCCCATGAAGACATAAACTGCGGGTATTATCATGACCCCTGCAAGGAAAGCTATCCCCGTGTCAAATATCTCTATCTGCCCCACAGACTTTGTCAGGTCCGTCTCATCCTGCATATAGGAGCCGTATGCTATCATTATTCCCATTGCTACGCTTAAGCTATAGAAAAGCTGCCCCATCGCATCCACCGTAGTAGCCAGAATCTTACTTAAGGAAATGGTGGACAGGTCCGGTATTAGGAGTATCTTAAGCCCTTGAAGCCCTGTCCTTACAGTACCTCCCTCGCCTTCATGTGAAAGCGTCAGCGAATAAACGGCTATAATGATCACGAGGAGCAAAAGCGCCGGCATGATGAACTTCGAGAACTTCTCTATGCCCTTCTCTACGCCACATATAACCACTGCCATAGTTAGCGAGAGGAATATTAGCATCATCACTATGGGAGAAGCCGTCCCCGATATAAACGCCGTGAAATACCCCTCTCTGGCAGTATTTGAGGCGGCGCCCGTGGCAAAATCCATCAGGTACTTCACAACCCAGCCCCCAATGACGCAGTAGTACGGCAGTATGATCATGGGCACCACGCAGGCAAGTATCCCCAGGAAGCCCGCTTTTTTATGCAACTTCCCGTAAGCCGTAAGCGGGCTTTGTTTAGTCTTCCTGCCTATGGCTATCTCAGTCGTAAGAAGCGTGTATCCGAATGTCAATGCCAATATAAGGTAGATAAGCAAAAACAGGCCGCCCCCGTCCCTTGCGGCCAGGTACGGGAACCTCCATATATTCCCCAGGCCCACTGCGCTTGCGGCGGCCGCAATAATAAATCCTATAGAACCTGTAAAAGTATTTCTCTTTTTTTCCATCTCCCCTCCAAAAGAATTGCTCCTAAGTATATGTATAAATATATCATTTTTGCAGCTACTTTTCTACGCTATTTCTGCCGATAACTATTATATATCATTCCTGCCGCGCATGGAGGTATGTCATGTCCAGAAAAGGCATAATAGTAAGGGTTGACAATAGCGAAGAAAATGGAAAGCAGTTCCTGCACTTCTGCATAAGTTTCGAAGAATACCTGCCTGCAGAGTTTTTCGATGCAAGGCGCTTCCTGGACGGCAGCGCCGACACTGTCTATGTGGGGGAATATGTAGAGCTATACGACTTGGACACAGGGCCGCACTTAGAGCACATAGGCTCCAGCTACGACCACAGCTTCCTCAAGCCCAAGGAGAATGATGAGGAAGAAGAATTGAAGCTCACTAATGCCGAGGAGACCCTGCTGAACCGCAGCCGCACGGTCCGCTCCCTGGACCTGGGAAAACGGCGTCAGCTCTCCGGCCAGGCCCCGAACGACCTCTGCAAAGCCATGAGCGCCTATTCGGAAATGGAGAGGGCTTATGTGCAGCTGTGCGTTGAAAAGGGCATAGAGCCTATAGAGCAGGACAGGACCTTCTTTAAGAAGAAGCTGTAAAAGCCTTAGCCGGCCCTCAACGGCCGCCCTCACCGTCCATAAGCTCCTTAAGGAACCTCGACGGAAGCTGCGCCTTCCCGTATATGTCCCTTATCCACCATAAATGCAGCTTCTCCATGGCCCTCGTCATGCCCACATAAAATAGCCGCCGCTCCTCCTCTACCTCCTCCTCGGACTTTGCCCTGTGGTAGGGCAGCACCCCTTCATTTACATCCATGAGGAATACTTCAGGATACTCTAAGCCCTTCGAGCCGTGGAGCGTCATTATAGTCACAGCCTCCTTTGCGGCATCTTCATCGGTTTTTAAAGAGGCCTCCAGGTTCTCCCCATATTCCTCTATGGCCGCAAACCATACGCCGAAAGAACGGTATTCCTTGGCCCTATGCCTAATCTCCTCTGCCCTTTCAAGAAGCTCTTCATAATCACTGTTTTTCTGCCTGGCATAATCCTTAAGGTATTTCAAATAGCCCATTCCGTGCAAAATATAGTGTACAGCCCCGTAGGGCTTCATGCCTTGGAGCATTTCCAGGTCACGCTTCAGCTTCCTGACTGCAGAAAGCGCTTTAAGGTCATTCCTGTGAAAGGCCTCCATCTCAGAAAAATCGTATTCTGAACTCCTGAGTGCATTTCTGGATATCATGCGGTATGGCCTATTCATTACCCTGTACATTGTCGCCCTGCTCCTGTCCCCTGCGGCAAGGCGGCAGTAGTCCAATATGTCCCTCCCCGGAAATTCAGCATAGATATTGGCTATCCTCTCTCTGGACCTGAAGGGTATGCCCGATAACGATAATTCTTCTGCGACATATTGTGCAAGGCTATGTGTCCTTAAGAGTATTGCCACTTCATTAAAGCTCCCCTGCCTGTCTTTAAGGGTTTCCTTAAGCGATGAGAGTTCCGTCTGCCTGTCCTTCCATTCCTTTAACTCGCATAAGCCCCCACTATCCCTGCTCCAGGCAAGCTCCTTCCCTATACGCTTCTTATTAGCGGATATGACCTTCACTGCCGCGGATACTATCTCAGGCCTGGACCTATAGTTCACTGCCAGCTGATAAACAGAAGCATTGGGATAATATTTTTTGAAGTCCCTCATGATGCCGGGCTCAGCCCCCCTGAAGCCGTATATGGACTGGTCGTCGTCCCGCACTGCGAAAAGGTTCCCCTCATCTCCCGCAAGCAGACGCACCGTTTCAAAGCTTAAGGGGTCCGCATCCTGGAACTCGTCTAAAAGTATAAAGCGGAAAATATTTTGCCACTTCTTTAACACATTAGGTTTCCTTAAGAATAATTCCCTCGTAAATAACATCATGTCGTCAAAGTCTATAAGATTTAGGGACTTCATCCGCTCTTTGTAATTTTTTAGCATTTCGAGGAAAAGTTCTTTATCGAGGAAGCCCACTCTTAAGGTTTCTGTGTCTTTGAGCGAGGTTTTGGCAAGGCTTATCTCGGATAAGAGGCCTGAAATGCTATGCGCAGGGTCTGAAAGCTCTACTTTATGGCTATCCAAAAATTCCTTAATTATGTCGGACTGCACCGAGTAGCGGGCTATTGAGTCTGCATTCAGGCGATAATGGTTTTTAAGTATCTGGAAAAAAATTGAATGGAAGGTGCCGAAGCTTATGGCCGCGGCCTTTTCATGAAGCAGGGATAAGGTCCGTAGCCTCATTTCCCTGGCTGCGAGGCGTGTAAATGTGATAGTCAGAATGGAGGAAGGAGATATGGAAGCGTCTGTTACGAGGTACTTAAGCCTGTGCGTAAGTGTACGGGTCTTTCCGGAGCCAGGCCCCGCCACAACCAGGGCGGGACCCTTGAGATGCTCTGCGGCCAGTCTCTGCTCCGGGCTTAGGAGTGCGATAATTTCTCTATGCCCTTCCTTATCCTCGAAACAGACTCCTCCTTACCAAGTATCTCCATTATCTCCGTGGCCCCTCCGGGGGTGGAAGCCTTGCCCGACAGCGCGGTGCGGAGCGGCCAGAGCACATAGCCGTTTTTGTAGCCATGGCTCTCAGCAAAATCCTTTAACAGATTATATAATCCGTCATTACTATAATCATCAGTATTTTCAAGTACAGGCAGAACCTCTTTAAGCACTTTTAAGGAGCTCTCCTCGTCAGTCTTCATTTTCTTATGTTTATAGAGTGCATTGTCATAGTCCGGCACTGCCTCAAAGAAGTCTATAAGCCCCTCTATGTCCGGGAATATCTCTATGCGTGACTGCACAAGGGCGCCTATCTTCTCTATATCCAAGGGCTTCGTGATGTTTTTTTTAATAAAGCCCCGAGCCTTCTCCATGAATGCATGGAAATCCATCTTTTTAATGTATTCCCCATTCATCCATTTGAGCTTACCAAAGTCGAATACGGCGGGGCTCTTGCTCATCCTATGGTAGTCAAAGGCCTCTATGAGTTCAGCCCTGTCCATTATCTCCCTGTCGTCCTCCGGAGACCAGCCCAGGAGAGCCACGAAGTTTACGACAGCCTCCGGCAGGAAGCCTTTTTCGAGAAGGTCTTCAAAGGAGCTGTGGCCGCTCCGCTTAGAAAGCTTCTTATGCTCTTCATCCGTGATGAGCGGACAGTGTATGTACTCAGGCACCTCCCAGCCAAAGGCCTTGTAAAGCCTCTCGTACTTAGGCGCCGAGGACAGGTATTCATTTCCCCTGACCACATGGGTAATGCCCATCAGATGGTCATCCACAACATTTGCAAAATTATAGGTAGGATAGCCGTCGGACTTTATCAGCACCATGTCGTCCAGCTCTTCATTCTTAACTTCTATATTCCCATAGATAAGGTCGTGGAAAACGGTGCTGCCCTCCCGCGGATTATTCTGCCTTATTACAAAGGGCATACCGGAACTAAGCTTTTCTTCCACTTCCTCTTTGGAGAGCGATAGGCAGTGCTTGTCGTAGAAATTCACCTCCTTGCCGCTCTCATCCACTGTCTGCTTTAGGCCTGATAGCCTTTCCGGCGTACAGAAGCAGTAGTAGGCCTCTCCCTTTTCTACCAGCTCCTTCGCATATTTCATATATATGCCCTGCTTTACCCTCTCCGACTGCACATAGGGGCCTACAGCCCCTTCTTTATCAGGCCCCTCGTCATATTCAAGGCCCGATAGCTTAAGGGTGCGCCTTATTATCTCCGTTGCGCCCTCCATTTCCCTGTTCTGGTCCGTATCCTCTATGCGCAGGATAAAGTCGCCTCCCTCATGCCTGGTTATTAAATAGGCATACAGGGCTGTCCTGAGATTCCCTACATGCATACGCCCGGTGGGGCTCGGCGCAAATCTGGTTCTTACTTTCATTTTTCCCTCCTATATTTCGACGGTCTTTCTCAATATCCGGCTTGATTTTATTTTACTCCATTTTTTCTATTGATATGACCCTTAACACCCCTTTCCCTGCCTGAAAGCGCACCTCATATCCCGCAAAAGTGAAGCCGAATATGCGCTCCTCGTCATTTCGTTTTGTCGCAGGTCTGGGATCTATGGAAAGAAGTGCCTTAAGCGCCAGTTCTTTTTCTGATGGAAGTATATTGGCAAGCTCCTCTGGGAAAAGAACCTTCAGCTCCGGAAAAGGCTCCGAATCCGGCAGTGCCCCATAAGAGCCGTCCCTGCAATCGGTATAGGGAAGATAAGGCTTGATGTCATAAATGGGCGTACCGTCTGCGATATCCACGCCACCCACCTCCAGAATGGGACCGCCTTTGCCATAAGGCTCAATATTCAGAAGCTTCACACAGGATAGCCCTATGGGGTTCGGACGGAATGGGGATCTGGTGGCAAATACACCCAGGCGCTTATTTCCGTCAAGGCCGGGCGGCCTAACGGTGGCATGGAAGGATTTATCCGGCGCCACCCTGGAAAAGCCCCATAGGAGCCAGATATGGGAATATGCGCTAAGTCCCTTAAGCGCATCGGGATTCCTGTATTCAGGCAGAAAACTGATAGTGCCCTTTAGGGATTCAACGAGGCCGCTCTGCCTCGGTATCCCGAATTTTTCTGAAAAATCAGTATGTATAAAGGCTATGGGCTCTATGTTCAATTCAATACTTATCCGTGATCATAGTGCCGCCCTCATAGCCCTCAGGGAATTCACTGGGGTCACAGTCCTCCATTACAAGGAATTCATTGTTGGAATAGCCCTGCAGCTTCTCGTTCACATAGACCTTGGACCACTCATTCCCCAGCTCCAGTATATAGCCCTTCGTGCCCGTTTTTAATAGTTTCAGGCTTCTGGACTCCATATATGGATGTTCCCTGACATAGAGCCTGGACCTCTTCTGGCGGGTGCTCACCGTAAATGAATAGTAAACCGGTTCGGGCTCCTTTGCTACAGGCTCCTCTGGCGCAGGCTCACTAGGCGCTGGCTCCGCAAGAGGCGCCTCATCTTTAGGCGGCTCCTCCGGCACCGGTTCCGCCTCTGCCAGCATATTCGAATTGGACTTAGTAACATCACCTACAATCTGGCGGTTATCCACGAACGTGTCCTTTTCCTTGGCGACAGCCTTCTCATCTCCTTTAAAAATGGACGTACGCCCGTCTAAGAAGAAAAGGGCCATAAGCCCGGCCACCAGATAAAAGCCTATTACCATAAGGAGTATACGGGTAGTTTTTTTCATTCAGAACTCCTTCACATTTTCACTATCTTTATCAGTCTGTCCTTCGCCGTCTTCCTTATCTACTTCAGACTGCACGTCATCACTGTTCCCCTCCTCAGTCTGCTCTCCACTGGTCTTTTCCTTTTCTCCCTCTGTCCTATCTTCCTTATCCTCTTCCTTTTCTTCCTCGGTCCTATCTTCCTTATTCTCTTCCTTTTCTACCTCGGCCAGTTCTTCCTTATCCTCTTCCTTTTCTGCCTCAGTCTGCTTTACCTTATCCTTTTTCTTTTCTCCCTTGGTCAGTTTTCCCTTATGCTTTTTCTTTTCTCCCTTGGTCTGTTTTCCCTTATCCTTTTCATTTTCGCCCAGGTCAGCCGGCAACTGTATGTATATGCCCATGCCGGTCCCCTCTGAGCTCCTGGCATAAATAGTCCCGCCATAGTAGTCTACTATAGCCTTAGCCTGCGTGAGTCCCAGGCCATTCCCGCTGACCCTGTTGGACCCCTGGAAATTAAGGTCGAATACCCTAGCTATCTCCTCCTCTGGAAGCCCGGCTCCGCTGTCCTTTAATACTATGAAAATGTCCTCTCCCACGCTGGACATAGTTATGACAAGAGCCCCCGGCCTATTCATATATTTAATGGAATTATCTATGATATTCCTGAATAATATCCTGAACCTGTTCCTATCGGCCTTAACCATGAGCGATGTGAGGGATGAGGATATGCTGACATGCACATCCGCTCCCATGGCGGCAGAACGCATCTCCTCTATCGCATCCCTTGCAACGGAGAGCAGGTCTATCGCAGACCTCCCGTCGCCCTCTGCCACTGGCAGCAGCCCTTTCTGTGACGCCTCGTGCAGGGACTCCTTCAGCTCCTCCTCTGCCTTTTTCTTTTCATTCAGCTCCTCTGAGAGATTTTCCTTTTCGCCCTCCAGCTCAGTGACCCTCTCCTTCAGCTTTGCCCCTTTCTCCTTTAAATCCTTGGACTCAGACTCAAACTTCTCCAATGACTCATTCTTCTCCATGAGCATGGTCTGCAGCGCTGAGATCTCCTGATCCTTCTCGGCCATTTTGAGCCCCAGCTCCTGCTTATAGACTCCATCCTCCTCCATGGAATCCTTCTCACCTATATAAGTATAGTAAACAAAGGCTACCAGGCATACGCTGTGCAACAGGAAGATAGGAACTATGAAATATATGCTGAAATGGTAAAAGCCGTATATAGTGAGAACGAACAGCACACAGGCTGCTATGAGCAGAATCTTCTGTATTGTAGTCATCTTTTCCCCTTTTGTCCTAATCCTATGCCCATAGCCCTAAAATTACCAAACATGGCTATGCCAGCCCCAATATAATACACCTATGGACACAAAAATGCTACAAAAATTATTTATCTAGTATGGATTTTATGCTATCTCCGTGATACACTATCATGGCAAAGAAGGAAATGTCCAGAGAACATATCATCAAGACTATTGTTGAAAGCTGCGCATGCGGAAGAAAAGCAAACCGCAGGAACTGAAAGGGATAGGATATGACACCACAAAAAATGGAAATATACGAAATAAATAATTATTCAATGCTACAGCGGATTAAGAGCAAAAACGGGGAACAGAATAATCCGGTACTTGAATATGAAATTAAGGTATCGGCCACAAGACTTGCTGCACTAGGTGTAAACGTTGAGGATCTTACGTTATAAAAAGCCTCACTCCCTTTTCCCACACGGACAGCAAAAGTTTCAGATAGTATTCGTAAACAGCACTTTGCAATGATAATATAGGAGAATTTATGGCAGACTTAAGCGGGCTCAGTCCCGAACAGCAGGCATTATTTGCGAGCATTATGGGCAATTCTTCGCAGGCGAGGGCCTTAAGCCCTTCCATACCGGCGGCTCCCGCTCCCTCAGTAAGCGCTCCGGCGGCCGCCCCTGCGGCGGCGCCTGCCGGAAACAGCAACCGCATCCTAAGCCAGTCCGAAATAGATGCCCTCATTGCTTCTATGTCCTAATACCTACGCCACAGGCAGGGGCGAAAACACCGGCCTTGAGAATCCAATACCAACTATAGCTGAGAATGAAAAAAAGCGAAAATGAAAAGCTAGACCTGGAAAAACTGCGCAAAAGACTTTTTAATATGGTCTCGGTGGGCGTCATTGACGATCCCATCAATACGGGCTATGACATCATAAGCACGGCGGCCCTTGTAATTAACCTGGCCATGAGCTTCATGATGACCTTCAAAACCCTGAACAGTTATCGGGGAATTTTTCACCGCATAGAAGAAGTAACAGTTGCTTTTTTCGCCCTGGACTTTGTCCTGCGTCTTATCACCGCACACTGCCTCTATCCCGACCGCTCGGAAAAAAAGGCCGTTTTCAGCTACCTATTCTCAGGCGCCGGCATCATAGACTTAATGTCCTTCCTGCCATACTATCTCCCCTTCTTCTTTCCCACAGGTGCGGCAGTCTTCAGGCTCTTCCGTGTAGTCAGGATTTTCCGCCTGTTCAGGATAAACGCCTATTATGACTCTCTCAATGTTATTACAGAAGTAATATATAGCAAAAAACAGCAGCTGCTGTCCTCTTTCTTCATACTGACAGTGCTGATGATGGCCTCCAGCCTCTGTATGTACAGCCTGGAGCACGATGCACAGCCGGATGTATTTGAAAATGCTTTCTCCGGTATATGGTGGTCCGTGTCCACCCTCCTGACCGTAGGCTATGGCGACATCTACCCCATAACCGTCGGGGGAAAGTTCATGGCCATAGTCATAGCTTTCTTGGGCGTAGGAATGGTCGCAATACCGACCGGTATCATTTCTGCAGGCTTTGTGGAGCAGTATACAAGGCTCAAGCACCTCGGCGACTACGGCTCCGAGGAGGATGTGAACTTCATAGAGACGGAACTAAAACCGGGAGATGGCTGGTGCGGAAAGCAGATAAAAGAGCTCTTCCTGCCCAGCGATGTGCTGGTGGCAGCAGTACAGCGCAACCAAAAGACCCTAATCCCAAAAGGAAACCTGACCCTAAATCCCAGGGACAGGCTCATAATAGGAGCCCCTTCACTCCAAAAGGGACAGTCCCTGGACCTGAAAGAAATACTCCTTAAGAGAAGCCACCCCTGGGTGGGTCAGAATATAAGAAATCTGGACATCTCCCGCCAGAGCTTCATAGTCCTAATAAAGAGGGGCAAGAAGTCCATCATTCCACAGGGCAATATGAAGCTCAGAGAAAACGACAGGATACTTATGATATATAAGCAGAAACAAGTGCTACCTTGAATTCTTAGAAACAGCTGTGATTTCTACTGTCAATGAACTATAACCGGCATTCCTACCTGCAGGGCATCATACAGGGCCGGCATATTCGCAGGCGGTACATTTATGCAGCCGTGAGAACCGCTCTTCTTATATATTTCTCCGCCAAAATCGCTTCTCCAGGATGCATCGTGTATTCCCACATGGTTTACGAAAGGCACCCAGTACTTGACGAATGACCTGTAGTTGGGGCCTATAAGGGTGCGGTTCCTCTGCTTATTCTTGATGGTAAATGAACCCTTAGGGCTATTATTACCCTTTGCAACATTGCCGGTAACTATAGGCGTGGTAATGCTGGCTACACCATTCTGAAAAAGGACGAGCTGCTGTGCATCTATATTTATGTCTACGTATGTCCCTCCATTTATGCTCATATCGGCCGTAGTAACCGTGAACTGCGGTGCCTCAGGCTGCGTGGGCTGTATTCCTGCGGCTGTCTGGAAGGCAAGCAGGTCTGCCACACTGAACACGTTAGCCCTGTGTATTCCCAAGGGCTGCGTCCCCTCTGCCGCCCCCTTCAAGTATTCGGCCTCTGCCGCCTGGTTTATCACAAATACATTATTGTCATAGCGGTATGCCAGGGCCTGCGTGAAAGCCACAATTATCTCAGGATGCTCCTTGAACAGCTGCAATGTGCCGAAGTCCACCTCAAAGGACTGCGGCTGCCCCTCCGGAACCGCTACCCCTGTGAAATCGTATGTTATTGCGCCCTCAGCCTTCGCCACTTCCTTTGAAGCGCTAAAGGAAAAGCCCAAAAGCATAAAAGCCAAAAGAGCCATCACCATTGCCTTGAATCCCTTACTCATCTTGTGCTCCCTTCATAAAAAACCTACCATCGGAACCATCGCCGCTTTCAATTTCCTCTATATAGCTATCCTCTTCCTCTTCATCCAATAGCTCGTCATCACTCACCTTGTCTGAAAGGACGTTTTCCTCAAACTCATCAAAGTCCTCATCTTCCTCAGGCACATCAGCCGGTTTATTCATATCCTCCTTGAGCGCAGGGTCAAAAAATACATAAGAGGGCGCTTCCCTCCCGCTCTTTCTAAGCCTGGCACCGCTTACCCCGCCTGCCGCCAAGCCTCCCAGAAGGATTATGACAGCCAAGGAAAAAATCTCACCAAAGCACAGCAATATCAGCTGAGCATCAGGATCCACAAATCTCAAATACAGATAGTTCTGCAGCACAATGCCTATCACTGAGGCTATAAACAGATGGACGCACCAGAGATAAGCGCTTCTCCTGCCTAAGGAGATCAGTGCATTCATCAAAATGCAAAAAAGTATTACCGGCAGAAGAATGAAAAAACTTTTAAGCCCCATACGGAAAAAAAACATCCATAGAAATATGGGAACATAGTTAATCGCCAAAAGTACCATAGTTCTTATGGTGGACATATCATTTTACAACTATATTCACTATCTTCCCCGGCACATAGATCTCTTTCACAACACTGCCCTGTAGCTTATCCGCCACAGCTTCCTTTGCGGCAATTAAAACAGCTTCCTTTTCCGCATCGGCGGCCACTTCTATGGTAGCCCTTATCTTGCCGTTCACCTGAACCGGTATCTCTACCGTATCCTCCTTCATGGCTTCAGTGTCCGCCTGTGGCCATTTTTCCGCAAAAACAGATGTCTCATGGCCCAGCTCCTGCCATAATTCCTCAGAAATGTGAGGCGCAAAGGGGGCCAGAAGGATAACAAATGTTTCAAGCGTTTCCCTGTCCACTCCGCCCTTGAGCTTTAAAAACTTATTATTGAACTCCATAAAGCCTGAGACTACGGTATTCAACGAAAAGGCTTCAAGCCTCGTGCTTATGGTATGTATGAGCTGGTGCCGCAAGCGTAAGAGCTCCTTAGTGGGCTCCACCTGCTTTTCTCTATTCTCCAGCACCATGTTCCACGCCTTGCAGAGGAAGCGGTAGACGCCGTCTATCCCCCTCTCGTCCCACTCGGAATCCAGTTCTGGCGGCCCTACGAAAAGCTCATAAAGCCTCAGAGAATCACAGCCGTAATCCCTTACAAGGTCGTCCGGACTCACCACATTGCCCTTGCTCTTACTCATCTTGACACCGTTCTTGCCGGTGATCATACCTTGATTGAAGAGTTTTATGAAGGGCTCGTCAAAGCCTATTACACCCAGGTCATAGAGGAACTTGGTCCAGAACCTGGAATACAATAGGTGCAGGACCGCATGCTCCACTCCGCCTATGTACATGTCCACTGGCAGGAATCTGTCGGCCTTTTCCCTGTTCACAAGCTCCTTATCATTATTCACATCCACATAGCGCAGGAAATACCATGAGGAGCCGGCCCACTGGGGCATGGTATTGGTCTCCCGCTTCGCATCAGAACCGCATTTTGGACATTTGCAGTTTACGAAGCTATCTATGGCCGCAAGCGGCGACTCGCCTGTGCCTGTGGGCTCATACCTGTCCACCTCCGGCAGCTTCAAGGGCAGCTCATCCTCCGGCACCAGCACCTCCCCGCATTTAGGGCAATGTATTATAGGTATGGGCTCGCCCCAGTACCTCTGCCTGGAAAAGACCCAGTCCCTGATCTTAAAGTTCTTTTTTGCCCGTCCAAAGCCCTTTTCCTCCACTATATGCGGGGCCTTTACCTTAAGCTCAGCCGACTCCATCCCGTTCCATTCACCGGAATTGATCATCGTGCCGGAAGCATCGGTGTAGGCTTCTTCCATATCGTCCGTTTCTTTTCCATCCTTTGAAATAACCTGCCTTATTTTAAGGCCAAACTTCTTCGCAAAGGCAAAGTCCCTGTCGTCATGGGCAGGCACGCACATAATAGCGCCCGTTCCATAATCAGCCAGGACATAATCAGAGAGCCAGATCGGTATCTTTTCCCCGTTCAGTGGATTGATGGCGTAAGAACCTGTAAATACGCCTGTTTTTTCTTTCCCCTGCAGCCTGTCCACATTGGACTTATTGGCAGCATCTGAAATGTATTTCTCCACCTCAGCGGCCTGCTCCCCTGTCGCCAGACTCTTTGATAACTCGTGTTCCGGCGCTAATACCATAAATGTAGCACCATAGAGGGTGTCAGGCCGCGTGGTATAAACCGTTATTTTTTCATCCCTGCCGTCTATCTGAAAGTCCACCTCGGCTCCAAAGCTGCGGCCTATCCACTCAGTCTGCATCTTCTTGACCTTTTCGGGCCAGTCCAGCTTGTCGAGGTCGTCAAGGAGCCTGTCTGCATATTCCGTTATCTTAAGCATCCACTGCTTTAGGTTCTTTTTTGTTACCTCCGCTCCGCAGCGCTCGCACTTGCCGTCAACCACCTCTTCGTTTGCGAGGCCAGTCTTGCAGGAAGGACACCAGTTAATAGGCATCTCCTTCTCGTATGCAAGCCCTTTCTCAAATAGCTTCTCAAAAATCCACTGTGTCCATTTGAAAAACTTGGGATCAGTAGTATTTAGCTCCATGTCCCAATCGTAGACAGCTGCTATTTTCTTAATCTGCTTTTTTATATTACGTATGTTCTCTGCCGTAGACACAGCAGGCTGTACGCCCATCTTTATGGCATAGTTCTCTGCGGGCAGGCCGAAAGCATCCCAGCCCATGGGATGTATTACGTAGTGGCCGTTCATTATCTTATAACGGCTCCACACGTCAGAGATCACATAACCCCTCCAGTGACCCACATGCAGCCCATTCCCCGAAGGATAGGGAAACATATCCAGACAGTAATACTTCGGCCTTTTCCCATCATTTACATTTATGGGATGCTCCTCCCAGTTTTTGGTCCACTTCTCTTCTATATAACTATGGTTATATGACTTTGACATTTCCACTCCCGTTTTAATTCCGATATGCCAGGAAAAAATGTGCAGTTAACATAACACTGCCAGACGGCCCAGCTTGAACATTATCCAGTTGACATAATCAATAAAAATAATTAGTTAAAATAATCACTTGACATAAGTGAAATCCGCTCCCAGAGCGGTTTTTACATGCGTTGACATACTAATGCCTATAGGCTTTAAAGTCAAGCATATTATGATAAGTACATCGCAACTATTCAGAACCCTCTTAAGCTTAGCCATTTCTGAAACAAACGGCTCCTTCGGTTGTTTCAAAAATGGCTGCTCTGTTAGGCTAAGCAAGCCTTAATCTTTTATCCTGTACAGTTCTTCCCCCGAATTGGAGGCCACTATCTCGTAATTAGAGAAGACATAAGCCTTCACATCCTCATCGTCAAAGCCGTCCATATTCTCAGAAATTATCCACCTGGGCCGCACATTGTGCAGGTAATTAAGCACTTCTTCCTTAATAGGCGGGTGTAAATGCAGGAAATAGGGGAGGTTCACGGGATACTTATTGGCAGGCAAAAGCTGGTTAACCTCATAATAAATCATGCCCGACTCCAGGTTGTATACCTCATCCCTGTCCCAGGGAGGTATGAGTTCATTTATTTCCTTACAGTCCTCCACCTGCGTCTTTCCCACCTCATCACAGAAAATGTAAATATTTTCATTTACCTTATTGGAAGTATCCCCATAATAAAAAATTATTATCCCTAAATAGAGCAGGAAAAAAACAGCAAGCCTCAAAGAGAGCTTCGGCAGCACGACAGCAGGGCTTTCAGGGTCTCCTATCCAGCTTATTTTCGCATCCATGAATTCCTTATTCAGATAATCCAGAAAAAGAACCGTAAGCAGGCAAAATAGCGGCATGAGGCCTATGAAATAGTAGGGATAAGGCGTTCCCAGGTGCAGCAGTCCATATACCACGAGGCTCGTCACTATGAGCAGTGCCTGCAGCGCCCCGTCTTCCCTCCTGTCCCTCCTATAGCAGACCCCTACGAAGAAGCTGATATAGCAGATAAGCAGCTGCCTCTCCCAGTTAAAGGAAAAAGCCTCATAATAATCTGTAGAGCGTTTGAAGGCAAAGAGGAAGGTGCAGAATATGAAGTCCTGCAGAGCTCCATTCATTGCAAAATATGCAAAGACGGGAAGCAGCACCGTTCCCACGCCCAAAAAGAAGTACATTGCGCATTTGAGGATTAGCCCCCACCGCCTTTTCACCGCGAGAAAGCCTATTATTGTCAGGACCACCGCCACAAGGGTGGCGGCTACGGTCACTTTCGACAGGCCCATCACCGCAAAGCCTATGCCGAAAATATATGAAGGCCACTCACAGTTCTCTATTGCCGGCCTGTTTTCTTCCAGCTCCTCATCTTCTGTATCTTCTTCTGCCTCTATATTGGCTATATTCTCTGATAAAGGCTTTTCTTCCGCACCTTCCGGCACTATCGCCTCTGTATTTTCTTCCGCTTCTATGCCGGCTATATTCTCTGACAAAGGCTTCTCTTCCGCACCATTCGGCACTATCGCCTCTGTATTTCCTTCTGCTTCTATGCCGGCTATATTCTCTGTTAAAGGCTTTTCTTCCGCACCATTCGGCACTATCGTCTCTGTATTTCCTTCTGCTTCTATGCCGGCTATATCCTCTGATAAAGGCTTCTTTTCCACACTTTCCGCACCTGACGCCTCCCGCATATACCTTATGCCATAGTACAGAGCCATCATATTGAAAGGCATGAATAGCTCTTCTGCCGTATTCCCTCCCCAGAGCGGCGACACATAGACATAGTAGAAGGCCACGAGCACGAAGATAGACTGCCAGACCCTAAGATAGAGCCTGGACAGCTTCCACATATAATAAACCGTGAAGGAAATGGAAATGCACTGGATAAAGAATATGCCATTGCGCCCTTTAAAAAAGAGCTGGCCAAAAGCCTCATAAAAGAAAAGCAGCGAACCCTTTAAGTCGAAAAAATCCCTGTACGGCACTTCTCCTGCAAGTATGGCCCTGCCCCCCAGGGAATACCAGGAGGCATCGTAACCATACGCATAGGGAAAAAGCGGACTGGTCCAACTGGAAGAAAGCAATATGAATATGCAGCCGCTTAAACAAACGGCTGCATAAGGTAGTAATTTTTTTAGTTTCTTGTAAAACAATCAGATTTCCTCAGTCATCTGAAATATTGTCTATCTTATCCTTGCGGGATTCGATCTCTTTCGCCTGTACATCTGACGGAGCCGGCTCATAGCGGTTGAACTCGTATGAGAAGTCTCCTGTGCCGCCCGTCATGGAACGAAGGTCTGTTCCATAGCCATAGAGGCTGGACTGGGGCACCTCCGCCTCAATCACCTGTTTACCGTGTTCGGTAGGATTCATGCCGAGGACCCTGCCCCTGCGCTTATTGAGGTCGCCCATGACATCACCTGTGTATTTATCGGGCACCGTGACTTTGAGTGACTCTATGGGCTCCAGGAGTATGGGGGACGCCTTCATGAAGCCGTCCTTGAATGCGAGCCTTGCCGCAGTCTTAAAGGACTGCTCAGAAGAGTCAACAGGATGGTAAGAGCCGTCATAGAGCGTAGCTTTCACCCCCACGACAGGATAGGCCGCCAGAGGTCCCTTCTCCACGGATTCTGCAAGTCCCTTCTCAACTGCGGGGAAGAAGTTCTTCGGTACAGCGCCGCCTACTACCCTCTCTTCAAAGATGAAAGGCTTTTCCATATCCCCACTGGGCTCGAATATCATCTTCACATCGCCGAACTGCCCATGGCCGCCGGTCTGCTTCTTATAGCGCCCCTGTACATCTGATTTGCCTCGAATTGTCTCCCTGTAAGCCACCTTGGGGGGCAGCAGCTCTACAGCCACCTTGTACTCATTTTCCAGACGGGATTTTACCACATCTATCTGCTGCTCACCTATGCCATAGAGCAGCGTCTGATGGTTTCCCGCATCGTTTACGCTCTTAAGTGTCAGGTCCTCTGCGCATATCTTTGCCAGTGCCTGTGAAATCTTGTCCACATCTGACTTATTCACGGGGCGGTAGCGCATGGCCGTATACGGTGTTGACAAAAGAGGCCTGGGATACCGTATGGTATTGGCTTTTGTGGAAAGAGTATCCCCCGTCCGTGTCTTATCCAGCTTTGCAAATGCCCCTATGTCGCCTGCGTGGAGTTCTGCTACCTCCTCCGCCTTATTCCCGCAGAGCACATAGACCTTGCCCACCTTTGTCTCCACATTTTTATCTTCATTATAGAGCACGTCCCCAGACTTTATGACCCCGGAATTCACCTTGAAAAGAGAATACTTTCCGATGAAGGGGTCTACCAAAGTCTTCCAGACTATGACAGACTTCGGCTTGCTGAAATCATAATTAGCCTCGAAAATCTCATTGGAGGCCACATTGATCCCCGCCACCTTTCTGCCCTCAGGGCTAGGCAGGTACTTCACGCAGTCATCTAACAGCGTATATATGCCCTGCACCAGTATATTGCTGCCCATGGTGATAGGCACAATGGTACCGTCACAGACGCTGGTGTGGAGCGCGGCCCTTATCTCGTCCTCGGAAAATGTTTCTCCATTGAAATACCTGTCCATGAACTCCTCGCTGGTCTCAGCTACTGCCTCCATGAGCGAATCCCTATATATAGACAGGTTTTCCCTGGAATACTCAGGCACTTCACACTCCACAGCCTTCCCTTCCTTGTCCCAGCGGAAAGCCTTTTCTGCGACCACATTCACATATCCGACAAACTTCTCATTCTCCCTTATGGGGAAATGGAAGGGGGCTATCTTTTTGCCATAGAGGTCTGTAAGCTCTTCCAGCACATTTTTGAAGGAGGAGTTGTCTATGTCCATATTGGAAACATAAATCATGCGCGGAATGTCATACTTCTCACAAATCTCCCAGGCCTTTACCGTGCCCGTCTCTACGCCGGACTTCCCATTCACGACTATAATGGCGCTTGCGGCGGCGCTCACGGCCTCCTCCACCTCCCCCACAAAGTCAAAAAAGCCGGGAGTATCCAATATATTCAGCTTCTGCCCTTCCCACTGAATAGGTATCACAGAAGTGCTTATGGAGAACTTGCGCTTCTGCTCCTCCTTGGAATAGTCGCTGATGGTATTCCCATCGTCCACCTTTCCCAGTCTTGTGGTCATGCCAGAAATCTTCGCCATAGCCTCCACAAGGCTGGTCTTACCCGCTCCCCCATGTCCCAGGAGAGCCACATTGCGAATCTTGTCCGTCGTAAATACATTCATAGGAAAAATACCCCTCCGCATTTTGTGCTGCCACCGGTAGGATTAAGGCAATAACAATAGTCCTTAGGCAGACTTCCATGGAGCTGTCTTAAGGAACTGTCTTAAGGCTCTGTCCATAAGCTATTGCGCATAATTTACCTTTAGCGCCTACAGTTGCATAATACCATATTCATAATTGCCCCGGCCAAATCCCCACCTTGGGCAATTATCCAGTAAAGGAATTTAGGAAATTGCACTGTCAGCTTTCAATCAGGCAATTTCTAAATCCTTTTGCTATATAACATTTTACTAAAATACAGTCCCTATTTCAACCTAAAAATCGTAACTATTCAACACCCCCAAGGAGTTCTTCATAAATAACTGTTCAAAGATGCGCAGTTTTTTCGGGAGTGCGGCCAAAAATCATATGATGTCCAGTTCCTCCGTGTGAATACCCATTGACTGCAGCCTGGCCTTCAGTATCCTTTCCTGATACTCTAATTCCTTTTCCCTGTCAGCGGCGGCTTTTAGGCGCTGCAGATTCACATATTCCCTTATTAACTGTTCCCTAAGTTCGATTTCATTCATGTTTCACCTCCAAAACACTATATCAACCCTATTACCTGACCTTCCACGATATCTGGCTAAGCAACTTACGCTACGCCAGCCCCACATCGGCCGCGTATGGCTCGAAGTCAGACTTCGTAAAGACCTTGCCCACCTTCACGAATTCATACTTTACCGCCAGGAGATAGTGCTTCATGTGTACCTTTCCATTTGCCTCCGGGTCTGCGGCGGCAAGGAAGGCCGCATTCAGAATACAGTTCTTTATATTACCGCCGACGAACTCAAACTTGTCCGCGAGAAAGCGTATGTCCACGTCATCCGCCAGAGGAGTGCTCTTTGGTATGGTAGTCTCCCAGAGCATCTTCCGCGTATCAGGGTCAGGGAACTGGAACTCCACTATGTATTTCATCCTACGGAAGAAGGCAGGGTCTATATTGTGCTTATAGTTTGTGGCCAGAACAGATACCCCATCGTAGGCCTCCACTTCCTGCAGCAGAAGCGCCGTTTTATTATTATTGGAAGCCTGATTGGAGCCGCCGTCGTCTGAACGCTTTGCGAAAAGCGTATCGCACTCATCGAAGAAGAGCACCACATTACACTTCTTGGCCTCCCTGAAAATCATAGAAATCGATTTCTCAGTCTCACCGACATACTTGTCTATGACCTTCGAGAGGTCTACCCTATAGAGCTCCAGATTCAGCTCATGCGCTATGACCTGCGCGCACATGGACTTTCCTGTGCCGGGAGCGCCGAACAGCAATATGGACAGCCCGCGCCCGTATGGGTATTTCTTCGTATAGTTCCAGTTTTCATAGACCTGCTTACGGAAATTCATCTGGTCTATGGCATGCATCAGGGTCTCCCTCTGGCTCTCGTTCATGACTATGTCGTCAAAGCCGAAGTTGGCCTTGACTTTAGTGGCCTTCTGCGTGAGTTCCGAGCTCATCTGGTTGTAGCAGCCCTGGAAAAGCTTTTCCCTGGAAATAGCGTTTTCCTTGGCCATGACCGAAAGGCTTCTTGCATGCTTCAGGGCCCCCAATATTTTTCCGGGGGTAAAGAGGAATTTCGTAGACATCTCCAGCATGTCTATGCCCTCTTCCAGATCAAAGTCCTTGGAAAAATACTCCCAGCAAGCCTGCCTTTCGCCTGTATTCGGCGTCGGCAGCTCCAGCTCCGTATATGGCTGGCTGGTCACCTCCCTGAAATCTATGTGCTCCTTGCTCATTACGAAGACCAGTATATTCTTTTCCGTGAATTTGGAGAATGCGAGGTCCATATAGCCGAAGAACTTTTCCTTCTCCTCTTCCCTGTACGAAAGATCTGTCAGCGCTATGCAGGCATTTATGAGTATGCACTCCCTGGCGGCCGCCCAGAGGGCCCGCTCCACGAACTGGAAATCGTAATTAAAAAGCTTCTTGCAGTTCAATGTGATAGCCTGAAGCCCGCTTTCTTTGCAGAACTGCTTCACAAAAAATCTGCGCCCGCTGCCCTCGTCCCCGTAATAGTAGAAAATGCGCGTCCCCTCGTCATAGGATATCTTCATTGCATCCATGACGCCCTCATTTGCCATGATAGGATTTAGCTCTTTGCTATCATCTGTAAGCATCTCCAGAAAACGGTCATAGTCCTGGTCCAGCTTGTCCGGATGCCGCCCAAAGAGGAAGTCTATTACCCTCTTGTCCGGGGATACCACAGTCGAAAAGGGCATACTGTCCATAACCTGCAGCGAAAGCACCGGCAAAAGCTGCTCCAGTCCTATGGACATATCGCCATAGGCGCCTGTTATAGAAAACTTCTCCCCATAGAAGACTTTGGCCGCAGACTCTATGGTTGGCTGCGCTAAGTTGCCGTTTTCATTCACTATCTGATAGACACTGGCATAATCGGTTTGGGTAGAGGACAGGATGCCACAGGCAAAACAGAATATGGTGAAGGGTTCAAAGGAAAGCTTACTGCACAGGGCATAAAAAGGCAGGGAAATCCCTGCCTCTATAGTCTTCTCCGCACGGTCCGATACCCATTCCAGACGGTCCCTAAGTTCCAGCTGCACTTCATAGCCCACGCCACTCGGTTTTGCGCCGTCATATTCAGCTCCGCCGCTATCTCCCTCGTCCATGGCCGTGGAAAAGCTCCCCAGCAGATCCATGAGCTCCTGATCTGTCTCCTCTTCCTCCTCAGCGCCCCCATTTTCTTCTCCATTAGAAAGCTCATCTTCTGAAGAGCCGCCCGCTTGAGATTCTGAATCGATGCCCTCCTTGGCCCTGAACCTGCGTATGCTTTCGCGGCAGAGCCCCGTGGCCACCTCTATGTCGGGATAGAGTACATTTTTGTAGCCGCCGTCCCCTGAAGCAAAAATGCCCTTCATGTGTTCTATGTACTGGTCCAGGCCTATATTTACGCAGTCAAAAACATAGCCCATAAACTCGTCATAGTCCCTGAAAGGCTTATCCCTTTTTTCCTCATCGTATCCTGTCATCCCCGACTCTCCCTAATATTTCGCTCAGATCCCTTGCCGAAGCAATCCTGTGTGGTGTATTATTGTCTTTTCTTTTTTCCGTGCTAAAAACAGCAGTCCTGTCGAAAACGCTTTTTGATGTATTTATAGATCTGTCATGGACAGAAAAAACGCTCTTCCCCTCGTTTAAGTAGGGCTCCTTCTTCCTATCCGTATATGTATAATACTCCTCTTCCTCCTCATTGGGAGGAAGGTTCTTCCTTCTTTCCAGCTCTCTGGTATCCTTGGCCAGCCTGTCATCCAGTATCATATTACCACCTTATTATAGGAAACGAATCAACAAATTGCACTATCAGGAGCCAATCACTGTCAACTGCCTTTAGCCGCTGAAATCCTGCCTTCTTTTTTTAGCGTATCCAGAAGCCCTTCGCATCCCTCTTTCACATCAGTGAAGGCAGCTCCAAAGTCCCTTGTATACCAAGGGTCTGCTACATCCCCAGGCCTATCGGTATAATCCATGAGAAGCGAGCACCTGTTCTCCGGATCTCCCATGCATAGCCTTTTCATATACATGGCATTCTCAGCATCCATCCCTATGATCAGGTCAAATTTATTGTAATCCCGGCTCCCCATAAGCCTTGCCTCTTTCCCGCTGCAGTCTATGCCCAGCTCCGACAGGATTTTCTGCACAGGGGGATATACAGGGCTTCCATGCCCTGCCCATATTTCATCGCTATGCGTAGCAGCCGACTCCACATAAATCTGCTCCGAAAATCCCTCTTTTTCCGCCAGATAGCGTAGATAGTACTCAGCCAGGGGAGACCTGCAAATATTCCCGTGGCAGACGAAAAGTATCCTCACCATATAACAAATATCCTCTGTTTCCCAGTATTTTCCCAGTGTTTACAAGGTTTCCGGCCACTGCGGCCCTAGCCTGTTTCCAGTATATCTTCTCAAATCTTACCATGTTTTCCCAGGTTTTCATCGCCAAAAGCGGTAAAACCAATTTCTCCTGTCCTCTTTCCCTTTGATGAGGAAGAGCCTAAATTCATTGTACCTATTCAGAACCCCCTTTCCATACCTCGCAAAATTTGATTTCTGAATCGAAAAAAGCAATCGGAAATCAAATTTTGCTCGGTATGGGGGAGGTTCCTATCGTCACCTCCCTTGTATATAGTCATTTTTGAAACAATCTGGCAAGCTTGTTGTTTCAAAAATGACTATATGCAAGGGGGTTCTGAATAGTAACGATTAATTTTCATATATTATCATAAACCAGGCCTCGTTTCCACCATAGCAGAAACACCTTAAGTCATACTATCCCTGCCTGACGCCATAGGCTCCGTCCTTTTACGGCAGAGCTTCTGAAGGGCATTTTCTCCTTTATTTTATCCTCTGACTATATTTTCCCTTGCTCACGCAGTATCTTCTCCACAAGGCTTACGCACTCGAATACCAATGCGTCACAGTGGGGCTTCTTCTCACCGCCCATCTCTTTGTTCCTCTTTAAGAGATCCGCACAATCAAGCATCCCGTCATGGCTTTCCCTTAAAGCCTGATAATACTCTGAGGGATTGTCGATTCCAAAAAGTCCGAGGACGACCAGCCCTCCCGTGATGGCTCCACAGGCTGATCCCCTTTTTAAGCCACCGCCAAAATTGGCGCATATTCCCAGCGCCTGTTCATCTGTAAGACCTGCATCTTGTGCAAAAGGAATGACCACGGACTGCCCGCAATTATAGTGCGGCACCGTGATTGCCCTAAGTTCCCTTGCCCTTTCTAAATACTTGCTCAAATTGACCTCCTATTCCTCCGGCCTCTTGCCGATGAGCCTAAATATTTCTTAGCCGCCGCGGCCATCGAGGATTGTTTCGGTACGTTATTATTTTATTCTTTATTATATATGAATATTAAAGAACTTAAATTTTTATTGTTCTATATGTGGCTGAACTTAAACAGCAGAC
>JAGBNO010000140.1 GCA_017634355.1 Lachnospiraceae bacterium
CAATGCCTATCTTTTTCCCTCCCGCCTCTTTGATCACATAGGGCGGAAAGATAAGCTCCCCAGTCCTTAGGTCTGTGATATTTGAACAGACATAGTCAAAATCAGCTTTTTTGGCCAGCTCCATATATGTATCCAAGCCATAGTCAAAATCATGATTGCCAGGGGCCGCAACGTCATAGCCCACATCGTTCATAATGTTGATGATAGCCTCGCCCTTTGTCAAGGTTCCTATGGTCCCACCCTGCAGCTCGTCCCCGTCGTCCACGAGGAACACAGGCCCGCCCTTGGACTCCATCTCCTTCTTGTAGGCCGAAAGGCCGTCATATCCTATATTTTCGCTAACCGCACAATGCACGTCATTAGTAAAGATCACTGTAATGTCGCCGCTTCCGTAAGTCTCTCCCCCGCCTTCCGCTGCGCTTTCAGCTGGCGCAGTCTCAACCTGCGCTGTTTCAGCTGAAACTGTTTCAACTGCCTCGGTTTCTGCGCCCTGCTGCCCTGTCGACGTTTCCGCACCCTGCTCCTGCTGTCCTGCCGACGTTTCCACGCCCTGCTGCCCTGCCGTCATGCTATCCTGTGAAGCACAGCCCATCATAGTGAGCATAAGCACTGCGCTTAAGATTACCGCAATCTTTTTATTCATGTCCTCGAACCCCCTAATGATAGACCTGCTATTCTTTAATGATAGACCTGCTATTCTTCTACGGCATAGCCTGCATCTGCAAGTACAGCCAGGGCACGCTCATAATTAGCTTCTTTTACAAGGATGTAGTCAGTATTATAAGTCGATACCGCAAAGATGCCAATCTCATTGTCAGCAAGGATCATACAGAGCTTTGACAGGATGCCGATCAAAGAGAAATCCAGCATGCCCTGTATCCGGAAACCCCTCCACCCATCATCACGCTCTATCGTGCTGTCAGGCGTATCCTCCGTGATACATACCAAAGATATTTCTTCATCTGTTTTTCCGATAAAATAAAATCCCTTTGAGAGGTCGATATCGGCTGTTGTACTGACCTTGCAAACTGTCAGCGGGTACTGTATTTTCTTTAGTATCATTTTACTTTTATCCACTCCCGACATAGCGCACTTCCACATCAAAGCCCGAAGTACATATATTCCCCGCTTCCCTTAATAATTACTTGTCTTATAATTTATACTCATTAACGTAAATTACTGCCGTTGTATATATAGCATAACGGGCAAACCAAAACTCGAAATGGCAGTTAATTACGTTTGCGAGTACAATTCACTATAGCACAAAACTACAAATCTGAATAGACGAAAATAAAAACGGGGCTTGGACATAAACGTCATCCTCTTTTCGATGGCGATAAAGAATACGGCGAAGTTCCTGGCGTTAAGAGCCCTGACCTCCTGAGTTCCGAAGTTTAGTATAAGGAAAGGCTCAATCCCTTGCCACATAACTGGGATTGAGCCTATTTTGCTTCCGAAGTTGAGATTAAACAGGAATTAAAACAATATTTTACATAGGATTTTAACGATAAATATTAGAGACTAACACTATTTATTACCATATAATGATAAGCTCTCTATTTCAGCATATTTTCCACTTCAGAGAGCTCTTCATCCGAAAGTTTGAGGGGCTTCCAGCCTATTAACTGCTTATCCTCCTTATAGCGGGGAATAAGGTGTATATGAAAATGGAATACAGTCTGCCCCGCAGTCTCTCCATTATTCTGAACTATGTTGAAGCCATCAGCCTTCAGCTTATCACTCATCTTCGCAGCCATTTTCTTTGCGAGCTGAAAAGCATGGGCGACAGTATCATCCGGCAGCTCATAGATATTTGCGGCATGCTCCTTAGGAAGTATGAGGGCATGGCCTTTTGTGGCAGGGTTTGCATCCAGTATCACGCTGAATTCGTCATCCTCATAAATCTTATGAGTGGGAATCACACCATTTGCAAGTTTGCAGAAAATACAGTCGTCTTTCATTTCGAGCCTCCTCATTTTATACTCATTAAAATAAAGCATTCTCTTCTATTATCCTGCATATATTCTCCACCGCCCCCGATTCCGGCGCCCTCTCCATGGCATCTATATATTCAAACCTGTGCTCATTCACATAATCCAGGGCAGATAACAGGCTGTCGTCGTCCATCTTTTCCTGGGGCAGCAGATATGAGTACCCAGCCTTCTCAAAGGCCTTGGCATTCAATATCTGATCCCCCCTGGAGCTCCCCTGGGGCAGCGGTATAAGTATATTGGGTTTTTTAAGCGCCAGTAATTCAAAAATTGCATTGGAGCCGGCCCTTGAGATCACCAGGTCTGAGAGCGCAAAGAGATCCGGCAGCTCGTCCTGTATGTAGTCGTACTGCACATAGCCATGGGTCCTGTGCAGGGTATGGTCCAGCTTTCCCTTGCCGCAGAGGTGTATGACATTGTATTTTTTTAATAGCTTAGGCAGCAGATGCCTCACCTCATCGTTCACGCTCTGGGCCCCCAGGCTCCCCCCTATTACCATGAGGCAGGGCAGCTCGTCCTCCCTCCTTATGCCGACAAAGGACCTGGCCTTCAGCCTGTCGCCATTCAAAAGGGACTTCCTAATGGGAGTGCCTGTGAAAACACCCTTACCCTTAGGCACCATATCCACAGTCCTCCTGAACGAACAGCATACCCTGGCAGCCGCGTCATAGCAGAGCTTATTTGCAAGCCCCGGCGTCATATCGGACTCATGTATGACAACAGGGATGTGCAGGGAATGAGCCGCCCAGACCACAGGCACGGACACGAAGCCGCCTTTAGAGAAAACGATATCAGGCTTTAGCTCCTTTATTATCTTATGGGCCTCGGCATAGCCCTTTATGACCCTGAAAGGATCCGAAAAATTCTTAAGGTCGAAGTAACGCCTGAGCTTCCCTGATGAGATGCCATAGTAGGGCACCTTTTCCTCATTTACAAGCTTACGCTCTATGCCCCTATAGGAGCCCATATAGGATATCATAAAGCCCATATCCTCTAGGCTTGGTATGAGCGCCAGATTGGGGATGCAGTGCCCCGCAGTGCCGCCACCGGTCATAAGCAGCTTCTTCATGCTTCTACCGGATACTGCCTGACGCTGCCGTCCTTAAGCGTCTGGGCGACTCCTTTAAGGTCATAACCCTTTCCGGTCATGATTTTGGCCATATCAGGTGCCGATATTTCCCCAGTCGCCTTTACTACCAGCTCAGTCCCTCTCTCCTTAGAGTGATAGACGGCCATGGTCTCTATGTTGCAGTCATTGTCGGCAAAGCATTTCGCCACTCCGACAACGAATCCCGGCTTATCCTCACAGGAAATAATGAAGCGGGTGCCAAGGCTCTTGTGCCCCAGAAGCTCGCTGAATGCCTGAAAGATGTCTTTTTCGGTAATTATGCCTATGACCACATTATCCGCATCCACTACAGGCAGCGCCGCAATACCATTGTCTATCATGCGCTGGGCTGCCTCTTCCACGAACTCATCGGCAGAGGCTGTCTTCACGTCTGTCAGCATAAGGTCTGAAACCTTAGTTTTGGAGAGAAGGTAGTTCAGCTCGAATATGGATAGGGAAGTGCTCTTGGCCCCGCTGCCCTCCTCTATCACGCCACCGGTCACGAGTCCTATGAGCTTTCCAGCCCCATCAACTACCGGAAGCCTGTGGAAGTGATTCTTGGCCATTATCTCCATGGCCTTTGAAATCACTGTATCAGAATTGACGGTATATGGCTTAGCCGTCATGTGGTCACGAACATACATTATTAACCTCCTAAATCAATCTCTGAGGCATTTATGCCACAAATGATAAGTTAAATGAAATGCTGCGGCTTTTTGCGGCAGTTCATTTAAGGAACTGTTCAGAAATAACTTGTACATAATGCGCTGTATTTTTGTCCGAGAGGGCTGTTCAAAAATCAGGCGCATAGCGGGCTATGTAACTGATTTTTGAACAGCTCTATCGGGCAAAAAGACAAGCAGAATGTACA
>JAGBNO010000141.1 GCA_017634355.1 Lachnospiraceae bacterium
CATTATATCAAAGGAGGCGAAATAATAACCGATCCTACGCCACAGCTTATTCCATTCCCCCCAGCATAGCTGGGGGCTTAGGATATTCAGTAAGCGAGGCCTCCAACTCTGAATATATATCTGTCCCCACATTTGTCCTGAAAGAGCGGTCCAGGGACCTTTTTTTCTTTATTCCCGCAAGACATTCCATAGTTTTGCAGATATATGCCCCCCTGCCTCTTTTACTCAGGTCCAAGTCCACCTCGAATTCTCCATTTGAAAGTCTTGCAACCCTTATAAGCCCGCTCTTAGGCTTTAGCTGCCCGCAGTAGATGCAGCGGCGCTCCACAGCCCATTTGCGCCCTCTAATGCCCACTATTCACCATCATCAGGCTTGGGAGTGCTGTCCCCAGCCCCAGCATCCTCAGGCTCTGAATCCTCAGTCTCTGTATCTTCGCCCTCTGTATCCTCAGTCTCTGCGCCTTCAGTTTCTGTGTCTTCGCTCTCTGTATCCTCAGTCTCTGCGTCTTCAGTTTCTGTGTCTTCGCTCTCTGTATCCTCAGTTTCTATGTCTTCAGTTTCTGTATCTTCTGCATTCCCGGACTCTTCAGGTGCCGCCTCTTCCCCGTCCTCTTCTACATATTCTTCAGCATAGCCGCCTTCGTAATCCTCTTCGTATCCCTCTCCCTCATATTCTTCATCGTCATATTCGTCATCGTAGTCCAGATAGTCCTCCATGCGGAAGCCGGGTGCATCCTTGGCCTGATCCTCGGACTTAATGTCTATCTTGTATCCCGTGAGCCTGGCGGCAAGCCTGGCATTCTGCCCCTCCTTGCCTATGGCCAGGGAAAGCTGGTGATTGGGGACCACGACCTTGGCCGTCTTCTCATCCCCATCCACTATGACAGAGACCACCTTTGAGGGGGAGAGAGCATTTTCTATGAATATGGCGGGATTCTCGTCCCAGTTCACTATATCTATCTTTTCGCCGCCCAGCTCGTCCACGACCGCATTGACTCTCGTGCCGTTCATGCCCACGCAGGCGCCCACTGCGTCCACGTCGGGATTATTGCTCCATACGGCTATCTTAGTCCTGGAACCCGGTTCCCTCGATATGCCCCTTATCTCTACGGTTCCGTCCTCGACCTCGGCCACCTCGTTCTCAAAGAGCCTGCGCACAAGCTCAGGGTGGGTGCGGCTGACAAGTATCTTCGGACCCTTATTGGTATTCCTGACTTCAAGTATATAGACCTTTACCCTGTCCTGAAGCTGGAGCAGCTCATTTTTCACCTGCTCGTTCTCAGATAAGAACCCATCCGTCTTCCCAAGGTTTAAGCTGATATTCCGGCCTATGAAGCGCTGTACAGTTCCTGTCACCACATTGTGCTCTCGACCTACAAAATCATTGAATACGGCATTCCGCTCCTCCTCCCTTATTTTCTGGAGGATCACATTTTTTGCATTCTGTATGGCTATACGGCTAAAGCCCCTGCTAGGCAGCTCTATCCTGACAGTATCACCTATATTGGCAAGCGGTTCCTTTTCCCTGGCCTCTTCCAGGCCTATCTGGACCACAGGGTCCTCAACGTTCTCCACCACTTCTTTATCCACATAGAGATAGAAGGCCATGGTGTCCCTGTTGATCTCACAGTGCATATTGTCGGCCCTGCCGAAGTGATTCTTGCCAGCGGTCAGGAGGGCATTTTCAAGGGCTTCGTATATAGTGTCACGGCTTATGTCCTTTTCCCTCTCCAGGGCCTCCAAAGCCAGCTTGAAATCCTCCCTTACCTTCTCAGGTGAATCGTCTACCTTCTTCTTTCTCATGGCGAGTATCTCCTATCTCCCGCTTACAATGCCTTTACAATAACAAGGCTCCCACTTCTCTATTCCATAAATCCCGGAGAACTGATTTCCATAGTATATGCCTCCGGAATGAAGTCTTCCTTATCGAGCTTCTTGCTGGCCTCCCTGCTTACGGCCACGCAGTCGTCTATAGTAATTCCCCCTTCCTTATCTATGTAGGCACGGAGAAAATTATTCCCATCTTCCTCCACATATTCAGTCTTTATGAGGGTAAAGCCCTGCCTTTCGGTAATAGGCGCTACCATCAGCTTAAAACGCTCGGCTATCTTCTCTCTGTCCATAAATACCCAAAAGTCCTGTAAGGAAAAGCTGTGACCGCCTCGGCAGAAGCGGAAAGCGCCCAGATTCCAAAAACAAGTGTAATCAAAATACCTGCCTTTCAAAGCAAGCACACGGCAGGCGCTTCGGCCCATTGCCTTCACATAAAAAGTGGGCTTTGAAAAGCCCACTCACAAGTTACTCAGTGCATACTAGCACTTTTAAGCTCTTTAGTCAAGTTTATGCGCCCTGCACGGCAGCAAGCATTTCCTCAAACTCAGAGAGCTTCACCGGCTTTGCAAAATAATATCCCTGGAATAACACGCAGCCCATATCTGACAGCATGTCAAACTGCTCCATGGTCTCCACCCCTTCCGTAAGCGACAGTATCCCCAGATCATCTGAAAGCTTAATGATATTTTTTACTATGGTATTTGCCCTCACATTGTCCTTGGAACTACTCAAAAACTTCATGTCTATCTTCAGGACATCCACAGGCATGTCCTTCAGCATATTCAGGGAGGAAAAGCCGCTGCCGAAATCGTCCATCTCCACGATAAAGCCGCTCTTCCTAAATTCCTCCAGCACCTTCATCCTCATGTCTGTATCGTTCATCATGCTGGTTTCCGTGACCTCTATCCTTAAGTCCTTCGGATTTATCCCGCTTTCCTCCACGTATGACTTGATGTCTGAAAGCACATTTGTCAAGTAGAAATCCTTCGGGGATACGTTCACGGATATAAAGAGCCCCGGATGCTTCTCCTTCCAGTCCTTAAGTATGCCGCACACGGATTTCCAAATGTGCTTGTCCAGGTCCACTATCATGCCATTTTCCTCAAAGAGGGGTATGAAATCCCCTGGATTCATAAAGCCATGCTTGGGGTGTATCCAGCGGGCGAGGGCCTCGGCGCCTACTATATTCCCACTCCTGTCCGCAATGGGCTGCAGAAAGGGGACGATCTGATTTTCCTCTATGGCCGTATGCAATTCAGAAGAGATCTCCTGATTCCAGCGCACCCTCTCTCTTAATCGCCTGTCATAGAAAGCCACATGTGTCTTATAATCATTTTTAATGGTGCTTAGGGCAAGCCGCGCCCTGTCAAACAGTATGGAGACATCGTTGTCTTCTTCACCGATCTCACAGAAGCCCACATGTATCATAAGTGGCTGCTCCGTATTTCCCATTTTAACCTTGAATCTGGAGAGGTCCCTATTTATCAGCTCCGGTATAAATAGTTTTTTCGGCAGGCAGGAACCGAAATTATCCCCCACGAGCCTCCCGTATATGCAGCTTTCATCTGAATAGAGCCTTATCCAGTCTGCCACCTTCTTAAGCGCATAGTCGCCGAATTCCTTGCCAAAGACATCATTTACTATCTTGAAGTCACTGATGTCCACCAGCGCAATATAGTAATCAGCCTTATTATCGTGCTTAAGCCGCTCATTTATCTTTCTGAACAGGTGCTCCCTGGTATACAGGCCTGTGAGCATATCGTGGTTTGACTGGAAAAGCTCCTGCTCCACCCTCTGCTTCTCTGCTGTATTGTCCCTCACGTTCACGTATGAGCCAAGCACCCTGCCCTCTTCGTCAAAGAAACGCCCCCTGTTTACGAGGTAATAGCATGTCTTTCCACCTGAAAAGGCGGTGAATTCATGGTCAGTTCTCTCAGAGAGCTCCTCCATGCCGCCAAAAAGCCCTGTCAGCTCATCCCCTGCCCTTTCATAGTCCCTGCCACTTATTTTCGTAAGCTCCCTGCCCGGCCTATTTACCCATATACACCTCCCCTCAGGGTCATAGAGAAAGACCGCCACCTTCATCTCGGATACAATGCGGGCGAGCATGCTGTCCAGTAAATGCACAGGCCTATGGCATATGGAAAAGTAGAATGTGGCCACGGCAAAGAACGCAAATCCTATTATGGAGCGGTTTATAGGCATTCGGGAAAAGATATAGACGGTCTGCCAGACAGTCGCCACTATAAGGCTGAAGAGTATGACGGCATACCTCTCCCTGTATATCTTTGGAACCCTGATGCACATAATGATGAAAACGGCCATTACCACAGCAACGATCCCATAGCAGACTATGCGGTGGTAGGCCTGGCCGATTTTGGACACCATGAGGAAATAGGGCGTGCCGAAGAGGTCTATCTTCTGAAGGGAAAAAGCGTGGCCGTATATGGGATTTAGCAGAAGCTGCGCTATGTCTATGAGGATCATTGCATATAGCCATACGGGTATTCTGCGCTTATCGGTGAGGGACCCGTCACTGAAAATGCAGTAGTGCCTTGTGAAGCCTATCAAAGACAGCATGATGATATCCATGCCTATGTAATAAAGATAGCTGCCTGCCAAGGCCATATTTTCTGTGATGGAGCCCACTATTATCATATTCCCAAGGGCGGGCGGGATAAAGGAGAAGCAGAGGAGGCCCACCCGCTTCCCTATGGGCTTTTTGGAACGATAAGATATGAAGCCGCAAATTGCCAACGCAACCATCAAGAGACCAAAAATATAGACATAAGCGAGCCTGCGCATTGGTAACCTCCGAAAAAGTGGCCAAGACCACAAAAATTCGATATTTGTATTATACCCTAAATCTTTATATTTACAAATCTTTTGTATCGGGGCTACTTACTTCCTCGGTGGAAGAACTTTTATAATCTTTACTGTTTCTAATTCTTCCCTTGAACCAAAACGTTTCCATTACTGACTGTTACATCACTTCCATTGGCAACATAGCCATCACCATTCTTTATGCCATATATAGCAGTTTTCATTAACTGTGATGCATAAGAACCATTACATGATACGGAATCCGTTACATTTTCCATGGTGGCTATGTTGTCCTGAGGATTCTTCTTGTCCCCATTTGTGGTAGTGTTGTGAGATATTTTTCAAAATCACCATCTTTTTCTGTATACCAGACACCATCCTCCTATTTTTCCACAGAAGTGGACTCTGCCTGAAGCCCTGCATCCTGAACCTCAGCGCCGGCCGCTTCTTCCTCGGCTCCTGCCACTTCCTCGACCTCGGCGGACTCTTCTGCGCCTGCGGTCTCTTCGGCTTCTACTGCCTCTGCGCCCTCGGCTGCCTCAACTGCCACTTCTTCCACTGCCTCTGCAGGGATCTCTTCTGCGAACGCTGCCGTATTCATGCTGAATACCATGGACGCCGCCAGAAGGACTGACATTGCTCTTCTGTTCCTTAGTCTCATTTCTTTCCTCCCTTTCTCTCTTAAAGGACCTTGCAGTAAACAGGTCCTTTAGCTCCTCTTTCGGTATCGGACGCCGTTTACCATTTGCTGCCGCCCCACCCAGCCTATCATGCTGTGCCTCAGTCAAAGCCTTGGGAGCTTAAATTTCGACGGCCGCTTTTCAACCGTTCTGTACTTAAGTACTGCCACCCCAAAAAAAGTTTTAATTTTTTTAATGTTTTTAAATTAATTCAATTTTTATTAAACCATCACATCCAAGGACAATCAACTACGTCCGCAATAACTATTCTGCGCCTTGCCCTGCCAAAAGCCATGCAAACCTTGTCTCTCCACTATTTATAAGTTAAAATATTGACACCCATTGGGCACATAGTTCGCAATGCGCCTGATTTTGCGTAACACACTCGAAGAAAATACAAAATCATAGCAAACGAATTCAGAATGGCCTAATCAGGAGCATCTAATGTCTGCTTTTGGCATTAATATAATTTCCTGCTTATGGCATCATCGGTTTCTGATAGTGCAATTTGTTAATTCGTTTCCTAATAAATCTCCTTCTATAAATAAAGTGAGGAATCTACTATGGGAATATACTTAAATCCGGGAAATGAAGTCTTCAGGCGGGTCACGTCCGCCGACATATATGTGGACAAAACCATGATGCTGAAAATCACTAATGATATGCTGGACACTGCTTATAACTATGTCTGCATGTCCAGACCCCGGCGTTTCGGGAAGACCATAGCGGGCAATATGCTATCTTCATATTATTCCAAAGGCTGCGATTCAAAGAAGATATTTGATAAGCTGAAGATTTCAGAGGATCCGGACTACCTTAAGCATCTCAATAAGCACAATGTCATACAGATTGACCTGAACAGCGAATATCAGGATGCAGAAGACAAGAAAGAACTGATCAAAAATATAAGGTCAGACATAAAAAAAGAATTGATACAAAATTTCCCTGACGCAGGGATTTCCGAAACAGATTCTCTGGGAAAATGCATACTGAAAATATATTCCGAAAAGCATGAGACCTTTATATTCATAATCGACGAATATGATGTCCTTGTACGTGAGCAGGTGCCACAGGAACTTTTTGATGATTTCCTAAGCTTTTTAAATGGACTTTTTAAGAGCAATACTCTCCGTCCCGCCATTTCCCTTGCCTACATCACAGGCATTCTGCCCGTTGTCAGGGACAAGATACAGAGCAAGCTCAACAATTTCGATGAGTATACTATACTTGATGCCAACAGGTTTGCGGAATACGTAGGCTTTACGGCTGAAGAAGTGAAGTATCTCTGCGAAGAACATAGTATAAACTTTGATGAATGCAGGCATTGGTATGATGGCTACTCCCAGTACGGCTATGAGATCTACAATCCTGAGTCCGTTGTAAAGTGCATTAAACTTAAGCGTTTTGACGGCTACTGGGGCAAGACCTCTTCATATAGGGTGATAACTGACAGGCTGGAGCAGAATTTCAAGGGGCTTAAAGACGACATCATAAAAATGCTCTCAGGCGAGAACGTGGACGTGAATGTATCAAGCTACCTTAATACCATGGACTCCTTTGAGACTAAGGACGACGTCTTCACCTATCTCATACACTTGGGCTACTTAGCCTACGACATGGATGAGAAGACCTGCCGTATACCCAATAAGGAGATACGCCTGGAGTGGTTCAACGCCATAGCCGCAAGCAGTGACTACAGCGTGACCGATGAGATAATAAAGGCATCCAAGGATTTATTAGAAAAGACCATAGCTGGCGACGCTGACGCAGCAGCGGCTTCCCTCGACATCTCACACATACACGTGTCATCCAACAGGAGCTACACCAATGAGGACGTGCTGCAGAGCGCCATCTATTTATCCTACATCTATGCCCTGAATAAGTATACCGTCATAAAAGAAGCCACCAGCGGCAAGGGCTTTGCGGATGTGGTATTTATCCCCTTCAAAAGCGGGGACCCTGCCATGGTAATAGAGCTAAAGCACAATAAATCCTCCGAAAGCGGCCTAA
>JAGBNO010000142.1 GCA_017634355.1 Lachnospiraceae bacterium
TGCCAGGATACAGACCATAAGCGGCGCTATTATGGTCGCATCCGGCTTCTTAGGCGCCACGGGCATACTTGCGCCGCTGGGCGGCGTGCTGGGGCTTATAGGCACGGCAGTAAATATAGGCTTTGGACTCTTCTATTCCAGGCACAGGAAAAACCTCACCAAGAAAGCAGCCGTGGACGACTTCCTGAATCTGGAGTCAAAACTCCAGATCGTCCGCAATGCCAACGGCGGGCTTGCCAATCTCAAGGATAAAGAGGTCATTCAGATGATGCGGCAGGAGGCCCTGGGACAGATGGGCTATGCCACATATAAGGAATGCTTTGCGGACCTTATGAAGCAGAATGCCCATCTTCTGTATGACCAGGTGTTCAACAGGAACAGGGATACAGACCCCGACTGGCCTATGTACCACGATGCATTGAAGTCCTTAGGGATGAAGATAAAGCTGCCTGCGGAGCCCGGAGGCGCCGGCGCCATGCCAACAGAAGCCGCTATTTATGCCAAGCTCATGAAATGATGCCAGTGTCATAACTTTATCTGTTTCCTATAAAACCGCAAAACATAGAGGAGCGGCCTAATGTCAGATTATAAGAAGGAAAAAAACTATAAGGTGAGGCAGCAGGCGAATGAAATCATAGCCAGAATGCCTCCCTATGTAAGGGACTACTTCCTTGAAAGGGAAATACGCCTTAGCGCTATGTCCATTTACTCCTACGCAGGGCAGCTAATGACCTTTTTCACCTTCCTGCACGATTCCAGCCCATATTTCGGGAAAAAGGATATTAAGGAAATAAGCCTTGAGGACTTGGATCAGCTGAATGACAGGGACATAGTGGAATTTATGCATTACCTAAGGAACTATCCTGTGAAAAGCGAGTCCGGAAAAGTGAAGTACGTGGAATGCAGCCCTACGACCATACAGCACTACACAGTTGCGCTGAATACCTTCTGGAAGTACCTCTATGTGAGGAAAATGGTGAGCTCCAATCCCATAGAGCTCATCACCAGGGCTAAGCTCCCGAAAAAGGAGGTCATATACCTGGACAGGGAGGATAAGAACCAGTTTCTGGATGCAGTGGAGACCGGAGACGGCCTCACGAAGAAGCAAGCCCAGTTCCACGAAAAGAACGGCAAGCGGGACATGGCCATAGTAAATGTCTTCCTCTCCACAGGGATACGTGTGTCTGAGCTTGTGGGCATGGACCTTAAGGACATCAACTTTAAGCGCCACAGCATCAATGTCTACAGGAAGGGCGGGAACTTCGACACTGTCTACTTTTCCGACACTGCAGAGGCCTATTTGAAGGACTATCTGGAAGTGAGGGAGGACACCTATAAGCCGCTCAAGGATGAGACCGCTGTTTTCTTAAATAAAAGCGGCAAGCGCCTTAGCGTCCGCTCTGTGGAGCTCATGGTGAAAAAATACATAAATGCCTCCATCCCATCAGAGGCGGACCGCATAACCCCGCACAAGCTCAGGAGTACTTATGCCGAGACCATGCTGAAAGCCACGGGGGGCGACCTGGAACGGGTGCAGAAGCTCATGGGCCACTCTTCTATCACCTCCACTACCCACTATGTGGCCAGCACGGAGGAAGAAAAGGCTTCTGTCAGGAATTTGTCGGAAAAGTTCTGAGACTGGTTAACATAACTGTTAATTTATAGGTAGGTATGCCAGAAATAGTTAACATAATATTTTTATGTTAACTACTCTTTTTATGAATTCAAATTTTTAAAAGGTTAACATAAATATTATGTGTTGATCTATCATATAAATAGCAAGAGATTCAAGAAAGGTTAACATAATTATTTTATGTTAACCTCTCCAGTTCCTGCACAATCATGGCCGCAAAAACCGGCAGAAAGACGAACGATGAAATTCCATTTTGACAAAAAATACATACATTGGGGGCTTACGGCCTTCTTTGTGGTAGTGGCGAGCATACTCTTCACCTTTGCTGTTTTCAATTATCCTATTTTCTGGGAGGGCTACTCTTCTATCCTCAGGATAATATCTCCTGTGATAAACGGCTTCCTCATCGCATATCTCATGATACCTGTGATGAACAGGCTGGAGCTTAGGATACTTCCCTTCATTATGGAAAAACTGAATATTAAAACCGGGGAAAAGGGAAAGCGGCGTATGCGCATACTCTCCATAGCCCTCACCCTTATAATGGTGCTTCTTTTGATCACAGGCTTCTTTTCCCTTGTTGTGCCGCAACTGGTAAGCAGCATACAGACCATAGCCAGCTCCTTCCCCCAGTACATAAACAATCTGCAGAAAATGGGGAATGACATTTTCAAGTCCTATCCCAATCTGGAGCAGAGCATAAATGACAATATGGACCTTATCGAGGAACAGCTTGCCGAATTACAGCATAGGCTGCTGCCATATATGAACAGGGCCATAAGCTATGTTTCCTCCAGCATAATGAAAAGCCTCTCCTTCCTATGGAACATAGTGCTGGGCCTCATTATTTCAATTTACATAATGAGCATTAAGGAAAAGTTCATAGCCCAGGCCAGGAAATGCATATATGCCCTCACGCATTCTAAGAGCGCGGCCATGGATATATTGAACGAGCTGCACTTTATTAATAAGACTTTCGGCAGCTACATAGTCAGTTCCATAGTGGACTCACTTATAATAGGAGGAATCTGCTTCGTGGCCTGCCTCTTTCTGCAGATTCCCTTTCCCGTGCTTGTTGGTGTCGTGGTGGGCGTCACCAATATCATACCCTTCTTCGGCCCCTTTATGGGAGCCATCCCCTGCGCGCTTATAATCCTTATGATAGAGCCGATAAAATCCGTCTATTTCCTGATAATGATACTCATACTGCAGCAGTGCGACGGCAATATCATTAAACCCAAGCTCTTCGGGGATTCTACCGGCCTTCCGGGCTTCTGGGTAATAGTCTCCATAATGATAGGTGGGGGATTATTCGGCATACCCGGCATGTACTTAGGCGTTCCGGTCTGCGCCATCCTCTACCACGAGGCGAGGAAAAGGATCAATAAGCGACTCATGCTTAAAGGCCTGCCCACAGATACAGATAAGTACGCAAAGAAGAGCGAGCTTTTATTCAAGGCAAATGAAAAAAATACAGGGGATGCTGAGTAATTCCCACTCAGCTCCACCCCCTGCTAGTATAACGGTTTTTAAATAACATCGCCTTTGAAATATGCTAAAAGTGCTTGTGTATAGCATTTTAGCACAACTGAATGGTGCAACTAATTAAAAACGCTTATGCTAGTGTACTCGTACTAGAAGGGAGCAAACAGATGTCAGACTCACAAAATGTTTCCATACTGAACCAGACCATTCTGCGCGAATCCCTGCACTTTAGCCAGAAGGAGGGGCAGAGGGAAAGAGACCTCCGTGCGGCCAATGCGCTGAATGTAGGCCAGCATAAACTAAAAAGCCCCATACTCCATAATGCAGTAAAAATGCCACGGGAAGTAGAATTCCATGCTCCTGACGGCTTATCCATAGATGCCGCATATAATGCCGCCGATATAGAACTAAAGGATTCCCATAAGAACAAGGTTCTGGAGGAGAGCCACAGGAAATTTGCCCTGCAGCAGAGGCTGGCAGAAAAACTGAATGAAGCAGAAGGGGCGGCCAAACGCCCTGCAGCCATACAGATAAGTATAAAGGAAGCCTTAAAGCTTATCTACGACCATGTGTTCAACCATACCAGGGACAATGATCCCGACTGGGATATATTCTTCGACGCCCTGAAGTCCTTAGGGATGAAGATAAGGATTCCCAAAAGGGCGGGCGAAAAGCCTATGCCTTCCCTGGATGCAATTTATGCCTGCCTCATGAAATAAAAGTGGCCGCATATCCTCTCATGCGGGCACGGCGGATGCTTTGAAAGCCTAAACGCACAAATAAAAACGGTCTGGACAACAAATCCAGACCGTTTTTTTACTATAAATTGCTATAAGAATGCTATCAGACTGCTATTAAAGCCCTTTCTCCTCGCGAAGCCTCTTCTCTTCCAGCTCATCTTTCAGCTTCTGCCTCTCCTGCTCTTCCCTTAAGCGGATTTCCTCGGCCTCTGCGTCCTCCCTCTGCTGCTCAAGGAGTACCCTTGCTTCCTCAGCGGCCTCTTCAGCCTCTCTCCTAAGCTTGATGAGTTCAGCAGCGGCATCCTCCAGCTTCTGCTCTATTATCTGCTTATCCTTTGCCTCAGCTTCCTCGGCTTCCTCTTTCAGCTTGTCGCCGTCGTCTTCCGCATCCTGCGCCTGCTTCAGTATAATCTCCTCTTCCTTAGCCTTGGCCTCTTCAGCTTCTTTCCTCAGAAGCTCTTTGTCAGCTTCAGCATCCGCGATTGCCTTCCTTATAAGCTCTTCCGCCTTGGCAATCTCATCCTCGGCTTCTTTTCTCAGAAGCTCTTTGTCAGCTTCAGCATCCGCAATTGCCTGCCTTATAAGTGCTTCCGCCTTGGCAATTTCTTCTTCGGCCTCTTTTCTCAGAAGCTCTTCGTCAGCCGCGGCATCGGCTGCTGCCTCTTCCATCAGACGGCGGGCCTCTGCCTCAGCAGCCTCTTCCTCTTCCTTTGCAAGCTTCTCCTCTTTAAGCCTTGCTTCCTCGGCCTCTTCCCTAAGCCTCTTCTCCTCGGCTTCTTTCTCAGCCTCTTCCTCTATCTCCGCCTTTGACTTTGCAAAGACCACGCAGGAGCTGAGTCCGCTAAGAGGTGCGACCGATACCATTACTCCGGCTACAACACCTGCAACTGTCCTATTGAAGCACCTAGTAAATGTACTTTTCCTCATTTGTTCTCCTTTCGCCCCCATGGGTTTAATGAAATAATTAAGCTAAAGCACCTATAGAAAGATCGAGCTGCGCCAAAGGAGTCCTGCCTCTCTCCTAAATGCCGGTACTCTAAGCGTTCTTACCTGTCCTATGGTGTCTGCCTTTAGTAATGCAGGAGCCCGTCATGGAACCCCTGGCTAAGCTATAAGCTAAAACTCATTCTACCACAAGAATCAAATTATTGCAAAAATAATTCTTGCCCACTTTAGTTTACATAACATTTGCGTCTAGTCTTTTTCTGAGGGCGTGAAGCCTTTGCCGGTGAGGGTTTGTGCCCTCAGAATTAGTCCAGTTTATTAGGAAATGATCTACTAGAATTCTATTTTTTTGCGTCAATGCCGGAATCCAAACTATGCTGCTGCAAAGCAGTTGCCGTATTCTATCATCTGCATAGAGTATAATCAATAGACCTAAGCCCCTCTATTTTTAAGAGCCCTTTTCCTTCCCTTTTATGCCCTTTTTTTCCAGGCTTAGCTTCCCCAGGGTCTCCTTCCCCGCAAGCGAAGCCCTCTTTATCGTCTCCCTACCGTATTTCGAGCGTATGAAGTCCACCGCCTTATCCAGCTTTCTAAGCTTCTCCGACCTTAAGTCAGCTCCGGCTTCAAAGAGGGACAGCTGCTCATACTCATTTTCTTCCGACTTTACCCCTGATACGCCTATAAGCCGCATGGGCTCCTTCTTCCAGAGCTTCTTAAAAAGGGCTACAGCTTCCTCAAAGATGATGACTGTCGCATCTGTTGGGGACTTAAGCGTCTTCTGTATGGAACGGTTACGGAAGTTACTGTCCCTGAAATAGACAGAGACGACCCCTACCTTTGCCTTGTCTGCGCGTATCCTTGCCGCAACAGTTTCACAGAGCGAGAGCAGTATTATCCTTGCCGCATCCTCACTTGTCACGTCCTCTCCCGTCGTGGTCTCGTTACTGTAGCTTTTGCGCTTAGGCTCCTTCCTGTCGGTTATGCCGTCGTCTATGCCATTTGCGTGGTTCCATATAGAGACCCCTGCCTTCCCCAGCCTCTTTTCAAGCATTGTTATGTCGCTATGCGCCGCATCGCCTATCGTGTTGATTCCAAGCCCCATGAGCTTTTCAGCGCTCTTTTTTCCGACAAAAAAGAGATCCCCTATGGGAAGTGGCCACATCTTCCCAGGGATCTCCTCTTCAAAGAGCGTATGTACGCGGTCAGGTTTAGTAAAATCTGATGCCATCTTGGCGAGAAAACGGTTATGGGCTACACCGACATTAACAGTGAAGCCCAACTCGGCATGTATTTCGTCCTTAATGGTGGCGGCAAAGTCTATGAGGCTGCCATAGAGCCCTTCTGTCCCAGTCATGTCGCAGAAGGCCTCATCTATGCTATACTGCTCTACGCTTGGCGCATATTTTTCAAGAAGCCCTATAAAAGCCCTGGACTTTTCTACATAATAATGGAAGTCCGGCGGCACCGACAGAAGGCTGGGGCACTTTCTCCTCGCAGAGGATAAAGGTTCAGCAGTCACTATGCCGTACTTCTTTGCCGGCATGGATTTCGCAAGGACTATTCCATGGCGGGATGCCTCATCCCCTCCGACAACTGAAGGAATGGTACGTATGTCCACGCTTTCGGGATCGTCCTCAAGGCGCTTCAGCGCAGACCAGCTAAGGTAAGCTGAGTTTACATCGACATGATAGAAAAGCGGCTCTCCCATATATGCAGGCCTCCTAACAAAACCAGTTGGTAAACTTATCACCACTTTGATTATAGGCTTTTCTATGTGTCAATTCAATTCTTGTTTATGGATTATGTAAACTATACTCGCAAACGCAATTAACCGCTGTTTCAAGTTTTACTTATTTTGCGCTTGCTCTTTATGCAATATATAACGGCAGTAATTTACGTTAATGAGTATAACTTGTTGAAAATTCGATTTGACAGAGACCATCAGCCGTGTTAATATGACTTTATATAAAAAAGGTGCCGCCAGTAGACGGTTAGCCCATTTTGAAAGTTTAACGCAAAATAGCCGTCATCTTTTCTTAGGGTCATGGACGGCTATTTCTGCGTTTTACTACTATCGTTACGTCCGAAGGCGTATCCGAGACTAAAGCAACCAACACAAAGGCTGATAACTGCTATAAGACCTTCAATCGTCAACATTCGCTTCGCCCTCCTTTTACGTATTTCCGCTCTGAGACGGATTATGCAATCGGAGGGTCACAGTCCCTCCGCTAAGAGGGCTAACCGTCCACCTTCTTTCGGAAGCTGAAGCTTCTATAGGCGACACCCATTCGTATTATGTCATTGCAGTACAGCTGCTGTAAAGGAAGTGTACTAATCCCCTACTTTCCACTGTCTCCATAGTTAGACAGCACCCTTGCAGATGGGTCGCTCACGTCGCAGCCTTCCCAGGATTTATTTGGCATCCAGAAATCTTTTATCATCTCAGACTGTCCGGGGTAGTATTTCTCGAAAATATCCCTATATAGCAGGGACTCCTTCGTAAAAGGCCTCGCATGGGCATATGTCTGTATGCCTTCTTCAAATTCCTGCTCCGTATAGGCATTTTCGGCGTATTCCGTCAGGTCGTCTTTAAGGGAATGGCCAACGGCATCGGAAAAGGCCGCCTTTTCACGCATGAGTATGCTATACGGTATAAGAGCGTCCCCTTCAAAGGCCTTACGCAGTAGGTATTTCCCCTTTCCATACTTATTCATCTTCATTTCGGGGTCTATGGCCATGCAGTATTCCACAAAATCCAGGTCCCCGAAGGGCACCCTGGCCTCTAAGGAGTTCACGCTTATGCAGCGGTCGGCCCTAAGCACATCATAAATATGGATCTCGCGTATCCGCTTCTCTGCTTCCCTCTGGAATTCCTCCGCATTGGGCGCAAAGTCAGTGTACTTGTAGCCAAATAGCTCATCTGATATCTCTCCTGTGAGTATCACCCTCACATCCGAGCTCTCATGTATGGCCCTGCAGACCAGGTACATGCCTATGGAAGCCCTGACGGTAGTAATGTCGAAGCTTCCCAGGGAAAAGATTACAGGTTCGAGGGCTTTTATCACATCTTCCTTTGTAATAATGACCTCATGGTGGTCTGAGTGTATATAATCGGCGACTTCACGGGCATATTTCAGATCTATCGCATCCCTGTCCATGCCTATTGACCAGGTCTGAAGCGGCTTAGGAAGGACTTTAGCAGCTATGCCGCAGACCAGGGACGAGTCCAGGCCGCCCGACAGGAGAAAGCCCACGGGCATATCTGAATCCAGCCGCTTTTCGACAGCGCTTATGAGCCTTTTTCTTATGCCGGCGCAGATCATATCTATGTCGCCTGAAATGAAGCTCTTCACGGAAGCCATATCCCTGTAGCAGACAAAATCCCTGTCCTTAAAATAGTGTCCGGGAGGAAAGGGGAAGATCCTGTCGGTGAGGGCAGTCAGGTTCTTTGGCTCTGAAGCAAAGACATAGCTTCCGTCCTTCGCAATGCCGTAATAGAGCGGGCGTATGCCTATGGGGTCCCTTGCGGCTATATAGCTATGGCTCCCCTCGTCAAAAAGCACAAGGGCAAATTCCGCATCCAGCATACGGAACATATCAAGACCGTGCTCCAGATATAAGGGCAGGAGTATTTCACAGTCCGAGCCGCTCTTAAATTCATAGCCTTTTTCCATCAGGGCCTTTTTTAATTGTCTGAAGCCGTATATCTCCCCGTTGCAAACGAGGCTCAATCCCTTCTCCTCCATGAGGAAGGGCTGCATCCCCTCATCTGTAAGCCCCATTATGGAGAGCCTGTTGAATCCCAGATAGCCCATTTCCCCCTTAATGAGCCTGCTGTCGTCCGGCCCCCTCGATGCGGTCATGGCAAGGGCTTTTTCCAAGGAATGTAGGTCTTCGGTTTTCCCGCAGTAAGCAAATATGGAACACATGTCTTGATCCTCCTCTATTGCGGTGGCATTTTGCAACTAATTTTTCCCGTAAAGCAGTTGAGGTTCCCTTACATTGAAGCAAGAGCTCCGGCCCAAAGCCCCTTTATGCTTATTTTTAGGGAAAAAAAATAAGGCAAAGAGAACCAGGGTATGGCCTCATTGCCTTAAGTATTAAATGTCTATGCCGTGTATTATGCTTCTTTATGGCAGAGTTGTCAATATACAGTTAGCAGACCCTCTTTGACGACCCGTTCCCAAGGCGTTTCGCCCAGGGCATCATAAGGTCCTCACGCCTTCCGAACAGATCCTTCTGCATGCCTATAGTATCATCGAAAACCATAGTCTGGCGGTCGTCCCCTGAGAACTTCTTCCACTCGTATCTGTCGGTGGAGGGGTTACCCTTTCGGGCGAAGTTAGTCCACATCTCCTTTGCGACATGTCGGAACTCGCAATCGTCGGTCCCAAGCTTCTTTCCGCTCCCCATCGGGTCATCAAAATAAGTGTCGAACAGATACGGGATCTCGACTGCGTGAATCGCGCCAAGCTCAGGGCTTATCACAGGCTTTTTGATGAAGTACATGTAGGTGTTGCCTCCGGCGGCAGAGTGCCTTATGGCCATATCTGTGTTGCCGGCACGGAAGTTGAAGTCATTGCCGTATTGCTCCAGCCTTTTCTCCTCGCTTTCGTCTGCGAGCGTCGCCATGAACTTGTCGTACATGACCTTCTCCTCATCGTTCAGCAATGTGCGGTCCTTCCTTGCGATCCATCTCATCGTATCCGCAAAGCCTTCTTCGCCCCCTTCGGACGGAACGAAATACCTGACTTCGTCCAGATTAGACCCGATCATCAGATCTATCTTTGCTCTCTTCTCGTCTCCCCACATCTCATACATGACCGCTCTATCCTCAGGCAGAGTGACACCGTCGAGGAGCGGGAAGTTGGCAGTTCCGAGGAGGCAGTTCTTGTCAATGATACTTGCTTTCAGATATGCGTCTACAAGCTCCTCCGTGGTGAGTTCCATCAGCTCATCCATGGTCTGGCAGCCCGTTGCGGTCAGGAAGTTCTGCGTGACATGGAGGCCGTGCTCCATCGTGTCGCAGTAAGCGATGTTGGCGCTCTGCGCGATACATTTACTGAAAAGCCCCTCGCTTCCTTCAATGAGCGGGAGGAAGGTGACGCTCGCCGAACCTGCTGACTCGCCGAAAATCGTCACGTTGCCCGGATCGCCGCCGAACCCGGAGATATTTTTCTGTACCCACCTTAAGGATTCAAGCTGGTCGAGGAGGCCTAGGTTTCCTGCCTCCTTGAAGTTCTCTCCGCCCGGTACCCGCTCGAAGTTCATGAATCCCATGAAGCCGAGCCTGTAGTCTATCGACACGAACAGTATGTCGGGACACTGTTTGGCGATGTTGGTAAGGTCGTAGAGCGGCGAAGCCTGAGATTCGGCGCAGAACCCGCCGCCGTGGATCCACACCATGACAGGCTGTTTGCTGTCAGTGCAGGTAGTATTGCAATATATGTTCAGCACGAGGCAGTCCTCACCGAACTCCGCCGTTTCCATGGAATCGTTCACGGGCCCGATGGGAATGTGGCCAGGCTTTGTAGCATCGTACACACCGTCATCGTCTGCAGCAGGAAGCGCCTTCTTCCAACGGAGCTTCCCCAAGGGCTGAGTTGCGTAGGGAATGCCCTTCCAGACGATCAGCTCTTCTGTCTTCTTGCCAACGAAGGTGCCGTTGTTGCACTTGACCTTAGTGTCCATGTCATTCATTACTACCTCTTTCTGCCGCATTTTTTGTGGCACACAAGGAGCAAAATGTGCCGGCGGCACATTTTGAACTCCGTTCTGATGCTACTTAAAAAGCATCAGGAGTCTTTAATCCCTAAGGGTTTCTCCGATGTGATAATTTTCTTCCTCTATTTTTTCTTTACCGAAATTTATCTATATTGCCAATCCGCCCATAAGCGCACTCTTAGGCCACCTCAACTGATCCTCTTTTTATACGGCAGTAAATCTATCACATAGATTATTGCTTGTCAATAACTGCTGTTTTTTCGGTCTTTTCTGGAGAGATTATTAGTTACAATTCAGCGGCTTGCCAA
>JAGBNO010000143.1 GCA_017634355.1 Lachnospiraceae bacterium
CCCCTTCAAAAAATAAGATAGCAAGAGCATTGAGAGTTTTTTGAAGGGCAAAAGCAGGACTATTCTTTTCTCTCCTTCCCGCTTTACCGCTTTCCTATTGGCGCTTAGGAAAAAAAGTATAAGGAAAACAAAAAGTATGAAGATATGAAGATATATCATAAGACCCTCTTATATTTCGTAACTGTTCAGCACTTCCACGTCCGGTACATCATTTACTGATTAGAGGAGACTAAATAGTGGCTATATTTCTATGGAAACTATGCGCTCTGCCAGATAGAAGGCAAAGCCATACAGCATAAGGCAGACTGTCATTATCGCAATCCCCGTTACATTATGGTAGAGAACGCTTATTAAATCAGGAGACGTGAAGCCCAGATAGAGGATTATGGCGAAGGGCACTATTTCCATTATGCGGTTTTCATACCTTTTAGAGCTCATGAGGGTGTCTATTTCACGCCTCACCTCTATCTTGTCCCCTATGGTATCAGCGGCCCTTCTGATAATTGAGGTGAAATCCCCGCCTCCCCGTTTTGCCACGCTGAAAACATTCGCAAAATCCCTTATGTCCTCTATGCCGCTGCGGTCAGAGAGGTCCGTGAGTATCTTTTCCAGCGTCTCATTGGAGCGGAGCCTCCTCGTTAAGATAGTGAATTCACGGCTTATGAGGCCCTCCCTGCCATATAGCTTTTCCATGTCCCTGCCCGCCTCTATAAAGGCATTCTCCACCGAATAGCCCGCATTCAGAGCAGACTGCACAGATATTATGGCCTCCCTGAATTCCAGTGATAGTTCTAAAGAACGCTTTAATATAAGGTTTTTCTTGACCCATTTGATAAAGAAATATATGCAGGGAATTAAAAGAAAGAAGGCTATAAAGCTATGGTAGAACACATAAGAGATGCCCGCCGCAAGGATGATCCCCTCCAGTATATAGAGGCACCATTCCTGGCGGTTGAAATTATAGACCTGATAATTCATGTAAGCCCCTCCCATCTGAGTAAGCCCCTCACATAGTCGCCCAGAGGGGAATTCTTCAATTCTGCCAGATTGCCGTTTATCTCCCTGAAAAATGGGATATGGAGCTTTTTTGTGCGCTCAAGCACACCGGCACATTCCAGGATATGCAGCATGGCTTCGTATTGTTCCAGCTTTGCCTGCGACACGGAATCCTCCCTTATAGGCGTATAAATGGTCCTGCACTCCGACAATATATCCAAAAAGGCGCTTATGGACTCGCCAAGGTCCAGGATAACTATCTCATAGTCACAGGTGGCAAGCTCACTAAAGAAGTTTATCCATTTGCCCTTGTCCACGCTCTTTAGGTCCTCAGGCGACACTACCGGAGGTATAAAATCCATTCCCCCTAATGACTGGACCATGCCGCCCAGCTTACAGGGAAAGTTGTGCTTTTTCTGCCCTATATAGAAAATGAGGTCTGAGATGTCCAGCATGAAATTCCTCTGCAAAAGCTGGTGGAAGCCCGAATATTCCTCAAGATTTACATAGAGCACTTTTTTCTTTTCAGCCAGTATTTCTCCCAGCGCCAATGCAAAGGATGTGCGGAAGCAGCGCCTTATAGGAGAATAAACGGCTATAAATTCAGTCTTGCTGTTTAAGGACATATTTATGGTTGCAACGGGCTTTTCCGCATAGTAGCACATGACCTCCCTCATGATGTTTTCTGAGGACTGGTACTTGCATATTGCTTTATGGCCCCTATTGTCCTCCGCCAGATCATTTTCCGTCAGCACCATGGTTTCTCCCGTGACTATGGACTCAATTTCCTCGTCCAGGGCCTCCTCGGAAATCAGCACTATGTCCACCCTATTTTTCCTGATGAAATCCTTTAGCTTATTCTTATCCGTGAATGCCTGTATTTCCAAGGGCAGCACATTGGAGCCACAGAGGAAATCCATGAGCCTCATCACATATTCCCTGTCACAGTCAAATACAGCAAGAGTATTCTTTTCCATATCTTCCTCCTAATTTTCGTAAGCCACCCTATCCCATCACATACAGCACCCCTAAGCTTATAGGCACTGTCATGGGAACTTCTATGTCCCTTATCCTCCTATGCCGGATCATGAGGAGCAAAAGAAACAGCACGGAACTCACGGCTATGGGCGCAAGGCTTGAAACAAAAGCCGCGCTTCCCATATAGAGGCCAAGGACCATAAGGAATTTAATATCCCCTGCCCCCAATAGACCTCCTATAAAGAATGCCCATGAGGCCATAAATACCAGCAAAGCCACCAGAAATCCATCCAGTAGGCCCATTAGGCCCCTGTCAGCAAGGGCAAATGCGGCCGCAAAAAATGCCGCGGCAAGGAGAAGAAGATTGTCCACATAGCGTCTGGAAATATCTGTACAGGATGCCGAAAGCAGCAGAAAGAAAAGAAAGAACTTTCCCATATAGGTCACCTCTTTTAAGGCAGCATAAACGACAAAGATTTGGGGATAGACAAGATTACGCAAAGACACGTAAATAGAAAAAATCGAAAATCCTTCATCAATTAATAGGGAAAATCTGCTCGAATGAGCTGTCAACGATGTGACAGAGAACAGACTACTACAAAAAAAGTCATTTGTCCAGATAAAAATATAATAAAATTTGTAAAGACATCTGTTATTTTTTGACAGAGCCTGATTGCTTTTGTATAATATAATAACTATGAGCTATTATGAATCCTTTAATTCAGAAGATACTTTTAGCTTAGGCATGTATATGGGAAAGCTTTCAAGCCCCGGCGACATTATTGCCTTAAAGGGGGATCTTGGCACCGGCAAGACCGTCTTCAGCAAGGGTTTCGCAAAGGGGCTGGGAATAGGGGAAGCCATCGTTTCCCCCACCTTCACGATACTGCAGAGCTACGAGGACGGCAGGCTGCCTTTTCACCACATGGACGCATACCGCATAGGCGACATAGGGGAACTGGAGGAAATAGGCATAGACGACTGTTTCTACGGGGGCGGCGTAAGCCTCATAGAATGGGCAGACCTCATAGAAGATATACTGCCGGAGAAAACTATCACTATCACAATAGAAAAAAAGCCCGTAAAGGGATTTGACTATAGGTTAATAAAGCTTGAAGGGCTCACGGACGAAGCGGCCGCAGCCCTGTCAGGATCAGGGATAAAGAGGTATGAATGAAACTATTGTCCATTGACGCGTCAGGGCTAGTGGCCTCTGTGGCCATAGTCACGGAAGAATGCCTTATAGCAGAGTTTACCTTGGATTACAAGAAGACCCATTCCCAGACGCTGATGCCTATGCTGGATAAACTTGTCAGCATGACGGAACTGGACTTAAAAAGCTTGACTGCGCTTGCCGTATCCAGTGGCCCCGGTTCCTTCACAGGGCTGCGCATAGGCTCCGCAACTGCAAAGGGTCTGGCGGAAGCCCTTGAAATACCGATTATCCCAGTTCCCACGCTGGATGCCCTGGCATACAACTTCATCGGCAGCCAGAATCTGGTGGTGCCCATTATGGATGCGAGGCGGGAGCAGGTATATACCGGCATATATGAATTTAAAGCAAACGGAGACATGACGATAGTGCACAAGGCCTGCGCCATGGATATACACGAACTCTTAAGTCTCCTCAGCAACTTTGACACGGACATCACCTTTCTGGGAGACGGGGTGAGCGTATATTTGACAGAAATACAGGAATCCCTTAAAGAGCTTGCCCACTTCGCTCCGCCGCATCTATCGAGGCAGAGGGCCGGAGCTGTTGGGGCACTCGCAATTAATTATTACAACAGGGGCATCTACACAAATGCCGCCCGTCACAGGCCTTTTTACCTGCGGCTTTCACAGGCTGAGAGGGCGAGGCTCCAAGGCGACTTGAAGCCTTAAATATATGTCAGAACTGCAATTTAGCCGCCTTTCCCCTGATGACATAGAGGAAGTTGTGGCACTGGAAAAAGAGACCTTCGGGCATGAGGCCTGGACCAGAAAAGATTTTATAGAGGTTCTGGACCTCCCTTACGCCTACTACCTTATAGCAAGGATTGACGGGGAGCTTGCAGGCTGCTGCGGTCTGCGTAATATGTGCGGCGACGGCGACATTACTAATGTCATGGTGTCCCTGCGCCACAGGAGAAAAGGCATAGGCGAAAGGATGCTCTCTGAACTGATGCTCCGCACCCTGCCCTTAGGAGTAAGGGCCTTCACGCTGGAAGTGCGAAGCCGCAATTACCCCGCGATCTCGCTTTATGAGAAGCTGGGCTTTTCGCGGGAAGGCCTGCGCAGGGGCTTCTATAAAGAGCCTGCGGACGATGCTCTGATTTTCTGGAAGAGGCAGGGGTCTCCCCTGTAATGGAATGGTGAATTATGCTGGATGTATGTCTACTGGGCTGCGGCGGAATGATGCCGCTGCCTTACCGCTACCTGACTTCCCTTATGCTCCGCTACAATGGGAATAATGTGCTTATAGACTGCGGAGAGGGCACACAGGTAGCCCTGAAAAAAAAGGGCTGGAGCCCAAAGCCCGTAGGGCTTATGCTTTTTACCCATTTCCATGCCGACCATATAAGTGGCCTGCCCGGCTTTCTTTTGACCCTTGGCAACGCAGAGCGCACCGAACCCGTGCTCATGGTAGGGCCCAAGGGCCTCACGAAGGTTGTAAAGTCGCTGCTCATCATAGCTCCTGAGCTTCCTTTTCCCATTAGGTATAAAGAGCTGTCCGGAGACACGGAATTCAGCTGGGAGGGCTACAGGATAACGGCTTTCAGGGTACAGCACAATATCACCTGCTATGGATATAGCATCAATATAGACAGGGCCGGGAAATTTGACGCAGCTAAGGCAAAGGAGCTGAATATACCCCTGCCTTTCTGGAACCGTCTGCAAAAGGGCGAGACAATTACAGATGAAAAGGGGCAGACCTTTAGCCCTGACATGGTGATAGGGCCTCCCAGAAAGGGAATAAAGGTAAGCTATGCCACGGACACCCGCCCCACAAATAATATAATTGAGCATGCCAGCCATTCTGACCTCTTTATATGCGAGGGAATGTACGGAGAAGAAGAAAAGCTGGACAAGGCAAAAGAAAATAAACATACTATGTTCTTAGAAGCGGCGGCCATGGCCAAACAGGCCGAAGTCGGGGAGCTATGGCTCACCCATTTCAGCCCCTCCCTCAATAATCCAAAGGAATATATGGCCAAGGTCAGGGAAATCTTCCCCAAAGCCGAAGCCGGCAAAGATGGCAAGACCAAGGAGCTTTCATTTGAAAAAGAGGAATGACGGCCCTCCTTTTGAAAAACGGCAGGAAAAAAAGCCTTTGAAAGATATGATAATGCCAATAGCAGAGGTGCATGTATGAAATCCGGCGCAGGGAAGGGAAAACTCATAGCCATTCTGGCACTGGGGCTTATACTGCTGCTTACGGTCTTCTATGTACTGGCAAACCGCAGGCAGCCTACAGACCTTACTGTCCTTACTGCGACACAGGCCACGGTCCAGAGGGATCTGGAAAGCTATTACCCACAGACCCCAAAGGCTGTGGTTAAGTACTATGCAGAGCTTACCCAGTGCATGTACGACCCGTCCAATACAGATAAAGAAATATCGGAGCTTGCCAAACAGTCCAGGCTGCTTTTTGACGAGGAGCTAAGGGCCACACAGACAGACGAAGACTATCTGAATAGCCTCCACATGACCATAAATACTTTCAGGAATGAGAGCAGGAAGATCATAAGCTTCACCACATCAAATTCAGCAGAGGTTGAATACAGGGATACCGCAAACGGAAAGCTCTCCAGCCTTTACTGCGTCTATACCATGCAAAAGGATGGAGTTAATTACACTGATACAGAACAGTTCCTGCTCCGTAAGGATGAGAAGGGCCGCTGGAAGATCCTGGGCTGGCAGTCGCCCGCGACGGTGGCACCTGCCGAACAGGAACCACAGGCCCAGTAAGGGTAGTCTCTTAAATTAATGGTGCAAATTGCGCAGGATCTTTCTACGAGAGTAACAGTGAAAAATCGTGCGCACAGCAGGGCTATGTAAGCAATTTTTCACTGGCTCTATCGTAGAAAAGACAGGCACGTTGCCTATCAATTTATGAGACAATCCGAAGGACACAAGATATATCTATGAATAAAGATTGCATAATACTAGGCATAGAGAGCTCCTGCGACGAGACTGCGGCAGCCCTCGTATTAAACGGCCGTGAAGTGCTGTCAAATGTCATATCCTCCCAGATAGACGTACATACACTCTACGGCGGCGTAGTGCCGGAAATAGCTTCA
>JAGBNO010000144.1 GCA_017634355.1 Lachnospiraceae bacterium
AAGACAATATCCAGGATGGCATCAGTTATTGTCAGGTGGCGGATGGGGCACTGGAAGAAGTACATGATATGTTCAATAGGCTGACGGAGCTCTCTGTAAAAGCCGCAAATGGAACGCTTTCTCCTGAAGACAGAATGGATGTGGATAATGAGGTTCAGGAGATTAAAAATGAAATGTCCCGTATCTTTGAAACCACGAAGTTTAATGAAAGATTTATATGGGATCAGGCAAAAGTCGGAGAAATGGAGATAACGGGCTATACCAGCCAGGTGGCTACCTACGCTGTTGGTGAAACAAATATCCACAATCTGAAAAATTCAAACAAAGCAGTATGGCCTGTCTCAGGAGATGGTACCGGAAACTATGGTTATTTCAATATCTCTGCGTCAGAAGCAGATGGCTTTGAAATAAGCTGGACCGGATTAAATGGGAAAGAGTATACTACAGGGACGGTTGCATGGCCTGAGGGGGAGTTCTATACAACCCATGAAGTTGACCTTCAAGCCCTTCTTCAAAGCCATTATGCAAATGATAATGAAAAGCTGAGCGAAGTAGAGGGTATAGAGTGTAAGCTTTACTATACTCCCAATAGCTATGCCACACTTGCCGATCTGGCCCAGGATATGAATGGCAGTTCGCTTAGGGTATATATTTCTACATCCAATATGGGAGAGCTGTATGATAGCAATGGCTCTAAGCTGAGTGGGGCGAATATGTCATGGTCCAGTGGGAATTCCGCAGAAGGAACAGTAAATCTTACCTACGCCGCCATAGTGAAGTCAGAGCGGGATCTGGAAAATTCATCCGATACATCCTTCGCTGTACCTGTCGATGCTGCTGGCAACGAATCAAAAAACAATGTGATTTCTCAGCCTACAATGGATGGAAATGGGAATTATACAGGAAACTGGCAGATGCGTTTTAAGTTTGATGGAATAGGATATGTTACGGCCACATCGTCCAGTTCGGTAAATTATTACCTGAATGCAGACAGGGATGATAATGGGCCTGACAGGGATACGAAGGATTCCAGGCGCAGCGGGTCGAATTACCAGCAATCTAGAGGTGGCGACAAATGGTGGGGATATACTACCTATAAATATGCTAATGGCTCAAGCTATACGTATGCAAGCAGCAGCGTGAGAAGCACCAGTGGCGCAGGTACTGCTGAAGCTATCAAAAAAGCCCTTATTAAGGATAACGGAACGACTCACGGTGGCTTATTCAGGGATCTTGACGGAAAAAGGGATGACAGCGGTTATATATATTTTAATTTCACTCTGACTGCTGAAGAGGCTTTTAAAATTGAAGACTCGAATAAAGAATATACGAATGTAGGAAGCTATACCTTGTATATTCCATTTATCAAGGAAAGTGATTTTGATCCTGGTCTTACTGAACAAGAAAATGTGAACAAAATTATAGAACGTGCGCTTACGATGAAAGGAATGGATATTTTTTCATCCAATAATTCTCGCAATAACTCTGACGAAGGTGGAGTTGGATATAAATCGATAGGTATGAGTTTTTATCCCGGAACTCATAGTGTATCTATTCCTGTATATGGATTTAAAAAAGATGAGAAAGGGAACGACATATACCACTATGATAAGCAGTATCTGGACATACAGACTGCCGCACACAATAGCGAGGACTATATAATAGGCCTGGAATATGATTGCCTGAACCTTGACGTACTGGGTATAAAGAACTTAAACACTGAAACGGTGGAAGATGCCAGGGAAGCGATTGACCTTATACGGGAAGCTTCCGCTAAGGTTAGCTTCCAGAGGTCTATGTTCGGTGCATATCAAAACAGGCTGGAGGCGGCAAAAAAGGTCAATATGAATACTTCTGAGAATACCCAGGCAGGGGAATCGCGCATAAGGGATACAGATATGCCTAAAGAAATGGTGAAGTTTTCCAAAGAAAATATATTACAGCAGGCCGGTCAGTCCATGCTTGCCCAGGCCAACCAGTCCAACCAGGGCATACTTTCGCTTTTGCAGTAAGTGTAGGATCGATCAGGTCTTAAAGCCATATCCGTAGAAATAGCCTGAATCTAGTGATTATCTGGGTTCAGGTTTTTTGTATGCAGGAAAAGGAAAGCAGGGCAACGCAAGAACCTATATTGACATTCGCATGCTATTGTGCTAATGTCAATTTCGGAGGTGTTTATGATGGATTATTACACGGTAAAAGAATATGCAGATGTTATAGGAAGGGATCCCAGCAATGTAAGACGTAAGCTTATCAGTGGCGCAATAAAGGGGGAAAAGATTGGGACACAGTGGATAATTCCAAAGGATGCAGAACTTCCAAAAGATGGGCGCATAAAGTCAGGGATTTATAGGAATTGGAGAAAGAAAATAGCAATTCATCACAATCAGCCAATTCTTATGAAAGCCCTCGAAAAAATGAGCATGGAACTGAGCGTGTTATATGGGGCATTGTTGGATAGGATAATCCTTTATGGTTCTTATGCCCGAATGGAGGAGACACCGGAGTCAGATGTGGATATAGCCATATTGTTAAGAAATGGGAGCACAGAGAAAATGCATGATGATATGATAGATATAGTGGTTGACTATGAATTGGAATTAGGTCTTGTACTGTCGGTGGTGCCAATAGATTATCAGAATTATAGTATGTGGAAAAAGGTATTGCCTTATTATAAAAAAATTAATGGAGAGGGAATACTATTATGGAAGGCGGCATAAAAGAATTATCAAAATACCGCTTTGAGACGAGTCGGGAAAATATTGAAGACGCAAAGATTATGTATGCAAATGGAAGATTTAAAAACTCATTAAATAGGGCCTATTATTCAATTTTTCATGCAATACGGGCTGTAAATGCCATTGATGGTTATGACAGCAGTAAACACAGCGGGGTTATCGCTTATTTCAATGAACACTATGTAAAGACCAAGATTTTTCCAAAAGAATTATCAAAGATAATCAGAAATGCATCTGAAAATAGAGAAAAGGCAGACTATTTGGATTTTTTCGTTGCATCAAAAGAAGAGGCAGAAAAGCAGATCGACCGCGCTGAGATCTTTTCTGATTATATTAAACAGTATTTAGAGGAAAAGGGGATTTTTAAATAGGATCATAATAGGGCAGGACTGATTTTATAAAAAAGAGGAGTCAAAATGGGCGAAATAAGAAAGATAGAATGTAAGAAATGCAATAGCAGCTGGCAGCTGCACATAGGCGTAGGACTAAGGCATGGCAGGCCGGAGGGCATAGCGAAGGCTTTTCCGGAGGAAGAGAGGGCAGGAATTGAAGATAGGCTGGAAGAGGCCGGAATGAGTGGTTTTGAATTTAGGTTTACTCCCGGCAGCTGTCCTGACTGCAAAAATATAGTCAGCATCCCGCGGATTTCCTTTAATGGCGGGGGGGATGAGATAGCGGGGGCCTGTCCCGTCTGTGGCAAAAGAGCTGTGGACCTATATGACAGTATAGAGGATGTGGCCTGTCCTCGCTGCGGAGAAGCAGGGCTCCTTAGTTCACATGCCGGCTACTGGGATTAAAAACAGAGTTTCTGGGCTTGGGGAACGTAAAAGTATTTTTGCTCGCTTGAATTAGTTGCATATATAGGCTATTATGTGGTCTATGAAAAAAATAAGGATACAACCGAAAACCGTAATAACAGTTATTCTTATGGCGGCAGTGCTGCTCCTCGTATTCCATATTGCGCTGGACAGGATGAGGAAGCTCTATATGGACCAGATTTATTTGAGTGTCCTTGAGAAGTCGAGAAATTTTCTTGAGAATACTGTAGAGAATCTGGTGCTTGACATAGACAGGGAAGAAGAGGAAAAGGTGGCTCATTATGAGAAGAGGGTAGAAGAAGAGAAGCAGAGGCTGAAAGACGCCCTTAAAGGCTCAGGAAATCCCCTGCAGGCCGTGAGGGAATATACAGATTCTCTTGCGGACCATGGGGACTGGACTATACTGGCTTATAATGCAGACGACAATCATGTGCTCTATGATCCCAAGGGTTTCCTTGGGGATGCCTGGGATGGGGATTTAAGCTCATTAGAGGACAGCTTTGTGGCAGAAGAGACTATAAGGGAGGGAAAGACTGTCATAATCTGTGGCATCAGCAGGGCAACGGTACATAGCCAGGTACAGGCAGATATAAGTGGCAAGATCCGTTCATATAAATTCATAGAAGATGCCGCACTTTGGGTAAATGAGGTGAGGGATTACAGCGGAGGAGAGAATTATGCCGTGAGGCTCGTAGATTCCGCTGAACCGGGGAAAGAGAAGAGGCTTCTTTCCACTGAGGCTAAAGATGCGTCGGGGAAGCAGCCGCTCGCCCAGGAGCTAAGTGGAATAAAGAATGGCGGTTCTGTTTTTTATACTCTAGACGAGAAGGATAAGGACAGAGGAATTAGGCAGCGGCTGGTATTTGCCAGACACTATGCCCCGTACAGCTGGGTAATATGTATGGGGACATCGGCCGGTGAAATGGGGGAATATGCGGAAGCAGCCAGGAAACAGGCGGATCAGGTGCTGTTCCGCTATGAGATAGGGCTTTCTCTGATATTCATAATGCTGCTCTTTGGCATGAGTTCCATCCTTCTGCACACAGACCGCAGTTATACGGCTGAGAAGGAGAATAAGCTGCAGCAGCAGGTGGAGTGGGATGCGCTCACCCATGCCAATACCCGCGCTTTTGGCATAGAAAAGCTGGAAGAGGTTTTCAAGTCATATCAAAAGGGCAGGATGAGCCCTGCCCTCATGATTTTGGATGTAGACCACTTTAAGGAGATAAATGATACCTACGGCCACGATGCGGGGGATGCTGCATTAAGGAGGGTGGTGACGGCGCTTTACCACGCCATAAGGAGCACGGACCATCTGGTGCGCTGGGGAGGGGATGAGTTCATAGGCATATACCCAGGGCTAAAGAGGCAGTACCTGGAGGACTTCGCTATGAAAATAGAGAAGGCCGTGCATACCGTAGAGCTGAAGATAGGGGAAAAGAATATAAAGCTCACGGCTTCTATAGGCTTTGCCTATTTTGAGCCGGAAGACCAGAGCTATATGGACGGCTTAAAGAGGGCCGATGATGCCCTCTACCTCTCCAAAGAGAATGGCAGGAACCAGTTCCATATTGCGCCGGCGGGAGGCTATGCTCCGGAGGATAGGCCAAATAAGCCTGAGGAATTCAAGGAGCCGGCTAAGGATGGGGAATAGGCTAAAGTACATCCTATTTATCGTGGGCTTCCTGCTTCTCTTGTCAGCCTTTTCCTATGCGGTGGCGCCTAAGCATGGGGAGGTCTATAATATTACCCAGGTGAGGATGAAAATGCAGGCGCTTAAGGCTGAGAGGCCTTTCAGCCTGGACCTGCTTTTTTCAGGGGACAGTGAATCCTATAGGGCGTTTTCGCCGCTCCAGCTCTGGGCAGAGCAGGGCATACCATCCTACAATCTGGGAGCCAGTGCGCTGCGCCTTTGCGACTGCTATGAGATACTCTGTGAGAGCGGAAATAGCCAGTCCCCTAAGGTGGTCATGCTGGAGACAGATGCCATTATGGCAGAGTCCGGTACCCATAAGGATGAAGAGGATATCCTTACGAATTGTGTAGAGGACCTGTTTCCTATCTTCCATTACCATATCTTTTATAAATCCTATCTCCCAGAAGCCATAAGGAAAAAGGATCTTTACTGGAAGGATGCCCATATATTAAAGGGCTTTCTGGTAGAGAAAATGGTGCGCCCTTATTTTGGGCCTGACTATATGGCGGAGGATAAACGCTTAAGCCCCATTCCGGAGAGCAGTCTTTTTTATCTTAATGGCATAAAAGACTATTGCGCGAAAAAAAGGATTTCCCTTATACTTGTGTCTGCGCCTAGCGCTGCCACTTGGAATGAGGGAAAGCACGAGGCAGTCGCTGCCTGGGCAAAAGAAAATGATATTCCCTATCTGGATCTGAATCTCCTTACTGAGGAATTGGATTTGGACTGGAATGAGGATACCATGGACGAGGGGAACCATGTAAACTTTAGCGGTTCTGAAAAAGTGACTAAGTACATAGGCGAGTATCTGCGCAATAATTATGCCCTGGAGGACCACAGAGGGGATGAGGACTATGAGGACTGGGAGATAAATAGAGAGAAGGCAGGGCTTTATCGGATATGATGGCTTTTTGGTCTATTCTGGCAAACTTTGATCTCACATATCCGTCATGGAAATTCTTTGCGCTTTTCCTGCCTGTCCTGGCCGTATTGTGGCAGCTGTCTCCTGCGAAATGGCGGCGTATGCTCCTTTTGGCGGCGGATATGGTTTTTTTCTGGAGCTTTAGCGGGATACTTGTGGTATTTCTGCTCTACAGTTCCCTGCTAAGCTTTGGCATAGGCCTCTGGCTCAAAAAGGTGGGACAAAGGACGGACCTAAAGCGCAAGATTAAGGGAAAGCTCAAAAAGAAGATACTCATTGCAGGCATATTGCTGCTACTCATGCCGTTAATAGGGCTTAAATACATGGATTTCATAGGCTTGAACCTTGTTCGCCTAAGCCACCTTTTCCATGTAGGATTTGACTGGAAAATCTTAAATCTTGCGGTGCCGGTGGGGATTTCCTATTTTACGCTTGAGGGCATAAGCTATTTAACAGATGTCTATAGGGAAAGCATAGAGGCCGAGGACGACTTTTTGTCTATTTTTCTGTTTTTCTCCTTTTTTCCAAAACTTTTGGAAGGCCCTATCACCCGCTACGGAGAACTGTCTGAAACCCTGAATGTGGCTAAGCCCATTAGTGGTGAAAATCTGGCTAAAGGCTATCAGCGCATACTCTGGGGGCTTTTTAAGAAGCTTGTCATAGCAGACCATTTAGCTCCGGCAGTGGACATACTTTTTCAGGGAAATGTGCTGGACGGGTCGCTTTCCCTTGCAGCGGGGGTGTTTTTCGTCTTTCAGCAATATATGGACTTTTCAGGTAGCATAGATATAGTAATAGGCGCTGCGGGAATTTTCGGGGTGAAGCTTAATGAGAACTTCAGGCAGCCCTTTTTTGCAAAGAACGTGTCTGATTTCTGGAGGCGCTGGCATATTACTCTGGGAACCTGGCTAAAGGACTATGTATTTTATCCCGTGTCCGTCTCTAAGGGGCTTATGAAGCTCACAAAAAGGGTTAAGCAGCTTTTCGGACAGAATGTGTCGAGGCTCCTAGCGCCTTCGGCCGCACTATTCTGTGTATGGCTCTGCAATGGCTTATGGCATGGCCCCCGTTGGACCTATATAGCTTATGGGCTTTACCATTTTTCGTGGATCTTTTTAGAAAACCTTTTTGGAGACTCTTTCTCAAGGTTTTATAAGTTCATTAAGCTTAGTGAATCATCTTTAGCTTTGAGGATATTCAGGGGGATAAAGCTATTTCTCATAGTAATGGTTGGAGAAATGATTTTCAGGGCTGACAGCCTCTCCTTTGGGCTTACGCTTATATGGCAGATTTTCACGAACTTCCACTGGAAGGTGCTGATAGACGGACTGGGGCTTTTGGGCATGGATGTATGGGACTACTGGACCGCAGCGGCAGGGCTTATTATAGTATTGATAGTCAGCATACTAAAGGAGAGGGGATATTCCATCCGTGAAAAGCTTATGGCCTGTCCTGTGCCCGTGCGCTTTGCCTTCTGGTACGCCGCAATATTTATAGTAATTGTATTTGGGGCGTATGGTTCAGGCTACGATGCCGCTGGAATGATATATGCTAAGTTCTGAATAGGGCTGCCCTAAGGATCTGTCGCAAAATAATTTGTATATCTTGCTTGTCTTTTTCTCCGATAATCTTTAAGCAAAAATCGCTTACATAGCTCGCTATGCGCACGATTTTTCCTTAAGATTCTCGAAGAAAAATACTTCGCAATCTATACAAATTATTTCACGACAGCTCCTAAGGCAAATGGGCAGCTATGCATAGATAAGATTGATCATTATTATGAGGTAAGCATGAAAAAAAACGTACTGGAGTGGTTGGAGGATACAGCAAAAAGGCTGCCGGATAAGAAAGCGTTTTCGACAGGCACTGCTTCCCTTACATTTAAGGAGCTTATGGAATATTCCCGAAGAGTAGGCTCGGCCCTCATAAAGAGAATGCTGCCTTCCGATCCGGTAGCTGTTTTTATGGGGAGGGATGCAGACACTGTTGCCGCCTTTTTAGGAGTTGTTTACAGCGGCCGGGTATATGCCCCCATAGATGCCGCCCTGCCGGAAGAGAGAATAAGGACCATACTGGGCATACTAAAGCCCTCTGCCATCGTGACAGATGATGAGCACAGTTCCAGGCTCCTGTCCCTTAAAGATGACGATACGCCGCTCTTTAATATTAAAGAGCTAAGGGAGGATACAGAGGATTCCCTGGCACTGGGAGAAGTGAGAAAAAAAATGGTGGAAACGGATCCTCTGTACGTCATATTCACGTCCGGTTCCAGCGGTATCCCCAAAGGGGTCATAACAAGCCACCATGCGCTCATGACCTACATTTCAGCATATACTGAGGTTATGGGCATAGATGGTGGGGACACCTTGGGAGGACAATCGCCCCTGGATTATATAGCGGCCATAAGGGACATATATGTGCCGCTGCTGACGGGCGCCCGTACTTACTTACTGCCAAAGGAATACTTTATGCAGCCGGAAAAGCTTTTCGGGTGTATGAATGAGGAAAAAATCACTGCTGTGGGCTGGAGCGCGTCTTCTCTTTCCCTGCTGTGCTCCCTGAATGCATTTCAGGGGCAGAGGCCTGAATTTTTAAGGAAAATCTGTTTCTCAGGTTCCGTGCTCTCTGGAAAAGCCCTTTCCTGCTGGCAGGAGAATCTCCCTGAAGCTTTATTCGTCAATCAATATGGGCCTACTGAAGCCACAGCCTCCTGTACCTATTATAAACTGGACCATGTGGTGTCCGAGGATGAAAAAATACCCATAGGGAGGCCCTATGATAACTATAGGATTATCCTCATCAAAGAGGATAATAGCGAGGCTGGTAAAGGCGAAATGGGCGAAATATGCGTGGGCGGTCCGGCATTGGCACTGGGTTACTACGGAGACATAGAGAGGACCCGCAGCGCCTTTGTGCAGAATCCCCTGGAAAGGCGCTTTGACGACAGGATTTACCGTACCGGGGATTTAGGGCGCATGAACGAAGAAGGGCTCCTGGAATTCCATGGGCGGTCCGACCGGCAGATAAAGCATATTGGGCACAGGGTGGAGCTGGATGAAATAGAGACGGCGGCATTAAAGAGCGAGCACATAAAGGAGTGCGCATCCCTCTATAATGAAGAAAAGGAAGTTATCTGGCTTTTTTATGCGGGGGATATTGAAAAAGGGGCGCTGGCCTTGGCTTTAAGGAAGACGCTGCCTGGTTTTATGGTGCCGCGGAAGCTTAAGCAGCTGGAGGAGCTGCCCAGGCTTCCCAATGGGAAAGTGGATTTTAACTCCTTGAAGCCATATATGGGACTTTGACCGGCTTAGCCGGTCAAAACGTGGCCGTAAAATTTGATTTCTAATCGATAAAAACAATCGGAAATCAAATTTTGCTCGGTGGTGGGGTGCAGATTGTCCCAGCCTAATGAAGTGGCAATTGTAATTCTATGTGGGACAACTGCTGGTTCCTATCGTCACCGCCCTCTCATATGGTCATTTTTGAAACAATCGAGCGAGCTCGTTGTCTCAAAAATGACCATATGCAAGGGGGTTCTGAATAGTAACGTGCTTTTTTACAAAAAACTGAAAATGGAGGTGGATATGAGAGATCAGATTTTGGAGATACTTACAGAGCAGAGGCCGGATGTGGATTTCAATAGTGAAACATCCTTAGTTACGAATGGCATACTGGAGTCCTTTGACATAGTGTCCATAGTGGCAGAACTGGACGATACCTTTGACATAGAGATAAGCCCCAAGGAACTCGTAGCAGAGAACTTTGATTCGCTGGACGCTATCGAAGCTATGGTGGAGAGGCTTTCAGAGGAGGAGTGATGCCGGGGATAGAGGTAATAGAGGAAGCATACAGCCATATAAAAAGCGATTTCCCTGATATCAAAACACCCTGCTACATTTTTCACGAGGAATTGTTCAGTGAGAGGGCAAGGCTGATAAGATCCTGGTTTAAAGGGCTGCCCCTCATATTCTCGATGAAGGCAAACCCCTTCCTCTTGTCCATTCTCCCGCCTGATATATTGGGAGTGGAGGTCTGCAGCCCTGGGGAGCTGTCCATTGCGAAAAAGCTGTCAATAGCCCCTGAAAAGATCATCTATTCAGGGGTACTAAAGGAGGCCTGGGATATAGGCAGGGCCCTTGACTATGGCGTGGGTCTCCTTACTGTGGAGAGCAGCTGCCAGGCGGCCTTTATAGAAAATGCCGCCAGGGAAAGGGGAAAATGGGCAGTCCCAGTACTCCTTAGACTATCCAGCGGCAACCAGTTCGGCATGGATGAAAAAACCATATTGGAGCTATTCAAGAATGCAGAACAGTATCCGCATTTGGATTTCTATGGCATCCATTATTACTCAGGTACTGCAAAGCACAGGGTAAAGGACATAGAGAGGGATGTTGCGGCTTTGGAAGGGCTGCTTTTAAGTTTAGAGTCGCTCTGTGGCTATAGCGTAAAGCTTTTAGAATATGGTCCGGGCTTCAAGGCCTCTTATTTCTCAGAGGACAATGAAAAAGAAGATATTGAGCTCCTAAGGGAGCTATCGGAGCCTGTGCTTAGGCTTGCCGAGAAGTATCCGCTGCAGCTGGAGATGGGCAGATTCCTTGCTGCGCCGTCAGGCGAGTATGTGTCAAGTGTAAAAGACTTAAAAGAGACGGGCGGGGGCAGGTATGCTATCCTGGACGGGGGCATACATCAGCTAAATTACTACGGCCAGACTATGGCCATGCGGCGCCCCCCGTTGCGGCAGGAGCCCAAGAGAAGCGGCCATATAGAAAAAGTCACGCTCTGCGGGAGCCTTTGCACGGCAGCCGATGTACTATTAAAGGAGGCAGAGCTGTCGCCCCTTGAAATAGGCGATCGCTTATGTTTCCAAAGGTCAGGCGCATATTCGGTGACGGAGGCGCCGGCCCTGTTCCTGTCCAGACAGCTGCCTCGCATATACCTGGAAAGCGCAGGGAACTTTAAGCTGGCCAGGGACTTTTTCTGGACAGACAGCCTGAACAGTATTTCATAAATAGAAAGTTACTATTCAGAACCGCCCCCACACCGAGCATAATTTGATTTCCGATTGTTTTTATCGATTAGAAATCAAATTTTGCGAGGTGCGGAAAGGGGGTTCTGAATAGTTGCAATAGAAAGAAGATAGATGCAGATTCCTTATATTTTTGATACACATGCCCACTATGATGACAGTAGCTTCGATTGCGACAGGCAGGAGGTATTGGATCGGATCCTGAAAGCAGGGGTCCGGCATTTTGTGGATGTATCATCGGAAATAAGCTCCATGGGGGGAATTTTGAAAATACTCGCTGAAAGACCAGAAGCCTATGGGACGCTGGGCGTGCACCCATCGGAGACACATGGCTTAAAGGAGTCCGATTTTATCCTCATAAGGGCAAAGATAGAAGAAGAGCCCCGCATTGTGGCTGTGGGGGAAATAGGCCTTGATTATCACTATGATGGCACAGACAGGGAAGAACAAAAGAAATGGTTTTCCTATCAGATAGAGCTAGCCAGATCTCTAAAAAAGCCTATAGTCGTCCATTCCAGGGATGCGGCAGAGGATACCTATAGGGTCCTCATGGACAGCGGAGCTGAAGAAGTGGGGGGCGTGATACATTGCTTCTCCTATAGCATAGAAATGGCGGAAAAATTTGTGGAAATGGGTTTCTATATAGGGATAGGGGGAGTTGTCACTTTCAAGAATGCAAAAAAGCTTAAAGAGATCGCAAGGAGGATTCAATTAGGCAGGATAGTACTGGAGACCGACTGCCCCTATCTCGCCCCTGCGCCGCATAGGGGAGAAAGGAATGACTCTGGGTATCTTCCCCTCATTGCAGAGGAAATAGCTTCTTTAAGGGATATTTCGGTCAGTGAGGTCTATGGGGCCGCTTGGGAGAATGCACATGCGCTATATGGACTTTAACCTTTATTCGCCATCGGGGATAGCTAAAGTCATGGATGAGTACGGTGTGGCGCCAAATAAGCGCTTCGGGCAGAATTTTCTTATAAATGAAAAAATCCTGGAGCAAATAGTCGATAAAGCAGGGGTGGGGCAGTATGACTATGTGCTGGAGATAGGCCCTGGGCTCGGAGCCCTTACTAGAAAGCTTGCGGAAAAAGGAGGGACTGTCCTGGCCCTGGAGATAGACAGGGGCTTTATTGAAGTATTAAAGGGAACCCTTGAAGGCATGGAAAATGTGACTGTGCTTCATGGGGACATACTAAAAACTGATTTAATGGCGCTTTCCAGAGAATATGCAGGCGGCAATCCTTTCAAGGTCGTTGCGAACCTGCCCTATTATATTACAACCCCTGTCCTCATGCAGCTATTAAGTTCAAAAGGGGCAGTTAAGGAAATCACTGCAATGATCCAGTATGAGGTGGCGGAGAGAATACTGTCGGAGCCGGGAAAAAAGAGCTATGGAGCCCTCACATTAGCTGCGCGGTATAGGGGAAGGCCCAAGCTTTTGATAGAGGTTCCCCCCCCTGCCTTTTATCCGAGGCCCAAGGTATCTTCAGCAGTTCTTCAGATAAAGCCCTGGGACATCCCTGAGTTCGAGGTGCAGGATGAGGAATTCCTTTTTAAGCTGATAAGGGCGTCATTCAAGCAGAGGCGGAAGACATTGGCAAATGCCCTCAGTCATGACCCTGAAGTAAAGCTCTCCAGAACCCGTGTATTTGAGGCCCTAAGCTCTATGGGGAAGCCCCAAATGGTGAGGGGGGAAGCGCTAAGCCTGCAGGAATTTGCAGAACTCGCAAATTGCCTGTGCCCTTGCAAATAGGAGGGCTTTGTATTAAAATATAGAAATGCGTTGGGCATAGGATAAGCCCTATGATTAGGAGCTGCTATGGGTAGCAGATCCTTAGCTTTCAGATTAGGAGGAATTTAAAATGGCTCATATTATCGATGATAGCTGTGTAAGCTGTGGCGCCTGTGAGAGCACCTGCCCTGTCGGCGCTATCCATCCCGGTGATGGCAAGTATGAAGTAGATGCGGGTGCCTGCATTGACTGTGGTGCCTGCGAGAGCGCCTGCCCTACAGGGGCCATCAAGCCGGAATAATCTTTTAGTTTTTTGAAGGATGCCCCTTGTCCGTTCCGGATAAGGGGTTTCTTTTATGACATGCTCGTGAAATCTTCACTGCTGCCTCTTTATATTAAAAAGGCAGAGACTATCCTAAGGGAACAGGAGAATCTCTGCCGGGAATTGATAGAGAAGGGCAGGGGCAAAATAGAGGCCTTAGCCAGAGCCCTGATTGAGAAAAATCATTTGAATAAGGATGAAATCTTAATGATACTGGAGGATGGCTGATTGAAAGTCCTATTCCTCGCTCACAATATTCACTACAGCCGGTACCAGGTCTTTTCCGCAATTCTCTCCCGCATAGTTCCGTAAGCGGTCCACAAAGGAGTCCTTGCTGGTTTCTACATCCATGGCGAGTTTCATCTCGTTGATCTTCCTGTCATAGAGGAGATAGGCATGGGTCTTATTTATCTGGGGCATGTCTGTAAGGGACTGCTCCAGAAGCCCCAGGCTATAGTATTTCCGGCCGTTGTGCCCGTCGGTGAGCACAGTCCGGCCACTCTTTTCCAGAAAGTCTATCTGTCCATCCAGCATGATCCTTGCAGTTAGCCCGGTGTCATAGAGAACGCCTTCCCTATAGGGGTTGTCGATCTCGTCTACGTATGTGACAGGCTTCTTATCCATTACATAGAGCTTTCCCCAGGCACCATAAGGCTTTTTGGTAAAGCGGTCGTTTAGGACATAGACCCGTACTTCCTCTTCAGGGTCAACATTTTCCAGAATGGTCGTTCCGGCTTCGCTATTTAGTACGCCTGCCTTTATCTTATAGTGCTTAGGTATGGCGCTGTCTGGAATGTGCTTCTTAAGGCAGCGGGCAGAGGGCTCTTTCTCCATTGCGAGGAGCACCGCTTCATAGCAGTCTAAGAACAGGCGGAGAAGGTCTTCGTCAAAGCGGTTCTTCCAGTAGCGGAGCTCGGTATAATACCCGCGGCTGTCTGACATTACCTGCAGGTGGAAGGGCAGGGAATCGAGCTGTAAGTGTATGCGCTTTGCAGGCAGTCCTCCGACCTCATCTATCTCTATTATATCCCCCTGGTACTGGAAGAACATTTCTCCTTCCCTTGGCACGGAAATCTGACAGCGCATGGTGTCTATGATCTGCCTCCCCATGCGTTTCAGGAGGTTTAGTGTGGTCTCATGGGGAATGGTCTGCTGCCTTAAGTAATATGTCAGGAACAGAGGCCCGGCTATCCTTCTCCAGCGTCCGTCCGTGCGGCCTGAATGTATGCTGCAGGTCATCACGTCATTTTCATCGGCAAATAGGCCTACACAATAATTAAAGGCCGTGACGAAGAGCACATTTTCAGAAATGCTCTGCTTATTGCAGAAGTACTGCACCTTGAGTTTTGTAAGTTTGTCAAAGCGTTTGCGGATGACGCCCTTTACCTGCTCTCCGTTTTCGTCGGGATTCTTTTTATTGAGGACAGAGCGGCTCATGCGGTAGCCGTCCAGGAGGTCTGCGTAGTAGCGGGTATTTGCCTTCCTGACTCCGGCTTCCTCCCTTTTTTTCTCATCTATGCTATAGTCGTAGAAAGAATAAACCTCTTTTTCTATGGGTTTTCCGGCATAGCAGCTGTTCACATCCTGCAGGAGTATGTTCATGGTCATGCCGTCCCCCATGATATGAGCCACATCGAATAAGAGGTACTTTGCCTTCTCTGTCTCATAAATGGATATATGGTACAGCTTGTCATCCGCGGTATAGGAAAAGGGCACCAGCATCCTTTCTTTTTCTGCGGCCCACTCTTCCTCGCTGAGCTTAACTATGGGGATATCGGGTTCCCAGTCGTCGTGCCTATGCAGCTCCAGTATGTGCTTTTCGTTGGGAGAAATGATGCCCTTTAGTCCCGGATGGGCATTTATGGTGTCTTCTATGGCTTTCTTCAGCTTCTTTAGATCTACAGCCGGATCCAGCTCAAAGGTGAAGGGCAGGTTTCCTGTGGTATTTCCTTTGATGATATAGCCGAAATACATCTGCATAGTTGTCAGGGCATATATATCCTTTGGAGGGTAGGCGGCCTGTTCGGCAGAAGCAGATTCCACGAGGGAAGCTATCTTTTCTATGCTGTTATTGTCTATGAGGTCATTAAAGCTTATGACCTTATTTAGCTTTTCCTCTATGCCCTCGATAAGCAGTATGCAGCCCATAGAGTCGAGACCGCATTCATAGAGGTTGTCATGTATGCCCATTAGGGAATTCCCCGTGATAGGCAGCAGCAGGTCATATATGGTCTGCTGCAGCTTATTCTGGGGTTTCTCTATAGTAGCAGCCTTGTCTTTTTCGGCCTTTTTCTCATTGAAGTATTCACCGCGTATGATCTTTCTGGAAGAGGTCTTTTTGAAGGGATGTTCCCTGACCTTCAAGGAACTTATGCGGGAATAGGTGGGAAGCTCCTCATTGTGCCTGTCCAATATGGCCTTGACGGCGCCTTCTATGTCGGAAATGCCTGTAGTGCCGGCATATTCATAGTTGGGATAGACCTCTGCCGCTATACGGTCGCCCTCTGCATATATCAGTATATCGGAGATCAGCACATCACTATCGAAAAGGTTTTCTATGGATTCAGGGCTGACATTTTCGCCATTTGAGAGGATAATGAGGTTCTTTTTGCGTCCGGTTAAGTAGAGGAAGTTTTCATCGTCTATATAGGCAAGGTCGCCGGTACGCAGGAAACCGTCTTCCGTGAGAGCTTCCTTGGTGCGTTCTTCGTCTTTATAGTAGCCCATCATGACTGAGGGGCTTTTGACCAATAGTTCCCCGTCCTCTATGCGGGTCTCAAGCTTTCTTACGAGGAAGCCGACAGAGCCTCTTTTCTCAGGCCTGTCGTAGTCGGGTACTGCAATCTTCGGAGAGCACTCAGACATGCCGTAGCCCTGCCCTATCTCTATGCCGAAGGAGGCTATGTCGTCAGCCAGTTCTTTGGAGAGGTAGCCGCCTCCGCTTATCAGCTTATGTAACTGTGCTCCAAGCACTTTCTCCCTTATATCCATGTCTGACATTTCGGGATGCTGCTGCTTCTCTGTCTGGAGATGGCTGTTCACGGCCTTTAGCATCATGGGGACCATGCGTATATAGGTGGGCTTGAATAGTTTGATATCGTGGAAGAGTTTCTTTAGGTCGCTGGAAATGGCGACTGTGGTGCCGTAGCGCAAAAGGGTGAAGAAGTCGCCGTTTAAGCAGAATACATGATTAATGGGCAGCACATTAAGGGCTATTTCATTGTACTGGTCACCCAGGTCGTCATTGCAGTAGATATTGTCTATGCAGTTGATATGGGAGAGCATGACGCCCTTTGAACCGCCGGTGGTGCCTGAGGTAAAGATGATAATGGCGCAGTCCGAAGGCGCGGCGCCATTTATAGTCTTTGGTCCGTCTGTAGGTGTTTCGAGGATTACGGGTATGCTTAAGCGCCTCCTGATTTTCTGCAGGCAGATGAGCTGCTTCACATTGGGGCAGTTTTCCCTTATATAAGAGGCCTGGGACTCGTATTCCCAGTCGTAGAAAACTATGTCTATGTCCGCATGCCTCATATTATTGGTGAGGACTTCGTGTGAGAGCTGCACATCTGTGGGAACAGAAACTGAGCCTGCGCCAGCTATGCCGAGAAGTGTGGCGAGATAGTTGTAGCCGCTCCTGCCGAGGAGGGCCGCATGGATGGGATGGCCATAGCTCTTCGCAGTCTCGTCTGCCCAAAGGGCTATCTTTTCCGTATCGGCGGCAAACTCTGCGAAGCTCTTTTCATAAATGGTCTCATCTTTGTCCCAGCGGATAAAAACCTTGTCTCCAAAGGTTTTGCCCGCACTCCGCACAAGATCCATTAGGGTACTGGCATCCTCTATATGAACCTCAGGATATCCTGCATTGTCATAAACTATGTGGTCATTACTGAACTTCATGGCTAGGGTCTCCTTACTTTGGATGTGTTGTTATTATTCCACTGTCACCGATTTTGCGAGATTCCTTGGATGGTCCACATCATAGCCTTTGCCCACAGATACATAGTAGCCAAAGAGCTGTAAGGGGATTATGGCCAGGGAATTGGCAAAGTAGGGGTTAGTTTCCGGCACATATATTACATAGTCAGCTACCTTCTCTATTTCTGTATTTCCCTCAGTGGTGACTGCCAGGACGAAAGCCCCCCTGGACTTGACTTCCACTATGTTGGAGAGGGTCTTTGGAAATAGCGCGTCCTGGGTCGCAACAGCAGCTACCAGAGTGCCGTTCTCTATGAGGGAAATAGTGCCGTGCTTCAGCTCTCCGGCGGCATAGGCCTCTGAGTGTATATATGAGATTTCTTTTAATTTGAGCGAGCCCTCCATAGCTATGGCATAGTCTATGCCCCGCCCTATGAAGAATACGTCCTTTGCCCCCGTATAGCGGTTTGCGAATCGCTGTATCCGCTCCTTCCCGCCAAGGAGAAGCTCTATCTGTTCAGGGAGCTTCTTAAGGTCTGATATATAATTAGTGAGAGCCTCCTTGGTAATTGCAGAGCGCGTATATGCAAATTTAAGGGCTATAAGGTACAGGGCTATGAGCTGGGCGCTGTAGGCCTTGGTAGTGGCGACGGAAATTTCAGGCCCTGCCCAGGTATACATGACCCAGTCGGCCTCCCTCGCTATGGAGGAGCCGACAACATTTACTATGGCGAGAACCTTGCAGCCCATGCTGCGGGCAACTCTCAGAG
>JAGBNO010000145.1 GCA_017634355.1 Lachnospiraceae bacterium
CCACGATATTAAACTGTGCTAAGGACATACAGTCCGGCATCTCTATATTTATTTTTCCTGAGGGGACCCGCAATACGGGAGAGGAAGGGAGTCTTCTGCCCTTTCACGAGGGCAGCTTAAAAATTGCCGAAAAGAGCCATAGCGCAGTACTTCCTGTAGCTATAAGCAATAGCCAGGCCATCTTTGAGCGGCAGTTCCCCTGCCTGAAAAAAAGCCATGTGATACTGGAGTACTGTGCACCCATAGAGACGGAGGGGCTTTCCAGGGAAGAAAAGAGGGGCCTGGCGCAAAGAGTTCAGGGAATAATACAGGAAAAGCTTACAGCACATAAGAACCTATTATAATAGCTACTGTTTATTAAAGAAAGGAGCAGCATACCATGATTGATTATGCAAAACTACAGAATGGGAGCGACATCCGGGGCATAGCCATGGAAAATGAATGGAATGACCCCGTGAACCTGACAGCGGAAGCCGTACAGCATCTTGCCGCCGCATTTGTGCGCTGGATAGAGGAAAGGACAGGGAAGAAGAACCTGCGCATAGGCATAGGGCGGGATTCCAGGCTTACAGGAGAAGCCCTTTTAAAGAATGCCGCCCAGGGCATAGCTTCAGTCTCTGCGCATGCTTATGACCTGGGGCTCGCCAGCACTCCTGCGATGTTTATGTCCACAGTGCTCGATCCCTGCAAATTCGACGGCAGCATTATGATCACAGCGAGCCACCTCCCTTACCACAGAAACGGCATGAAATTTTTTACTCCCGAAGGAGGGCTGGAAAAAGCAGATATAAAGAGAATCACAGAGATAGCCGCCTCCCTTTCGGAACTGTCCATAGAGGAGTCTCCTTCCATTGAAAGCATAGCTTTTATGGACACATACGCTGATTATCTATGTGCAAAGATAAAAGAGGGCGTAAAAGCAGAGGACTTTGAACATCCCTTAAAAGGGCTCCATATAATTGTGGATGCCGGCAATGGCGCAGGCGGTTTCTTTGCATACAAAGTACTGGAGAAGCTGGGGGCGGATATAGAAGGCAGCCAGTTCCTTACTCCCGACGGGAATTTCCCGAATCACATCCCCAATCCTGAGGACAAGGCCGCCTCTGAATCCATAAAAAATGCGACCCTGGCTTCCAAAGCGGACCTGGGCATAATCTTCGATACAGATGTAGACAGGGCCGGAGCCGTGCTGCCGGACGGAAAGACGCTTACACGGAATGTCCTCATAGCCCTCATGTCCAGAATAGTACTGAAAGACCACCCCGGCACCACTGTTGTGACCGACTCCATTACTTCCAAGGGGCTGGCTTCTTTCATTAAGGATCACGGGGGAGTGCACCGCAGGTTTAAGAGGGGCTACAGGAATGTCATAGACGAGTCCATGCGCCTCAATAATGAAGGCACGGACAGCCAGCTCGCCATAGAGACCAGCGGGCATGGCGCATTAAAGGAAAACTATTTCCTGGACGACGGCGCATATCTCATGGTGAAGCTCTTGATAGAGCTGGGAAAGGGCGAGAACTTAAAGGAATTGATATCTGATTTAAAAGAGCCCAAGGAAAGCATAGAACTTAGGCTCAATGTATCGGACAGCGACATTTCCAAGGTATTCGACAATGCGCTCGCACAGCTTCAGAAAAAGGTGGACGGCACAGAGGACTGGGCTGTCGCCCCTGACAATATAGAGGGCATAAGGGTGAACTGCGCCAAAGACCTTGGAGACGGATGGTTCCTGCTCCGTAAATCCCTGCATGAGCCCATACTTCCGCTGAATCTCGAAAGCGACAGCGAAGGCGGCGTAAAGACCATGGCAAAGGAGCTTTTCCCTGTGCTTTCACAGGTTGGGGGTGTGGATCTGTCGCCATTAAAGGATATAGTATCTTAAATAGTAATTATTCAGAACCCCCTTTTCTGCACATCGCAGAATTTGATTTCTAATTGATAAAAATCAATCGGAAATCAAATTTTGTTCAGTATAGGGGCGGTGCCTGTCTCTCCGGATTTAAGGGGGCTGGTAACAGGATATGTATTTAAAAATATACAATATTATTGCTATTATTTAGGACTTATCCTGCCGATACAAGATACAGAAGTGTATCCTCGTCTGCTATTTTTCGAATTAATATATTTGATGAGGGTTTCACCCGGTGGACAGGGAAGTCAGCTTATTATTCAAAGGAGGAATGCTATGAGCGGTGTTAATTCTATCGTTACGTCAAGCGATGTATCCGCACTGTATGGCAAGTACAGCGCAGATTCATCCAAAAAGAGCAAGGAAAAGGAGGATGCAAAATCCGCTGCGGCCGCCAGCAAGGCCGAAGATACGGGTGTAGTTTATGAGCCTTCTAAGGATGCCTCTTCCAACAAGGCCTCTACCGTCACTTCAATGGCAAAGAGCGGGAATACTCAGGTAATAGAGCAGATGAAGGCGGCCTTGAAGCAGCAGACCGACAATCTGCGCTCCATTGTTGAAAAGGTCATTTCCGGCCAGGGCAATGCTTTCTACAAGGCCCAGGATGACGATTCTATGTGGAAATTCCTGGCAGATGGCAACTTTACTGTGGATGCCGCCACAAAGGCGCAGGCACAGGCTGATATAGCGGAGGATGGCTACTGGGGCGTGAACCAGACTTCAGACCGCATTCTGGACTTTGCGAAGGCTTTAGCCGGAAACGATCCATCAAAAGCCAATGCCATGCTGGATGCCTTTAAAGAGGGCTTCAAGCAGGCCACGAAGAGCTGGGGCAAGGATCTGCCTTCCATCAGTCAGGACACATATAATGCCGTTGAAAAGAAGTTCCAGGATTGGGCGAATTCGGCAAATGATGTCACAAAGGCATAATAGTCAGAATCATTAGGCATTTGTTCGAGCTATGTAAGTAAATTTGACCCTGAGAGATTGAATAAAAAGACAAGGGATAATCGGCGGCTCCAAAAAAGAACTGCTTCAAATGAGCCCCTTTAATAGTCGAAACGCCATCCGCTTCAGTAAGCATACCTTGCGGATGGCGTTTTTATAGTTAACCCGGTTTATTTATTGTAGAGATCGTTCAGCTTTTCGAGATATGCATAGTGCTTTTCCGCATTCTTTGCGGCCGCATCAAAGAGAGCCTCGGCTTTTTCGGAATTGACCTTCTTCAATGCAGTATAGCGGGCCTCGCCGTCCAGGAACTCCCTGTAAGGCATGGTCGCGGCCTTGGAATCCAGCGTGAATTTCTTGTCCCCGCCGGCAGGATTGTAACGGAAAAGATTCCAGTAACCGGCCTGCACAGCCTTCTTCTCTTCTTCTATGGACTTGCCCATGCCTACCCTTATCCTGTGGTTAATGCAGGGCGCATATCCTATGATGAGTGAAGGCCCGTGATATGCCTCAGCCTCAGAGATGGCCTTTACGAGCTGGGCCATATTGGCTCCCATGGAAACCTGGGCCACATAGACATAGCCATAGCTCATCGCGATAGCCGCAAGGTCCTTCTGCTTAATCTCCTTGCCGCCTGCGGCAAACTGCGCCACCGCACCGGTAGGAGTAGCTTTTGAGGACTGTCCGCCGGTATTGGAATAGACCTCTGTATTGAATACAAATACATTTACATCTTCTCCCGATGCCAGCACATGGTCTAAGCCGCCGAAGCCGATGTCGTATGCCCAGCCGTCTCCGCCGAATATCCACTGGGATTTCTTGGCGAGGAAGTCCTTATTATTAAGGATCTCCTTTGCGGCATCAGAGCCGTTCTTGTTGAGGGCTTCCACGAGCTCTGCCGTGGCGTCGGTATTGAGCAGGGTGGAGTCGTAGGTCTCTACCCACTTATCCAGAGCACCCTTAAGGCTGGTATCTGCCTCAGCCAGCTTTTCCAGCCTGTCCTTCAGATTTCCCCTGAGGGTTTTCTGGGCTAAGAACATACCGAAACCGAATTCCGCATTGTCCTCAAACAGGGAGTTATCCCATGCCGGACCTCTGCCCTGCTTGTTGACAGTGTAGGGAGTGGAGGGTGAGGAGTTGCCCCAGATGGAGGAGCAGCCCGTCGCATTTGCTATATACATCCTGTCGCCAAAGAG
>JAGBNO010000146.1 GCA_017634355.1 Lachnospiraceae bacterium
GCATCCGATCCTAGGATACTGGAGGATTGGATGGATAATCAGTACTCACACTACGGCCCCGACTATCCTGACTGGTCGCTTCTAGATTCCTATGAGATACAGTGCCGGAATCTCGAAAATATAAGGAACAATTTCGGCATGACTTCTGTATATATACAAATAGATTACGAGGATGACACCTATACCCTTATAGACCCCGAAATTGGGGTATTTGCCATAGGCGATAAAGAGGATGATATACCTGAATTCGATGATTATAGAAATAATATCCCTGTGCCGCCCACCGTATACAGAAATCAATATGGGTGGCTCTGTACCTCCTGTGCCACCATCCTCGATTATGATGAAGAAAAGCCTATAGGCCTTGCCTGCGCCGATCTGGACATGAACGGTGTTGTCCGTGAGAGGCATAGATTCCTCTTTAATACCATACTCTTTATTGTGGCTCTGCTGATAGTCATACTGATCATAAATGTTCTCCTCGTACGGCACATGGTGACATCGCCCCTGCTTAAACTACAAAAAGGCACGGCTAATTTCTCAAATGCCGACGGCGGCTACAGCTTAGACAGCGTAATCAATCTGAATATCACATCAAATGATGAGATACAGGAACTATATGAAGACATACGCCTGATGCAGACAAATATAGTCAGGTATACCGAAGACCTTACCCAGATCACCGCTGAAAGGGAGAGGGTGCAGACTGAGCTGGATCTGGCCGCAAAAATACAGCAGGCCGCCCTTCCCGATGTGAATCCCGAATTTGCCCAGAAGGATGAGTACGAGCTGGATGCCGTCATGCTCCCCGCAAGGGATGTGGGCGGAGATTTCTATGACTTCTTCTATCTGGACGGCGAACACCTGGCCCTGGTCATAGCCGATGTCTCCGGAAAAGGCATCCCTGCAGCGCTCTTTATGATGATGGTAAAGAACCTCATACAGAGCCATGCCATTATGGGAAAATCTCCCGCAGAGATATTGACAGAGGTAAATATGCAGCTTAGCAAGAACCGCAGGGCGCACATGTTTGTCACAGTATGGCTGGGCATACTGAACCTTATAAGCGGCGAGCTCTCAGCCTGTAATGCCGGCCATGAAGAGCCTGTATTAAAGAAGAATAATGGCCAGTTTGAAATAGTGCACGACGAGCACGGCTTTGTACTGGCAGGATTAAAGAAAAAGACTTATAATAATTATACCCTGCAGCTGGCCCCCGGTGATACCTTCTTTATCTATACTGACGGCGTGCCAGAGGCAACAAACATTTCGGAGGAATTCTACGGCATAGATAGAATGGTTGAGGCCCTGAATAAGCCGGGGATCATTAGCCCATCTGATATCCTGCGCACTGTAAGGGAGAGCGTAGCGGAATTTGCGGACGGTTCAGAACAGGCAGACGACCTTACCATGTTATGCTTCACTTTTAAAGGCCGGTGATATATTAAAGGAGTATGCTATATGGAAATCAATCTTGAAAGAAACGGAAACGAACTCGTTGTGGCATTGGACGGAAGGCTGGACACACTAAATGCCCCCAAGCTGGAAAAAGAACTGGAGCCAGCCCTGGACGGCGTGGAAAAGCTCATTTTCGACTTTGAAAAGGTGGCTTATATATCCAGCGCGGGCCTCAGAGTGCTCCTTGGCGCCATGCAGGTAATGGAAGACCAGGGCGAAATGGCAATAAAGAATGTAAGCGATCCCGTAATGGAGATATTTACCGTCACCCGCTTTATAGAGGATCTGAATATTATCTAAGGATCTGTCAGGAAAGCTTTCCCCTGTCTGCAGCTTCCTGCCTGAGTTTGGCCATGCGGGCGTTGCACTCACCTATACTTAGTCCCGCATCATAGACCTCTTTACATTCATCTAAAAGTGACAGTGCCTTCTCGTAGTTTTCATCTGAAATATACCTGAAAGGTTCTTCTGTCACGATTTCAGATGCCAGGTATCTGGCCACTTGATAGTCCTGGTCATTTCTGTATACTACGGCCGCCGCAAATGGGCGGCCTTCTTTCTGCAGCCTCCTGTATATGGGTATGCCCCTTCCGCTGTCCGACAGCACCAGGACTTCAGGCCTGCCCTCGGCGCGGGGCAGCTCCAGGGAGCCGAAGAGCGGGTCGAAGTGTCCGCCCTCTATGCCATAGAGGCTCCTTATGACCCCTTCATCCAAAACTTCCTCAGGACTGCCTTCACAGAATATCCTGTCGCCCTTTACACAGACCACACGGTCCGATATTTTCATGGCAAGGTCTATCTCGTGCAAGGACATTACCACAGTTATCCCTTTTTGCCTGGCCATATTCCGGAGTATGGAAAGCAGTTCCAGCTTATACCTTATATCCAGAAAAGATGTGGGCTCATCCAGTATCAAAAGCTCAGGTTCCTGACAGAGTGCCCTTGCCAGTAGCACCCTCTGCTTCTGTCCGTCGCTGGTGGCATTGAAGTCCTTATCAGCTACTTCCTCTGCATGGACCGCCCTCATGGCACCTGCGACCTTCTCCTCGTCCTCTTTGCCTAGTAACCCAAGCCGCCCTGTATAGGGATAGCGTCCCATAGCCACGACCTCCCTGCAGGTCATTAATTCCGGCCTTATACGTTCCGTCAGTACCACCGCCATGGTCTTTGAGAGCTCGGAAAAGCTATAGTCAGCTATGCCCTTTTTCTCTATCATTACGGCTCCTTTTAGGGGCGGGAGCTGCTTTATTATGGTCTTTAGGATAGTAGACTTTCCCGCACCGTTTGCCCCTATAAGAGTCAGTATCTCGCCCTTCTTTACCTGCAGCCCTATATCTTCAATAACCGCATGGGCGCCATAGCCTACCGTGAGATTTTCCAGATTGAGATAAGCGTTCATTTCCTTCACTCTTTATTTTTCCTGTTATTAAGGAGCATATATATTACTATGGGCGCGCCAAAGAGAGATGTAACAGTGCTGATATTGAGTTCAGTAGGCGCAAAGGCCGTCCTCGCAATGAGGTCGCTAAAAGTACAGAATACTGCCCCTCCCAGAAAAGTAGCTGGGATCACCACAAGCGGCTTAGCTGTCTTCAGGCTTCTTTTCATAAGGAAGGGCACGGCTATGCCCACAAATGAAATGGGTCCCGCATAAGCGGTGACACAGGCCGCAAGAAGGCTGGATAAAAGTATCAGCAATATACGGAAACGCCGCACATTTACGCCCATGCTCTGCGCATAGTTCTCACCCAGCTGAAAGGCTCCTATAGGTTTGGATAGGAAAAAAGTGAATATGGAGCAGATGCCCACTATGATTAACGCAGACCTTACATTCCCCATGTCCATTCCTGAAAAGCTGCCAAGTGACCAGCCCCGTAGGTTTACTATGTCAGAATCCTCTGCAAAGGTCACAAGAAAGTCCGTAATGGCCGAGCAGATATATCCTATCATTATGCCTGCCACCAAGAGCCCCGCCATCTGCCGTACATGCTGGGATATTACGAGTATAAAAAGCGTGGACATCATTGCGCCCACAAAGGCTGACAGCACCATGAGAATGGACGAGACCCGCCCCGCCTTGTCCAGGAAATAAATCATTGTAAGCGCCACGAGCATCTTTGCGCCGGAGGATATGCCCAGCACGAATGGGCCGGCAATGGGATTTCCAAAAAAGGTCTGCAATAAAAAGCCCGCCAGCGCAAGAGCGCCCCCCAGAAGAGCCGCCATTATGAGTCGGGGCAGCCTTATCTTAAAGATTATATTCAGCTCATTCTCTTCGCCTCTTCCCGTAAAGAGCAGCTCAAAAATCCTAATGGGGGAAATCTGTACATTTCCCGTATTTATGTTCAATATGAGCATAAGAATGAGCAGCGCTAAAAGCGCCGCAAAAACAATGGTATAGCGAATTACCCTGGAATGTGATCGCAATATTCTTTACTTTCCTCCCCTATTGCGGTGGTTCTGGCAATATCTGACTAACTTGCGTAGAGCAATTGAGGCTTCCCGTATAATTCACGGCAGTTTCTCTAAAAAATTCATATCGGCTGTATCAGCTGAAAACATCTTATAAATATCCTCTGTAAGGAGCCCCGCTATGTCCGTAGCCTGATAGAGGTCTTTGCCTATCTGCCACACGTTCCCCTCCTTCACAGCCTTGAAGTCCTTGAAAAGCCCCTCTTTATCTATAAGGTCACGCACGCTGCTTAAGGGATTCTCTATGGTGGCATTATAGATAAGGTAATCCGCCTCTCCGGCGTCAGCATAGAATTCCTCCATGGAAATGGTGGCCGTGCCGCCCATGCCTTCCTCTGCCGGCAGCGCGTTCAGGGCATACTTTCCGCCTGCTATCTCTATCATCCTGGGGATATAGTCTTCAGGCTTTCTCACTGTCACCGTGCCGGCTGTATTTATGGAGAAGACTGCCACGCTCTTTCCCTCTGCGCTTCCGCCTTCCACGGATTTTTCCACAGCTTTGATAACGGCTTCCTGGGCCGTGAAGAATTTTTGAGCCCTATCCTCAGCCCCTAATAATACTCCATACAGCTTTATCCACTCCATACGCCCAAGAGGGTCATTTTCATAGCTGGAATTATCTATAAATACAGGAATCCCTAAGTCGTTCAGTTTTTCCTTCACATCCGGCGTATGAAGTATCATCGTGCTCTCCACTGCCAGGTCGCAGCTCCCTCCCACCAGCCTCTCATAGTCAGGCGCGCTGTATTTTCCTGCATATTGCAGCCTGCCGCTTTTCATATCTTCCCCAGGGCCTTCTATATGCCAGCCATCTATATCTGCGCCGCTGAAAGCTATGCTATCCTCTGCTTCCAGCGCATAAATAAGGGACATCACAGATGTTGCGGCCATATATATATGTTTAAAAGGGGCTTTCAGCACCACTATGCTGTCCGGCAGGCCCAAAGGAGCTTCTTTTCCCTCTGGCGTAAGCAGATACTCTCCGCTATTTTCCACCTGTATCAATCTATAATCATCTTCATAATTGTAAACATGGAAACACTTGGCGTATTTCAGCTCCAATTCATCTTTGAGCTCCAGCCCCTGCAGCTCCTTGGGATCTGATAATACTACGGCTTGCTGTCCTTTCGTCCCCTTTTCCGCTTTCTCCTCCTCGGCCGCCGCAGGATAGGAGGACACATATATCTTATACTCTATCTCATGCGGAGTAGACATGGCCATGGTCTGGGCCAGTATTGACATTTCCCTGTCCCTTTCCACCGGTATATGGAAAATTGACTCGTCTTCCCCCTCATTTTCTTTATAATAGGTCTCTTCCCCTATTTTAACATAGGTATAGTTCTTTGAATCGAATACTAGTTCCGCAATAGCGCCGTCTTTTTCCACCGTTACTTTGGGACAGCTTATTTCCACCCGTCCGGAGCCGCCCTCGAAATGGAAATCGCGGGGGACATACTCTCCCACTTCAACAGGCTTATCCTCATTACTGCCCGTAGCCACAGTGCTAGCGCAGCCATTTAAAAATAACGCAATTATTAGGAATATGGATAGGCTTTTTAAGATAAAGCCTCTTCTATATTCGGATAATAGTCCTATGTTTACTTTGAATTGCCCTCTGTTCACCGACACAGTAAAACCTCTATGATTATACGCAGATAAAATTTATCCTAAAGGGATGCTTTATAGTGAATATTATAACTATGAAAAGACGACCCGTAAACTGCCGTTTGGCAGCTCACGGGCCGTAAATCTAATAAATGCAAGATAAAAGATTACTTTTTAGTAGGATTGCTTACTGTAACCTTGTGGTCATACCACTTGCCCTTTTCACCTATAAGGGCTACATCAAACTCTGTGTCAAGTGCGGGAACGGGAATGTCAAAGCCGTGTACTTCCTCTGTCTTTCCATCATCATAAGTGACCTTGTCAACAGTGGGCTTTAAGAGCTCTGCTCCATCCTTTGCCGCATCGGCAGACTTGCCGATAAAGAGGTTCTGCACCCTCTTGGTAGGAAGGCTGATGTGTATTGTCATCTCGCCACCCTTTACGGTCAGGTCGCCCTTGCCCTTATTGGCCTCGTTAACATGGAACATATCGCCGTCAGACTTGAAATCCGCAAGGTAGGTACCGTCCTCTAAGTCGCCGGCAGCGGCCTCAGCAGCAGTGCCCTCTCCGGCCTTAAGAGCCTCTCCGTCAATAGCGGCCTTAGTATGCGCCACATAGACATCCTGCACTGCGGCAATTCCGCCTAAGCCATTGATCTGGCAGTCTACGCTGTCAAAGTTGCCTGAAGCTGTGAACTGGCTTGCCCAGCTGTCCTCTTCGGCACCTGCCATATCGTTATTGGCATGGTCTCCCGC
>JAGBNO010000147.1 GCA_017634355.1 Lachnospiraceae bacterium
CCGGCCGTAGTGCTTACCCTCACGGCTCCGGACGGCTTGAAACCGAATAAGGTAATATATGAGAGCCTAAGCTTCATCGTAAATGTTTTCCGCAGCTTTCCCTTTATCATATTATTAGTAATATTGATCCCTTTTACCCGTATGATCGTGGGAAAGGCCATAGGCACCACGGCCTCCATAGTGCCGCTTACCATCTCAGCCATACCCTTTATAGCCAGGATATTTGAAAATGCCTTGAGGGAGACTAATCCGGGGGTAATTGAGGCCGCCCGCTCCTTCGGGGCCTCTGACATGCAGATACTCCTATTTGTATATGTGAAGGAGTCCATACCCCGTATGCTGAACGGAGTGGTGCTGCTCATCATTTCCCTGATAGGCTATTCTGCAATGGCCGGCACCGTAGGCGGCGGCGGAATAGGGGACATAGCCATACGGTACGGCTACCAGCAGTACAAGACGGACTACCTCATAGTCTGCTCAGTAATCCTGATTATTTTCGTACAGCTCATACAGATGATAGGAAACTATATGTACAAGAGGCTGTCGTAAATTCTGTATTTTCTTAATTTCACGCCATCCCTCTTTTATAGGAAACGGATTGTTTGCTATAATCATAATGGGGATGGCATTTTTTTATAGGAGGGCGGCGGTATGGATAAGGCGGTATTCAGAATGTGCCGGAAACGAAGCGCCAGATACAACGGAAAAAGAATAGTAAAAAAGGGTTAGCCAATGATGTTTTCAAAGAATTTTTTTAATGGCGAATCGATGATAGGGCATATTATTATGGTGCCTTTGGTCATCTTGATCTATTGCCTCATATTTAAATGCATTTCTGTATTTTTTGGGAACCTTCAAAAGAATGGGCGCAGGCTCCACTTAAGGTTTCTTGAGAATGTCCTTAAAGTGGTGGTTTTCCTGTTCGCCCTGCTCTGGCTACTGTCAGGGGCAGAGGGCTTAAGCAGGGTCTTCAATCTGGTATTCGGCAGCACGGTGGTAATAACAGGTATAGTAGGTCTTGCGGGGCAGGATATCTTAAAGGATGTGCTGGCTGGCGTCATACTCTCCGCATCAAAGCCCTTTGAGATAGGAGACCGTGTTTTGCTCTCGGAGGTAGAGAAGGCCTGCACCATAGAGGATATGACACTAAGGCATGTGGTCTTAAAGACCATGGATGGCGTGCGCTATATTATCCCGAATAGCGAGATCAATAATAAGATCATTGCTAATACCAGCTACAAACAGAGGCTAAGGGGGTCATTTATCTGCATTCCCATAGCATATACAGCAGATGTCAGGAAGGCCGTGGAGATAGTGAGGGAGGTGGTGAGGCAGTGCCCTTACACATTTCCGAATAACTCAAGCAATGAGGACCTGGGGGGCTATGGGGAAGTATATGTAATGTCCTATAAGGACTACGCCCTCAACCTGGAGACCACTATATGGACGGAGCCCAGCATGGACAACTTCCTGGCCTGCAGCGAGATACGGATGCGCATACTGGAGGCCTTCAGGGAAAATGATATAGAGATTCCTTACTACTATACAAATGTGGTGATGAGAGAGGATACTCCGAGGACTGATTATATCACTCCTGTCTCCAGGAATATCACCGTAAAGATGGACCCCATAGAGATATCAGACTATAGGAGCGGCCTTATCGATGCCACGAAAAATGTGGGCGAGTTCTGCGAATTCCACAATATAGAAAGGGTCCAGGGGTCAAAGATAGTCCTCATAAGCGAGGAGCTTCTGTCCTTTAGCCATAAGATACTGGGGAGGACCAGGCTGCAGTTCTGGATAGAGGGGAATCAGGACGGGGTGAGGCTGCAGGTCAGGACGGTAGGGCAGATGAACAGGAAAAAGCAGAGGCTTCTTATAAAGAATACCTCTGACCTGCCGGCATTCAAGCAGTTTGCCGCAAACTTAAGCATTTCTATCGCCAATGGCATAGAGCCCACGGAATGGCTCTTCGAGACACAAGAGACCGATGGGCATGACGAATATGAGAAGCAGATACTCCTAGCCTTCGCAGATGCCGTGAAAATGGGGATAATAGACAGGCATTTTGTCATTAGCGTGGAAAAATCCTTGAAAAAGAAATAAGTTTAGACTGTAATCGTTTGCTATAAGTGTCTTTCAAACTTCATAAGTTTATGTTATGATAGAGCAAAGTTGGCTTTTTAAGAGAGCCTTACTGTCTAAAAATGGAGGATAAGAGGAATGGCTAAAGAAACCCGCAGACTGGTGACACGGAGTGATTTTGACGGACTCGCCTGCGCTATGATGCTTAAAGAGATGGATATGATAGATGAGATCAAATTTGTCCACCCGAAAGATGTGCAGGATGGAAAGATAGAGCTTTCCAAGAATGATATAACGACGAATCTTCCATACGACCCCAGGGTGCAGATAGCATTTGACCACCACGAGTCGGAGGTGGACAGGCTGAAGGCCACGGAGACAAATGGGAAGCTTATAATAGACCCAGAGGCCAGGAGCGCGGCAAGGGTGGTATATGATTACTATGGCGGAAGGGAGCGATTCCCCAGGATTTCGGACGAGCTTATGGCAGCCGTGGACAAGGGCGACAGCGCAGATTTCACGGTGGATGAGATACTTAACCCCAAGGGCTGGGTGCTGCTGCACTACTTAATGGATGCGAGGACTGGCCTGGGGCGCTTCCACGATTTCCGCATTTCCAACTATGACCTCATGATGGAGCTCATAGATTACTGTTTAGAGCATGGGATAGACGACATACTTAAGCTGCCTGATGTGAAGGAGAGGGTGGACCTCTACTTCGAGCAGCAGGAGCTTTTCAAGGCCCAGATAGAGAGGATAGCAAGGGTAGAGGGCAAGGTGGTGGTCCTGGACCTTAGGAATGAGGAAACCATCTATGCGGGCAACCGCTTCATGATCTATGCCATGTTCCCCGACACACAGATATCCGTCCACGTGGTTTGGGGCTTCCGCAAACAGAATACTGCGGTAATGATAGGAAAGTCCATAGTAAATAAGGCATCAAAGGTGGATATAGGCGAGCTCTGCCTTAAGTACGGCGGCGGAGGGCACCACAACGCAGGGACCTGCCAGCTCGGCAATGACGAGGTGGACAGCCTGCTACCCGATATCATTGAGTCACTGAACGGCTGAATAGCTCACTATACATTTTTTAGGGCGGACTTAAAGAGAGTATATGCTGATCCTTGCTGTGGACGATGAAAAACTGGAGCTGGAAGCCCTTATGAGCATTTTGGTGAAGGCAGAACCAAAATCCGAAATAAGGGGTTTCAGGCGAGCAGAGGACACCATTGCCTTTGCCGAGGATAAAAGACCGGATGTGGTATTCCTCGACATAGAGATGAAGAAGATGAACGGGGTAGACCTGGGGCAGAGGCTTATGGAACTGCATCCCGACATAAACCTGATCTTTACTACAGGTTACAGCCGCTATGCCCTGAAGGCCTTTGGCATAGCCGCCAGCGGCTATATTCTAAAACCCGTCACCCTGGATAAGGTCAAGCGTGAGATGGAGCACCTCCGCTTCGCCGTACAGGAGGAGAAGCGGCTGTATGTGCGGGCTTTTGGCGATTTTGAGGTATATCTGGACGGGAAGCCTTTAAAGTTCCGCTACCAGAAGACCAAGGAGCTCTTTGCGTACCTCGTGGACCGCAAGGGAGCCATCTGTAAAAATGACGAGATCATGGAGGCTCTGTGGGAAGGTACGGAAGGCGAGAATAACCATATTTCATATCTTAAGAACCTGAGGACAGATCTCATAAGTACCCTGTCAGAGCACGGCCTTAATGGCTGCTTATGCAGGATGTACGGCGGGATAGGTGTCGTAAGGGAGAATATTCAGTGTGACTATTACGACTATCTGGACCACCAGGGAACTGAAGGCGTAAAGAAATTATTTAAAGGGGAGTATATGAGCCAGTACTCCTGGGGGGAGTATACATTGGCTTCTTTGGAGTTCAACGAAGATGGTGAGTCCTGAGATCATAGTGCTTTCGGCCGTTTCGCTGGGGCTATTGCTCCTCATAATATTTCTGGCCGCTTCCTTTATTAAACAGAGGAATATGCTCGTGGACCAGAAAGATAAGCTCATTGCCCAGAATGAGAGGCTTGTGGAGCAGCATGAGAAGCTGGTGGCCCAGGAGAGGGCCCTTAGCGACATGAATGTGAAGCTCGTCCTGTCCCAGATACGGCCGCATTTCTTATACAATACCCTGAATGCAATTTATTACCTTTGCGAAAAGGACCCGGAGACCGCACAGAAGGCGATCAGCGATTTTGCAGACTACTTGAGGGGCAATATGGATTCGCTGGAGAGCTCTTCGCCCATTTCATTCAGGGCGGAGCTAAGCCATGTGAAATACTATCTCAATCTGGA
>JAGBNO010000148.1 GCA_017634355.1 Lachnospiraceae bacterium
CAGTGCCTGCGGCTCCGGCAGAAGGGCAGTGACGCAGGGGGTTGTATGATAAGAAAACGCATAGCCGCATACGGCCGCGACATATTGAGAAATAAGCATTATAGAGAGCTTAAGAAATATACGCAGCATGGCTCGGTTTCCCTGATGCAGCATTCTCTAAGGGTGGCGGAGACCAGCTTAAGGATAAGCGACTTAATAAAAAAGCTCCATATAAATGTACATGAGAAGGAGCTTGTGAGGGGGGCGCTGCTGCACGACTATTTCCTCTATGACTGGCACGATAAGCCCATTACCCTCAAAAAGGGCCTTTTTGCCATGCACGGCTTTACCCATCCGCTTACAGCCCTGAAAAATGCAAGGGCTGATTTCGCTCTGACCCCAAGGGAGCAGGACATCATAGTGAAGCACATGTTTCCGCTGACACTGACCCGTATCCCTGCCTGTATGGAGGCCTGGATAGTTACGATTGCGGATAAATACTGTTCCCTTGTGGAGACATTCTCCATGAGAAATGCGTCGTAAAGATACATACAGATTTACGCTAAGTCCATGCTGGAGCAGCTTCTAAATCTGGATAAATCTGATACTTACCCCTTCCACATGCCTGGGCATAAGCGGCAGTACAGGAAAGGGATAGTGGGGGAAGCCTTCCGCCTGGATATCACTGAGATAAGCGGCTTTGACGACCTGCATGACCCTAAGGGTCTGATAAAGTCCCTTCTGGAGAGGATGAGGGCTTATTTTGGCGGGGATGAGGCCTTTTTTTTAGTAAACGGCTCCACTTCGGGCGTGCTTGCGGCCATTTCAGCCGCCCTGCCCCATGGCGGGAAGCTTCTGATGGCGAGGAACAGCCATAAGAGTGCCTTTGATGCTGCGGCTATAAGGGGATTGAAGCTAAGTTTCCTGTATCCGCCCATAGTGGAGGGCTGGGGCTTTTGTGGCAGCATCGCTCCTTTGGATGTAGAAAGAGCCCTGAAAGAGGATGCTTCCATAGGGGCTGTTTTTCTGACTTCCCCTACATACGAGGGGATAGTGAGTGATATTTGCGCTATAGCGGATATCTGCCACGGTCGGGGCATACCGCTCATAGTGGACAGCGCACACGGAGCGCACTTAGGGATTTACGGGCCCATGGGCAGTGACTGGAATTGTCCTGACGCACTTGCCGCAGGGGCAGACATAGCCATAGAGAGCCTGCATAAAACATTACCCGCCTTCACCCAGACAGCCATGCTCTTGAAAAAGGGCAATCTCTTAGACAGTGAGAGGCTTAAGTACTATATATCTGCCTATCAGAGCAGCAGCCCTTCCTACATTTTCATGGCCGGACTGGAGCAGTGCCTTGACATTCTGGAGAATGAGGGACAGGAGAGATTTTTAAGGCTCTGCGATATGCTGTCGGAGTTCCGTCATAAAATAGGGGCTTTAGGGCATATCAGGACGGCGGGAGCAGAACTTCTTTCTTCGGGCGCAGTATATGGCTATGATCCCACAAAGCTGCTGATTAGTGCAGATAATTTGAATGGGCAGGATTTATCAAATATCCTGAGGGACAGATATCTTCTGGAACTGGAGATGGCGGTGGGGAAGTATTGCCTTGCCCTCACATCGTTAATGGACAGCAGGGAAGGCTTTGACAGGCTGGAAAAGGCTTTGGAGGAAATAGACAGGGAATGTGGCTCTGCACCGTTTTTCAAAGGTGATGACAGGCTCTGTCTGTCAGAAGCTATAAGGGAGCAGAGGTTTGTTCTTTTTAGCATTTCCGAGGCTCTGGAAGCCCGTAAAATGGCACTTCCACTAGAAAAGGCTGAAAACGGCATAAGTGCGGCCTTTGTATATGCGTATCCGCCCGGCATACCGATATTAGTGCCAGGTGAGAGGATAGACAGGAGCCAGCTGATTTTATTAAAGGAACTGCAGGAAGAGGGAAGCACTGTGCGGGGGCTGTCTCCGGACGGGCTATGGGTCATGGAGGGATGTAGCGCATGGATATCCGCATAAATCAGCTGCGTGAGGCGGCGCCTACAGAGGCCACAAAGACGGTGCAGCAGGGCGGAGATGAGTTCCGCTTTACACTGGCGAGCCGCATAGGGGAGCAGGAGCTGCAGGAGCGGCTCACTGCTATGATGAATGAGATCACTATGCAGGGCGACAGGATAAAGAAGCGTAAAGACATCAAGGATATGAAGAAGTACAGGAGCCTCGTCAAGGAATTCATGAATGAGGTACTGAACCGCTCGCACAAGTTTTCGAGAGAGAATTTCCTTGACCGGAGAGGCAGGCACAGGGTCTATGGCATTATAAGGCTTATAGACCAGAATCTGGATGCCCTGGCAGAAGAGCTCCTAAAGGACGAAAGCGATAATATAAGTGTGCTTAACGCCATAGGCGAGATAAGGGGTCTTCTTATAGACCTCATAATGTGATATCATGGCGGCTTTTCGGGACATAGGCGGCCAGGACAGGCTGGTTAAATACCTTCAGCAGTCCATAGCCAGAGGGCATGTGGCACATGCCTATCTGATAGACGGGGAGAGGGGAACGGATAAAAACGCTGTGGCCGAGGCCTTTGCCCAGACCCTGCAGTGCGAGGAAAAGGGGAAGGATTCCTGTGGCCGCTGCCATTCCTGCAAAATGGCCGCAGGGCATAACCACCCTGACATAGTGACCCTTACCCATGAGAAGCCCAATTCTATAAGCGTGGACGAGATAAGGGAGCAGGTGGTCGGGGACATACGCATAAAGCCCTACAGCAGCCTAAGAAAGATATATATCCTGCCCGATTCGCACTTAATGACAGTCCAGGCCCAGAATGCCCTTTTGAAAACTCTGGAGGAGCCTCCCGCCTATGCGATGCTTATCTTACTCACGGATAATAGGGACATGCTGCTGCCGACTTTGATTTCCAGATCGGTCTGCCTAAGGCTAAAGGGGGATGCGGCCCTGCTCTTAAAAGAATCTCCTGAAATACAGGAGATGAAAGAGGCTTTCTTTGATGTCTTTGCCCGCCTTCCGCAGATGACTGTTTCTGAGGCAAAAAGCGCGGCAGAGGGGGCGGCCGCATTTAAGGAGCAGAGAAATGACTATCTGGACCTTGCGTTGCTCTGGTATAGGGATATGCTTCTTCTGAAGGCCGGAGGAAGTCCGGATAAGCTTATTTTCAGGGAAAAAGAATCTGTCATAAGGGAAGGCGCAGGGCACTACGGCTTTTCAGATATAGGGCGCTTGATAAAAGGCGTTCAGGAAACCAGAAAGAGGCTCAATGCCAATGTAAATGCGGAGCTTTCGCTGGAACTTTTATTTCTGGATGCCGCCCGCTGAATGATACTGTGCTTATGAACAGATACTTAAAGCTGTTACGAAATTTTTGAGTCCTTTTTTATAAACTGTCGTGAAATAATTTTGTGACAGACCCGCTACTATTCAGAACCCCCTTGCGTATAGTCATTTTTGAAACCATTTTGACAGGCTAAGCCGGTCAGTGGCCTGGGCAAGGCGGATAGAGGGTTCTGGACAGTTACACAGATCCTTAGATACATTTCAGGAGGAATATATGGTAAAAGTGGTCAGTGTCCGTTTCCGCACTACGGGAAAGGCATATTATTTCTCTCCGGGAGAATTTGAATTCAAGAGGGGAGACCACGTTATAGTGGAGACAGCCAGGGGAGTGGAATACGGCAAGGTGGTGGCAGGGATAATGGACGTGCCTGAGGAGACTGTGGTACAGCCCTTGAAAACCGTCATACGCCCCGCAACTGCTGAGGATGATGAGCTTTACTTAAGCAACAGGGAAAGGGATAAAGAGGCCTTCCGTATATGCAAGGAGAAGATACATAAGCACGGCCTTATAATGAAGCTAATAGATGCAGAGTATACCTTTGACGGGAATAAGCTACTTTTCTATTTCACTGCGGAAGGAAGGGTTGATTTCAGGGAACTGGTAAAGGACCTTGCCAGCGTTTTCCGGACAAGGATAGAGCTTAGGCAGATAGGCGTGAGGGATGAGACAAAGATACTCGGTGGCTACGGCTCCTGTGGCAGGGTGCTCTGTTGCCACAGCTATCTTTCGGACTTTAGCCCTGTATCCATACGCATGGCAAAGGAACAGAACCTGTCCTTAAATCCCGCTAAGATATCAGGTGTCTGCGGCAGGCTTATGTGTTGCCTGCAAAATGAAGAAGAGACTTATGAATACTTAAACCGCAAGCTTCCAAATGTCGGTGATATAGTGACAACCTCTGAAGGCGAGAAGGGCTTAGTGAGTTCCGTGAATGTGCTGCGGCAGATGGTAAAGGTCATATTTGAGGAAGGCGATACCAAGGAAATGCGGGAATATCCTGCCGAAGAACTCACTTTCTCCCCCAGGCGGAAGAGGAATAACCAGAAAAAGAAAAAGAAGTCAGAAGGCCAGGCCAGGGAAGAAGAAGCCCAGGCTGATGATGGAGAGTAGCCCCCTCCTTAAGAAGGGGGAGAGGCTTCTGGACCTGGAGCTTAAGGGCTTAAGGATAATTCAGGACCCGCAGCTCTTTTGCTTTGGATTGGACTCAGTACTGCTGTCGGGCTTTGTGCGGGTCAGTGCAGGGGCCGCAGTGCTGGACCTCGGCACAGGCAGCGGGATACTGCCTTTATTATTATCTGCGAAAACAGCGGATACGCACTTTACAGGCCTTGAGATACAGGCGTCGAGCGTGGATATGGCCAGGCGCAGCGTAAGCCTCAACGCCCTTGAAGATAGGATAGATATCATCGAAGGCGATATAAGGGAAGCGGGGGCGCTATTTTACGGGCGGCCATTTGATGCTGTCATATCAAATCCTCCATATATGGAGCTGGGCAGCGGAAAAGTGAATCCGGAAAGCGCAAAGTCCATCGCAAGGCATGAGATACTCTGCACGCTTAAGGATGTGATAAGGGCGGCCGGAATGGTGTTAAAAAGCAAGGGAGCGTTCTTTATGGTACACAGGCCCAAGCGGCTGGAGGATATTTTTATATCATTAAAAGATAATTCACTGAATCCCGTGCGCCTGCGCTTCGTACACCCTTCTTCGGGAAAAGATGCAGAAATGGCGCTTATAGAAGCCCGTAAGGACAGCAGGTCCGCCCTAAAGGTTGAAAGCCCCCTTATAGTTTATGGAGAGGATGGGGAGTATTCGGCAGAGCTTAAGGAGAAATATGGATATTGAGCCCGGAACCTTATATCTCTGCGCCACTCCCATAGGGAACCTTGAGGATATTACTGAACGGGTGAGGGAGACTTTGGGGCAGGTGGACCTTATAGCCGCAGAGGATACGAGGAACAGCATGAAGCTGCTTACCCGCTTTGATATCCACGTGCCTATGACAAGTTACCACAAGTTTAACCAGTATGACAAGGCTGAGGAGCTGATAGGGAGGCTAAAAGAGGGGAAGAGCATAGCCCTCATAAGCGATGCAGGGACTCCGGGGATTTCAGATCCCGGAGAGGTACTTGTAAAGAGGTGCGTAGAAGAGGGCGTTAAGGTCAGCGCACTGCCGGGGGCATCTGCAGCCATTACGGCCCTTATCCTATCGGGGCTGCCCGGAGGACGTTTCGCCTTTGAGGGTTTTTTGCCCAGAGAGGGGAAGGATAGGAAAACACGGATAAAGGAACTGGAGAATGAAAAGCGCACGATAATAATCTATGAAGCCCCTCACAGGTTGAGAAAGACCCTAAAGGAGCTTTTTGAAGTTTTGGGAGATAGAAAAATTGCTCTCTGCAGGGAACTCACAAAAAAGCATGAGGAAGTGCTTAGAATGGGCTTAGGTGCAGCCCTGGATCTCTACAGTGAGAAGGAGCCAAAGGGCGAATATGTACTGGTAGTAGAGGGTTATTCGGGGCCTGCCGGAGATACGGCAGATAGTGCCGGAATGGGGCTATTGACTATAGCGGAGCTTATGCAGCATTATATGGATAAGGGTTTATCCAAAAAAGAAGCTATGAGGGCAGTTGCCCTGGACAGGGGAGTGTCCCGCAGGGATATATACAGGGAACTTCTGGAAAAAGACGGATAGTTATTATAGAAAGAGGAATATATGAAAAAGTATATTAGCATTATATTATTGGCCACGCTCAGTACAGGGCTTATTGCCTGTGGCGGCGCTGCGGCAAACGGCACGGCTACAAACGGCACGGTGGCGAACGGACAGGCGGCAAATGAGCCTGGAACGCCTGAGGAGGCGGCCACAGAAGAAAAAAATGCAGATAATCAAGAGGATTTACAGCCGGAAAAGGATTTTGGCCCAGAAGATATACCTGACGCAGATACAGGAAATGATATGGCAGAAGGCGGCGATTCGAAAGATGGAGAGAGCGCAAATGAAGCAGGAAGCGGCGGGGAAGACATGAATACAGAAGGGCCGGCAATAGACGGGACTGGCACAGCCAGCCTTAAGCAGTCAGTAAATAGCTTCAACTGGAAGCTATTTGAGACCTTGGACGAAAAGGGGAACCACTTCTATTCCCCCTACGGCCTCGTATCAGCCCTGGCGTTAGCAGACCTTGCGGCAAAGGGGGATACCAAGGCTGAGCTGGAGGAGCTTCTCTCCGTTTCCGACCTGCAGGCCTTTGAAAGCGCATCTGAGGCATATACGGACAGGAAATGGGAGGATTCTGCCAAGCTCAAAAACGCAAGCTCAATCTGGCTGGATAAATCCCTGAAACAGAGCGGAGGGGCAAAGGAGAATTTCAGCGATCCCGCAGTGAAATATTTTAAAGGCGATTTCCATAGCGTCGATTTTAGGAATAATGCCGAGGGGGCAAAGCAGGATATATCAGAGTGGGTAAATAAAGCTACAGAGGGCTTCATACCGGACTACGCCCCCGGCGTAAATAGCGATACCGTTGCAGACCTTCTCAATGCGGTATATTTCTATGGGGAATGGGATTATCCTTTCAAGGGCGAAGACACCTTTAAAGAGACCTTCCACGGGCTAAAGGGCGACAGTGAAATAGACATGATGCACAATGACCATATAGATCTCCGCTATATAAAGGATTACAAGGGCATAAGTGCCATAGCCTATCCTTATAAAGACAGGAATATAGAGATGGACTTCCTTATACCGGCAGAGGGGCAGGGGAAAGGCATCAAGGAATTGCTTCTGGAAGCCGGAAAAGATGAGTTTTTTGATGCATTGGACAGCGCGGAAGAAATGAATATCACTGACCTCCGCCTTCCGAAATTCAATCTGGACATTACCTGGGAAGGCCTCTCAGGCACGCTAAAGGAATTGGGCTTAAAGACGGCCTTTTCTGATAACGCTGACTTTTCAAACCTCGCTGAAGAACTGAAAATCTCAGATATTCTGCACAGGGCAAAACTGGAAGTAGATGAAGAGGGCAGCAGGGCCGCCGCAGTCACAGAGATAATGATGGAGCTAACTGGAGCCATGAGCGTGGAAGAACCCATAGAATTCGCGGTGGACAGGCCTTTTGTCCTTGCCATAAGGGACAGGGAGAGCGGAATCATACTCTTCATGGGCATGGTGAACGATCTGGACGGATGACGAAATGGTATTTAACTCAATATCTTTTGCTTTCTTTTTTCCCATAAGCGTTTTGCTCTATTATGCGGTGCCAAAGAGCTTCCGCAGGGGCTGGCTGTTGATAGTAAGCTATATATTCTATTTATTTCAAGGCCCCGCACCTTGGATGCTGCTTGTTGCGGCTACGCTCCTAAGCTTTATGGCAGGCCTCTTGCTGGAAAAGAATTCGGCAGATACCCGCAGGAAAAAGCTGGTGCTTCTGGCCTCTGTCCTCGTTTTTCTGGCAGTGCTCTTTACCTTCAAGTACTTTGGCTTTTTTATGGGCATTCTGGGGTATTCCGCTCCGTTTTCCCTGCTTTTGCCGGTGGGGATATCCTTTTATCTCTTTCAGATAATGGGCTATCTCATAGATGTCTATAGAGGGGATGTGGCCGCAGAGCATAATATCTTGGACTATGCGCTTTTTGTGTCATTCTTTCCCCAGATACTTTCCGGCCCCATAGGCAGGGCAGGGAAACTTTTGCCACAGTTCAAGGTGCTTCCGGATGCCAATTACGAAAGGATAAGGCTGGGGCTTTTCCGTATGCTCTGGGGCTACTTCCTCAAACTTGTGATAGCTTCTAGGCTTACCATAGTCGTAGACCTCATATTCCAAAATTATATGGATTTAAATGGCTGGTATCTCATTATAGGGGCGCTGGCCTTTTCAATACAGATTTACTGCGACTTTGCCAGCTATTCCATACTTGCTGTGGGAGCCGCCGAGGTGCTGGGCATTAAGCTCACGGAGAATTTCCGGCAGCCCTTTTTTGCCCTTACGCTGGATGAGATATGGCGCCGCTGGCATATCTCCCTTATGTCCTGGTTTAAGGAATATGTCTATATCCCTTTAGGGGGCAGCCGCAAGGGTATATTCAGAAAGTATTTAAATATAATCATTGTGTTTACGCTGTCGGGGCTCTGGCACGGCGCTGACTGGACTTATGTGGTCTGGGGCTTTCTGTCGGGATTTTTGCAGGTCGTGGGGAGCATCACGAGGCCTTTCAGGGCTAGAATGTTTTCGCTCATGCCATTTAAAGGCAGGTGGTTTGGCCGGCTGCACAGGATATGGCAGCGGGTGGCCACACTGTGCCTATTCACCTTTACGGCCGTATTTTTTAATGCAGAGAGCCTGGCTGTGGCTACGGGGTATTTAAGCCGTATGGTCAGGCATTTAAGCTTTAATGAGCTTTTAAGCACCTCCCCCTTTATTCTCGGACTAGGGCATTTGAATCTATTTCTGGCTATTTTTGCGCTTGCCGTGCTTCTATGCGTGGATATTATAAGGGAGAGAAAGGGAGATGTGGCGGTCTGGTTCCTAAAAAAGAAATGGTACATCCGCTGGGGGGCATACTACTTCCTCGTTATTTTTATTCTGCTGAGCGCAAATATAGGCGCCGCAAGATTTATATATTTTCAGTTTTAAAATTAAAAAAACCTATTGCATTTTAGAAATGCAGTGCTTATAATCTTCAACTGGGAAGACTGGTGGACGGCTTCTTTAATGCAGTAGTGCAGAAAGGAGGTTTTCCAGTCTATACAGATACCTTTCTGGGTTTCTATAATAAATTCTTTTATACCTATCGAAATAGCTTATCAGAGTTTTCTATTTCTTTTTTTCTTTTTTCGTCTCAATGACTCCAGAGAAAAATAGCAGTATGTATAGTTTTGTTCCGGCACATTGCCACTAGAGGGTTTTCCGCCATTTTCCCAAAAATAAAAAATTCATCTGCTTTTGTCACAAGGAGTTTTAGGGATATATCACATATTTTCTTCCTTTGGTCATCTTAAAGCAGGTGGGAAAGGAGAAGTATGGATGACATTTCAGAAAGGATGAACCTCTTTAATAAGCTTAGCCGCTATGTAGAAATGGGGATAAAGCTTATTCTGCAGGGGAGGCCTGCATCTCCGCAGCAGACCGCAGATATAGTCATGGAAGAATTTGGCTGCTATATGGCTGATTATGTGCAGGATGCCGATGGAGTATTAAAGGAAATACGTTATGACAGGATAGCCAAGGCCTAAGGAGCCGCAGGCAGGCAAGATGGCTGGATTAATTGTCCTCAGACACTAAGGCTGAGCTAATATGTAATGGCATAGTATTATTACAAAAAGGGACTTTGCGCCTATAGGTTATTTGAAAAGCACGCTTAAAGGCACCCCTCATATCCTAAAAGCTACTTAAGTATAAGCCTGAATAGGCGCATTTCCCTTTTCACTGAGCATTTCGTGTGTTATACTGCATTATGTCAAAAAATGAAGTTTCCGTAGCTATTCAAATAGCTTTAATCTTTCCATGGGGCCCGTGAATGAACTTAAATGACGATAGTTTTGAAGATCTGTACTATGAAGACAGGGAGACTATAGAGAAAAGGGTAAAAGAGGGAAAAAGCCACAGAGGCAGAAAAAAAAGAAAGAAACGGCCTCCTATTCCCGTCATAATGCTGGTGGTTTTTGCCTTTCTGCTTGTAATTATCATTACCTGGGCAAGCACGGCCCTAAGTTCTTTTGAGGGCTTTGGGAGTTCCACCGCTGAAGCTGACAGGAATAAGCTCTTTGGCATAGATTCAGATGACGAAGCAGGCATTATCTTAAATGATGAGTATATGGAAGAACAGGCCTTTGTTATGAATGGCGAGCCTTTTCTTTCTTTCAGCTTTGTGAAAAATAATCTGAATGACTGGTTCTATTATGATGAAAATGAAAAGCTTCTCCTATATTCCACTCCAGAGCAGACATTTGAGTGGGGGCTGGACAAAGGCGATGTGACAGAAAAAGACGGGGAGGCATATTTATCCCTAGAACTCGTTAAAGCATATACGGACATGGAGAGCAGCGGCCTTTTAGATGACCCTGCGCATATTATCCTTAAGACTGAATGGGGGACTGAGACCAGGGCCATAATAGATAAAAATTGTCCGGTGAGGCTAAGTGACAGCAAAAAAAGCGAAATCATCACAAACCTCTCAGAAGGTGACGACGTAAAGGTCCTGGAGGCCAATAATGTATGGTCAAGGGTGCAGACTCCGGATGGCTTTTTGGGATATGTGGAAAATAAGCGCCTTAAGGACTTTAGCGAGGAAGAAACTGAGTCGCCGGGCTTAGTTGAGGAACTTCAATACAATAGCGTCCACTATGACCAAAAAATAATAATGGGCTGGCATCAGATGGTTTATCAGGGAGGGAATGACGGCCTTTCAGACTTCCTTGTGAAGGATAAGACCATGAATGTGATATCGCCCACATGGTATTCCCTCACAGACACAGAAGGGGGCATATCAGACCTGTCTTCTTCTGACTATGTCCAAACGGCCCATGAAGCAAGGGTCATGGTCTGGCCGGCAGTAGACAATTTTAATACTGCGGGTTTTGATGCCACAAAAGGGACTTTTGAGCTGCTATCACATACCTCCAAGCGCAAGAAGCTTATAGAGAATATTGTTTTGAGTATTCTTTCTGTGGGCGCAGACGGCATAAATATAGACTTTGAGAATCTTTCAGGGGAAACAGGGGAGCATTTTGCGCAGTTTTTGAAAGAACTCTCTATTGCTTCAAAGGCCAATGGCCTTGTATTGTCAGTTGATAATTATGTGCCAAAGGAGTACTCTAAGCACTATCATAGGGAAGTCCAGGGCAAGGTCTGCGACTTTGTCGTGATAATGGGCTATGATGAACATAATGCCGGGTCTACTAAGGCCGGCCCCGTAGCTTCCATTGATTTTGTAAGGGAAGGCATAGAGGAGACCCTAAGGGAAGTGGATGCCTCCAAGGTTATAAATGGACTGCCGTTTTTCTCCAGACTTTGGCAGGAAAAGAACGGCACTGTCGTGGAATCGCAGGCATTGGGGATGGCAGAGGCAAAAAAAGCCCTGTCTGACCATGGCGCGACGGCTTCATGGGACGATGCTTCGGGCTGCAATTATGGTGAATATGAGAGTGGCGGAGCGAGATATAGAATATGGCTGGAAGATGCAGATTCCGTAAATGCCAAGCTGAACCTTATGAAGGTCCAGGGGCTGGCAGGAGCGGCATTCTGGAAGCTTGGCCTGGAAGAGAGCGGTATATGGGACCTTATCTCTACCTATGCCCTGGGGGAATGACTTGGAGACCCTGATACTGCCGGTTTTCGGTGATATAGAGAGGGACAGGGAGGCTATAGGCAAAGCAGGGCGCATCTTAAAAGAGGGCGGGCTTGTGGCCATGCCTACAGAGACTGTGTACGGGCTTGCCGGAGATGCGCTGAAAGCTACTTCCGCAAGGAAAATATATGAGGCAAAGGGGCGCCCATCAGATAATCCCCTCATAGTACATATATCTAAAGCAGAGAGCCTTAATTACATAGCAGAAGATATCCCTGAGGGCGCAAGGCTTTTAATGGAAAGATACTGGCCAGGGCCTCTGACCATCATCTTTAAGAAGAAGGATATAGTCCCTTTTGAAACCACAGGGGGATTAGACACCGTAGCTGTGCGTATGCCGTCTAATCCTGTGGCGCAGGAGACTATAGAGGCAGGAGGCGGCTTTCTGGCGGCTCCCAGCGCCAATAAGTCCGGACGGCCGAGCTGCACTACGGCGGCCCATGTGGCCGCTGATATGTCAGGGCGCATACCGCTTATCTTGGATGGCGGGCCTGTGGGGATAGGCCTGGAATCTACTATAGTTGATTTTAGCGAAGATGTTCCTTCGCTTTTACGCCCTGGATACATATCCTTCTCTGAGCTCAGGGAACTGCTGGGCAATATTAATATAGACCCCAATATAAACGGCGCTATTTCCTCCGATATAGCCCCAAAAGCCCCAGGCATGAAATACCGCCACTATGCTCCCAAGGGGGAATTAAAAATTGTCAGGGGCAGCGCAGATTGTGTTACGGCCTATATAAATAGCGCAATCCTGAAAGAGCAGGGGGAAGGGATACGGACAGCCGTGATCGCAAGTACTGAGAATGTGGCCTTATACGATTGCCCGCTTGTAAAAATCGCAGGAAGCCTCCATAATGAGGAAGAAATAGGAAAGAATATTTTTGCCATTCTGAGGGAAATGGACAGCTTGAATGTAGAAAGCATCTACAGTGAGGCATTTGACACTCCGAAGCTTGGCATGGCTATCATGAATAGGCTTCTTAGGGCAGCAGCGCACAAGATTATAGAATTATAGGAGGTAAAAGATGACTATTGCGATTGGATCTGACCACGGCGGATATGAACTGAAACTCAAGCTAATAGAGCATATAAAGGAACTGGGGCATGAGGTAAAGGATCTGGGCTGCCATTCCAAAGAGTCCTGTGATTATCCCATATATGGCCATGCAGTGGGCAAGGATATGGCGGAGGGGAAGTCAGATCTGGGTGTAGTGGTCTGTACTTCAGGCATAGGGATTTCCATAGCCGCAAATAAGGTTCCGGGTATAAGGGCCGCGCTCTGTACCAATGAGTTTATGGCAAAAATGACGAGGCTCCACAATAATGCCAATGTACTCGCATTGGGTGCCAATGTGGTCGGGCCAGGCCTTGCAGAGGCGATACTGGATACCTTCCTTTCCACGGAATTTTCCGGGGAAGAGAGGCATGAACGCAGAGTTCGGGAAATAGAAGAGCTGTAAAAGTCGATGAGACATTGTTTAAGCAATAGAATACTGGCATTACTGCTTTGCGGGGCTTTGATTTTCTTAGGATCTTTTCCCCCTTCATTGGCGTGGGCTGATCAGAAGTCTACATCAGACAAGCTGAAGGAGGCGGAGAAAACCCAGACTGATACTGAAAAGAAGCTGGATGAAACTTCTGACAAGATTTCAGATCTGCAGGACACCAAGCAGGATCTGCAGAAGAGCCTGAATGGACTGAATGC